>NZ_CP181244.1:1278835-1598544 GCF_047837985.1 Neisseria sp. CCUG12390
AGGTCGGTTATCTCGACGATAAAAACCTGCTTTCCCTGCGTGCGCATGAATCCAAATTATTGTTTGCACACAGCGATTTGAGCGGCTATTCGGTATTTGAAGAGGCTTCGTATTGGGGGATTGAAACAGCGAAGAAAGTTTTGGCGGAAGATAAAGCAAAGGCCGTCTGAAATTTTTCAGACGGCCTTTGTAATCCACCGTTGCTGCAGAAACCGTGGAGTGGTACTCGTTGCCCGTCTTGCAGTATCTGCCGAAGTGGTGGGCAAAGAGTGTCCACCCTGCGTGTACTTCGTCGGTTGTTGATTTTGGTTCACTGTATTTCACGATAAATAACAGGCCGTCTGAAAAATTCAGACGGCCTGTCGTTGTGTCATGTTTCGTATTGCTGTGTAATCAAATTGTGTATGCCGCGGATATTTTTATGTATTGATTTTACATTTTCGCGATTGATGGGAATTTGGCCTTATGCTCTAATGAAAACTCCTACAACTCGTTGAAGAGAGGAAAAAAATGTCCCTCCAAAAGCTGTTGGTATTATTGAGTGTGGCAGGTGCAATGGTTGTTGCTGCGCCTGCTCATGCAGATGACAATGATGACCGCCGTGTGCCGAAAAGTGTTGTGACTTACGATGACGGTGATGACGATGACCGCCGCCGCACCGGTTCGCGCATCGGTGATGACGACGATGACGATGATCGTCCGCGTGCGGTTAAGCAGACTGCAAAGAAGAAAAAAGTAGTCGCTAAAAAACCGGCCAAGAAAAAAACAGTTAAGAAACGGGTGGCTAAGAAAAAAGTAGCCAAGCAAAAAGTGCGCAGAGTGCGCCGTCGTGATGATGACGATGACGACGATTAAACCGCCGGACAGTTGAAATGGCAAAGGCCGTCTGAAAATTTATTTTCAGACGGCCTTTTGCATGGGAATTGGCAGGAGAAAAGTATGAGTAGCGGCCTGTTTACTTTTCCACTTTAATCGGCTGCGGCTCGTAGACAGTCGATTCGTCGCCGTAATACAGTCTGCCGATTTTAATCGGAATGCGGCCTTGCGATTTGCGGTGTTTGTTGGAATCGCGCAGGGAATAGGCGCAGCCGCAGTATTCCTGCTGGTAGAAATTTTCGCGTTTGCTGATTTCAATCATGCGCGCGCTGCCGCCGCCTTTGCGCCAGTTGAAGTCCCAGTAGACCACGTCGTCGAACAGATCCGCCGCGCGGTGGCCACAGCCGTTGATCTGTTTCATGTCTTTCCAGCGCGAAATGCCGAGCGAGCTGGTGAATACGGGAAAGCCGTTGTCGTGGGCGTATTGCGCGGCTTTGACGAAGCGCATGTCGAAACACATGGTGCAGCGGATGCCGCGTTCCGGCTCGAATTCCATGCCTTTGGCCAGTTCGAACCATTCTTTGCGGTCGTTTTCGTAGTCGTCGTCTTTATCGACAAACGGAATGCCGAATTTTTCGGCGAAGCGCAGGTTTTCTTCTTTGCGCAGCATGTATTCTTTATGCGGGTGGATGTTGGGGTTGTAGAAATAGATGGTGTAGTCGATGCCGCTGGCGAGCATGGCTTCCATCACTTCGCCGCTGCACGGGGCGCAGCAGGAATGCAGCAGCACTTTTTTATGGCCGTCGGGCGGAGTCAGTACGGGGCGGTCGATGTCGGTAACGATGGGTTTTTCGGTTTGGCTCATGGTCGGGTTCTGTGTGTGTAAATGTTTTCAGACGGCATGGTCGATGTGCAGGCCGTCTGAAAGGGTAAATAAGGTTCATTTTAACAAATGGCGCGTGTATCCGAAAGCGCAATCAGGATTGAGGCCGTCTGAAACCGTTGTGAAAACAAAGTTTTCAGACGGCCTTCTGTTACGGCTGCTGCTGCGGTAATTCAAAATCGTCGCCGGCGGGGGCGTTCACTTCGTCTAGTTTTTCAATGGAAAAAGGATGGTCTGCCGGCTTGATTTTCTGCTTGTCGTCCGTTTCCGGTTCGGTTTTGGCGAACAGGACTTCGGCATTGGGATGGGCAGACAAGTCGTTCAGCAAAGCCCGGTACTCTTTGGAATGTTTCATCAATTCGGCGGCAGCGGTGCGCAGGTTGTCGATGTCTTTAGCCGGCAGGTAGAAGCTGGTCGGAATATTCAATACGGCATTGCGCAATTCGGATTCAGGCAAATCGCGCAGGCTCAGGCTAACGAAGGTCAGCGAAATCGGGTTGCCGCTGCCGTCTTTGTATTGCGCTTCGTTCCACCGGTCGGTAAAAGCGCGGAAGCGGCGCAGCGATTCTTGCGAATATTTGGCGATGGGAATGTCGATAATCGCATTCACCACGTCGCGTACTCCCGGGACGGCGGCGGTTTTGTCCAAATCGCTGTTGATCTGGTTTTGCGCATTGACATTGATGACGACGATGCGCTTGATTTTATGCGTACTCATTTGCCGCACCAGCATATTGCTCGAATACACTTCGGTCATGTCGAGCAGGCTGCGCATCCCGAGGTTGTCGGTCAGGCCCCCGTCGAGCAGATGGATATAGGGGCGGGCTTTGCTGTCTGCGTATTGGGTGATGGCTCCGGTCAATTCCCTGCGGGTAATGCTCTGCTGCGTGTTTTTACCGCCCATCGTCGCCGCCTGCAAACGCTTGGGCGGCGTATAGCCGCAATTGCCGCCGTTGTTGTTCAGCGTAATCGGGGCGAATACCAGCGGAACCGCGCTGGAGGCGGCCACTGCCCGTGCAATGCGCAAATCGTTGAGGTTCAGGCACATCGGGTCGAAATATTCTTGGGTGAAATTAATGCGTTCGCCCAAGCCCATATCCGTCGCGCTGATGATGGCAAACGGCCCTTTGCGGCGTTTTTCCAAATCGTCGAACGTGGCTTTGCCGAACAGATAGGTTTCAAACTGCTCCTGAAGCAGATCGCCGCGGCCGAATTCGGGCGCGGTCAAACGCGGAATATTGGTGGCGGAGAATGCCTGTTTGATGACTTGGCTTTGGAAATTCTGGCGCAGGAAGCGTTTGTAGAAATTGGGAATGGTTTGCGGACCGTGCAGCGAAAAATAAGCCGCCAAAACCGAGCCGCCGGACACGCCGACCACCAAATCCACATTTTCCAGCAGGGATTTGTTCCGGCCGCCGATAGAGGTTTGCTGCTGGTGAAGCTGTTCCAGTACGCCGTAGCCCAAAGCCGCCGCACGCGTGCCGCCGCCGGAAAACATCAAGATGACGAAAGTGTCGTCTTGGTTTTCTTTATGGGCGTTTTCAAAACGGTAGCCTTTAGTCACATCCACTTTATCGATGGTTTCGAGCGGTTGGTATTTGACCAGCGAACAGGCGGAAAGCAGGGCGGCGAGCGTGGTGGTGAAAGTCAATCGGGCGGTTTTTTTCAGCATAATGTCTTGTCGGAAATAGAAAATGTACGTCTGCTTTCAGACGGCCTTTGCGTCCATTGTAACCGAATCCTAATTGAATACAAACACGGCATCGTTCTGTCATCATTAAAAAAGCCCGACACAGTCGGGCTTCTCAGTGATTCAGTTTCAGCGGAATCAGGAATCGGCTTTGTCGCCGATTTTACTTTCCTTGCCGGAAAGCAGGTTGGCGATATTGCTCTTGTGGCGGTAGAAAATCAATACGGCAATGGCTACTGTCGCCCATACCCAAGAAGCATGCGGCATAAAGAAATAGGCCGCAATCGGGCTGATGGCCGTTGCCGTGAGCGCGGCCAGCGAAGAAATTTTCAGGCCGAACGCCATGACCAGCCATACGACACCCCAAACCAGCGCAGTCGGCCACGAAAGCGCAAGCAATACGCCCAAAACCGTGGCCACGCCTTTGCCGCCTTTGAAGCCGAAAAACACCGGCCACATATGTCCGACCAACACGGCCACCGCCGAGAGCGCAACCGTAGTGTCGCTGATGTCGATTTCGGTTTGCAGCCATTTAATCAGCCAAACCGCCGCCAGGCCTTTCAAGGCATCGCCCAGCAGCGTAAGGGCGGCGGCTTTTTTCTTGCCGCTGCGCAAAACATTGGTCGCGCCCGGATTGCCCGAGCCGTAGGTACGCGGATCGTCCATGCCGTAGGCTTTCGACACAATCACCGCGAAGGACAGCGAACCGATCAGATAAGCCGCGATAACGGCTAAAACGTTGTACATTTCGTATGCTTTGCTTACAATGAAAGCGGTTATTCTATCCAAAAAAACGGACAATGCAAATGGATAAGATTTTTTTACGCGGCATGAAAGCCGAAACCTTAATCGGCGTGTACGACTGGGAGCGCGAACGCCCGCAGACGCTGGTTCTCGATTTGGACATCGGCGTACCGGAAAAGTCCGCCCTGAGCGACAACATCGGCGACACAGTGCATTACGGCGAAGTGTGCGAAGCCTTGCGCAGCAGCCTGCGCGAACAGGATTTTCTGCTGCTGGAAGTATTGGCCGAACATGTCGCCAAGCTGGTTTTGGAAGATTTCAATGCACTGTGGGTGCGCGTCAGAATCGTCAAGCCGGGGATTTTGCCGGACGTAAAAGAAGTGGGCGTGGAAATCGAACGCAGCAAAAACTGATTTCAGACGGCCTTGAAACATGCAGAGGCCGTCTGAAATGCCGTATCCGGTTTTCAGACGGCCTGTTTATATTTGTCAAAGAAAGAGCATCATGGATTTAAAAGAAACCTGCATCAGCAGCGAACCGATTTACGAAAGTGCATTTATCCGCATCAGCCGCGACCAAATCCGCCTGTCCAACGGCAAGGAAAGCCAGCGCATGGTTATCCGCCACCCCGGGGCAGCCTGCGTGTTGGCCGTTACCGACAACGACGAAGTGGTTTTGGTGCGCCAATGGCGGTATGCCGCCGACCAAGCCGTTTTGGAACTGCCGGCCGGAAAACTCGATGTCGCCGGCGAAGACCCTGCCGAATGTGCTTTGCGCGAGCTGGCCGAGGAAACCCGCTACACCGCCGACAGCGTGAAACTGCTGCACACGTTTTACACCGCCGTCGGTTTTTGCGACGAAAAAATGTATCTCTACGAAGCCAGCGGCGTGCGCGAAGGAAGTACGTTAAGCAACGATGAGGACGAAATCACCGAAACGGTTTTGATGAGCCGCGAAGCCGTCAAAGCCGCTTTGAAAAATGATGAAATCAAAGACGCGAAAACCTTGGTCGGTCTGCAATATTGGCTGATGAACGCTTAAGCGGTTTCGGAAAAAAATCTCAGGCCGTCTGAAAAACTGAGCTTCGCGGAAACGCGCTGCGCTTGTTTTCAGACGGCCTGTGACTTTCTATAACCCGAAAATATTCAGAAACGCTAATCTGCCATGAGCTGCGTAAATCTGCTGCAATCCCCCCGCACAGGCGGGAACCCGGGATTTCAACTTTCTGTCATTTTTAAATATTACCGAAGCCAACAGACCCGGATTCCTGCCTGCGCGGTAATGACAGGCATAGTTTTTCAGACGGCCTGTGATTACGGAAATGGACGGCTTCGGATTTCAGCCGTACCGGATTGCTCCTGATCTTACCCGTTAAAGACAGCAGCTGCCGAAGCGCAGTTTTTTACTGAACACCAATTCGTGTGTTTTCTGTTTGATGACCAGAATATTGGTTCCGTCTTCCAAAGCGCGGATGCTGTGCGCTTCGTTCGGCTCAAGGCGTACTACTTGTAGGCCCTGTGTATCGAGTGTGCCTTTTTCGGTAACGATTTGTGCGCGGCCGTTCAATACCAGCAGCAGGATAATCGCGTCGGTTTCGTAAGTCGGGATTTCATTGTTTTTCTGTAAGGAAAGCTGCACGATTTCCTGATCGTTGTCGCTGGCAATCACGCCGCCGAGCAGGGCATTGGGGTCGAGGGTGTACTGTTTCATGATGTGTCCTTGAAGCGTAAAAAATCTGTTGTCAGTATAGTCTTTTTGTTTGTTTCGATATTAAAAATTCAGACGGCCTTTGATATGAAGCAAAGGCCGTCTGAAAATTTTCAGCTTCGTAAAAACTTACTGCACCCATTTTAGCTTCGCAGAAACCCGCTGTGCTCGTTTCAGATAGCTTGACGGAAGATTTCCTAGAATAAAATCGGTTGACGGTTTTACAACCCCATCGCATGTTTAATCAGGCGGTTTTTGACAAACGGCGTGGCGTTGACCCAATCCAAACCGGTATTGCGCAGCCACGGCAGGGCGGGCAGGGTTTCGTCGGCGAACAGGCGGAACAGCGCGTCGCAGCCGTATTGCATGGTGCGCACGGGTTCGAGGCGGTTTTGGGCGAAGCGTTTCAGGAATTGGTATGCGCCGATGTCGGCGGTGTTTCGTGCCATTTTCTGTAATTCGATGACATCGCCGAAACCGAGATTTACGCCTTGTCCGGCCAGCGGATGAATGGTGTGCGCCGCGTCACCGATGAGTAAAACGCGCGGTGCGAACGTGGTTTCGGGGCGGCGCAAAACCAGGTCGAAAGCAAATGCGGGCGAGAGCGACGAGAGTTTGCCCAACACGCCTTCGCCTGCTGCGGTAACGGCGGCGGCTAAATCTTCGGGTGTTAGGGATGTGAGTTTCTCCGGTGTGGAAGTGCTCCAGACGATGGAGATTTTACGGTCGGGCAGCGGCAGATAAGCCAATACTTCGCCGTTTTTAAACCATTGGAACGCCGTGCCGCCGTGGTCTTTTTCGGTAGTGAAATTGGCGACGACACCGTGCTGTCCGTAAGGATTTTCGCGGACTTTGATACCGGCCTGCGCGCGCACCCAAGAATTGGCACCGTCCGCACCGATGATGAGTTTGGCTTGAACGGTATCGCCGTTTTCCAGATGTACGGAGGCCGTCTGAATACCGGTTTCCAGCCCGACTGCTTTTTGCGTGATGACGGGAATGTCCAGCGCGCGGATTTGCCGCCACAAAGCGGCCAAAAGCCAGCGGTTTTCCGCAATGGCGATCAGGCGCGGTGCAGGGATGTCGGCGGCTTTGAATTCGATGCGGCCGCCGTTGTCGCCGCGTACGTCCATCACCGAAACCGGCTGGATTCGGCTTTCAGACGGCCATACGTCCAATGATTGCAGCAAGGCCTGATTGGCCGGGCTGATGGCGAAAATCCGCGCGTCCCAGCCTGTTTCCAAACGGTGCAAATCGGTTTCGGCAGGGCGGATTTCCAGCAGGGCGACATCGCGCCCCTGACGTTTGAGTGCCACGGCTGCTGCCGCGCCGACCAAGCCGCCGCCGATAATCAGAATTTCGTGTTCCATAAGAAGATAATGGTTTGTGATGGGCGATGCCGCGGATTATAACGCGTTTCAGACGGCCTTGTTCGATTGCAAGGCAGGCCGTCTGAAAATAGACAAATGCCGGTTGCCGCATTTACAATCCGTCTGTTGATTGATTAAGCATACGGGGGCTGGAAAAATGAATATTTTGATTTGTAACGACGACGGCTATTTGGCGCAGGGCATCGCGGTTTTGGCGCGTGTGGCGGCGGAGTTTGCCAACGTGCGCGTCGTTGCGCCCGAACGCGACCGCAGCGGCGTGAGCAATTCGCTGACGCTTGACCGCCCGCTGCGTATCCGCCAGGCGGAAAACGGCTTTTATTATGTCAGCGGCACGCCGACCGACTGCATTCATCTCGCGCTGCACGCTCTGCCCGAGTTCCGGCCCGATTTGGTACTTTCTGGCATCAACAACGGTGCAAACATGGGCGACGACACGCTTTATTCAGGGACAGTCGCCGCCGCAACCGAGGCTTATCTGATGGGGATTCCGGCGGTGGCCGTTTCGTTGAACGATTTCAGCGGCCGCTATTGGGAGACCGCCGAAAAGGCAGCATGGCTGCTGCTGGAGCACTTGGTCAAACAGCCGCCGCAAAAACCGATATTGTGGAACATCAATATTCCTGCCGTTGCGCCGGAAGACATTCAGGGCATCAAAATTACCCGTCTGGGACGGCGTCACCACACGCAAAGCATTGTACCGACCGCCAACCCGCGCGGCGAACCGGTTTATTGGATAGGCCCGGTCGGCGATATTTCCGACCGCGAAGAAGGCACGGATTTCGGCGAATGCGAAGCCGGGTTTATTACGGTTACGCCGCTGCAAATCGATCTGACCGCGCGCGAAGAGTTGGACGGTGTAAGGACATTTTGGCAAAGCGCAGATTGCAGGCAGACGGCAGGATAGATTTGAAAAGGCCGTCTGAAAAGGTGGCGGAAAACAGGTTTTTCAGACGGCTCCAACCGTATCGGACACCATGATAACAAGCCCGTAACATACCAAAAAATTGATATTGTTTCGTTATTTCGGCCGCTAATCAGGGCGGAACACTTGAGAACAGGGCATATTTTGATTATGATATGCCCCAACAGAAATGGAAACCCTCAACGAAGATCATTAGGAAAGTTATCAATATGTTGAAAAAAACCGCATTCTATGCCGGCTCGGCCGCTATGGCATTATTTTTAAGCGCATGTGCCAGCCAGCAACCCGCTCCTGTTGTGGCAGGCACTTCTTCCATGGGCTCGGCTTCGACGGCAAGCAATCCATACGGTGCAACCCCATACGATCCGAATGCGGCTTCTAGCGCGGCGGGCGATGCGCCGTACGTGCCGCCTGTCGCTACCAATGCCCCGGCGCCGACTTACAGCGGTTCGACCGGAGGTGCTTATGTGCCTTCTTACGCACCGGTTGACGTGAATGCGGCAACGCACACCGTGGTGCGCGGTGATACGGTGTACAATATTTCCAAACGCTACGGCATCAACCAAAACGATTTGCGTTCGTGGAATAATTTGGCCGACAACACCATCAGCGTAGGCCAAACGCTGCGCGTGAAACCGGCAGGTTATGTTGCACCGGCTTCATCCGCCGCATCAACGGCTGCAACCCCGGCAGCTACGGCTACGCCGACTCCGGCAACTACAGCAACGGTTTCCACCGGTGGTACGCGTACGGTCAGCGGCATTACTTGGCAGCGGCCGACCGTAGGTAATGTAGTGACCAATTTCGGCGGTAACAACAAAGGTGTGGACATCGCCGGTAACGCCGGCCAATCTGTAGTGGCTGCTGCCGACGGTAAGGTGGTATATGCCGGTTCGGGTCTGCGCGGTTATGGCAACTTGGTGATTGTACAGCATAATTCTACTTTCCTGACTGCCTACGGCCACAACCAAAGCCTGATGGTGAACGAAGGCCAAACCGTGAAGCGCGGTCAGATTATCGCCAAAATGGGCAATACCGACGCGCCGCGCAACCAGCTTCATTTCGAAGTGCGCCAAAACGGCAAACCGGTTAATCCGACCACATACGTACCTTTTTAAAATAAATCACGTTATCTGATTTCCATAAGGCCGTCTGAATCATGCATCTATATGATTCAGACGGCCTTTTTGACGGATTTCTCTTGCGAAAACCGGAAAGTCGGGCGTATAGTGCTTTAAGAACGGGCGTCGGCCCGATCAGATAGTTGTTTAAAATAAAAATAATACAGCGTTACCGGCTGCCTTATGTACCGGGTGTATGCGGCGGCCGCTGCCGTCTTGTCTTATTTCTATTTTAAACGACTATAAAAAATAAGGAGAATGACATGAACAGTGTGACCGCCATGCAGTTGGTGCGTGCCGGCATCAAGCTGTATCCGACCCATGGTTATGACGGCTTGAATGCCGAAGTCATTGCCAAGTATCTCAACATTTCCCCAAAGATTTATGAGAATCTGTTTCCTGACAAAGACGATTTCATCAAAATCATGTTGCAGGAGTTTAATGCCTACTCGATCGGGCGGCTCTCTTTCGACTGTACGCCCCAGATGACACCGATAGAACGTTTGCACCAAATCATCTGGCGTTTGGCGGTGGCTTTGCGCTGTAATCTGGATTGGACGCACCGAATGCTGCTTGACAGTTACCTGGATGTCAAAATCATCAAACGTGCTTTAAAAATCCAAAATGAAATCATTGCGCGGGGCTTGATGAAGCTGTTGCGCGAGTGTTATGAGGAGCAGAAAATTTCGGATTTGGAATTGCAAAACCGCTATGAATTTCTCAAAGGTGCAGTATTGATGCCGCTGATTATGACCGATCGCGAAGAAAAAATGGGTGTATTGCTGGACGAATTGGGCAGCAATGTCCCCAATCTGATGACTGATGCGCATATCCAGCAACGGATCAATTGGGCTTTTAAGGCCTTGTTCGGCAAATAAACGGCTTTAGGTCGGCGGAGGCAGATGTGCGGTGTAAGGCGGGTATAGCGGCATTAAGGAAAACTATTTCAAAACACGTTGTAACGCCGTCTGAAAAATCGCATAAGTGATTGTTTTTCAGGTTTTCAGACGGCCTGCCTGCAACGTATCCTGTTTGTTACACATTATTTGGTTTGCAAAATTTAACATTTTAAAAATCTGCCTGAAAAAGCGTTTTTCCGTTTTCAGACGGCCTGTGCTGCAAAATGTAAATTACTAGGTTTCTTAAGCCTCTAGCCGATTTTCAAAATAAAGGCCCATATACGGGATTTTCAGGGAATGCCTGATTTATCAATGTTTTGGCTGGATCGGAAGAAAATATCCCTGAAAAATTGCCGTATTGTATGATTACCGGCAAATCAAAATTTCTGTCGTTGTCAAGACTGGATAGCAGAAGCGAAATACATTATATTGTGTGCCGTAAGATTAATCTCTACCGTATCTTGTGTTTTCAGTTAGGACTTTGACGATGAATGCAACCTCTAACCTGCAAGTAACCAAACGCGACGGCCGTTTGGAGCCGATTGACTTAGACAAAATCCACCGTGTCGTTACTTGGGCGGCCGAAGGCCTGAACAATGTATCGGTGTCGCAAGTCGAACTGAAATCCCATATCCAGTTTTACAACGGCATCCGTACCGACGACATCCACGAAACCATCATCAAAGCCGCTGCCGACCTGATTTCGCAAGATTCTCCGGATTATCAGTATTTGGCTGCACGCCTGGCCATTTTCCATTTGCGTAAAATCGCTTACGGCCAGTTCGAGCCGCCGCATCTTTACGACCACGTTCAAAAACTTACCGAAGCAGGGAAATACGACCGCCATATCATCGAAGATTACACGCGCGAAGAATTTGACGAACTCAATGCCTATATCGACCATTGCCGCGACATGACTTTCTCATACGCCGCTGTGAAGCAGCTTGAGGGCAAATATCTGGTGCAGAACCGCGTTACCCGCCAGATTTATGAAACGCCGCAGTTTTTATACATTTTGGTGGCGATGTGTCTCTTCAGCAAATACCCGAAAGAGACGCGCTTGGATTACGTCAAACGCTTTTACGACGCCGTTTCTACGTTTAAAGTATCGCTGCCGACCCCGATTATGAGCGGTGTGCGCACGCCTACGCGCCAATTCTCAAGCTGCGTATTGATTGAATGCGACGACAGTCTGGATTCCATCAACGCCACCACCAGCGCGATTGTGAAATACGTTTCCCAACGCGCGGGCATCGGCATCAACGCCGGACGTATTCGCGGTTTAGGCAGCGAAATCCGCGGCGGCGAAGCGCAACATACCGGCTGCATCCCGTTTTTCAAAATGTTCCAAGCGGCGGTTAAATCCTGCTCGCAAGGCGGCGTGCGCGGCGGCGCGGCAACCTTGTTCTACCCCTTGTGGCACATCGAAGCCGAAAGCCTGTTGGTGTTGAAAAACAACCGCGGCGTAGAAGACAACCGTATTCGCCAGCTGGATTACGGCGTGCAAATCAACCGCCTGCTGTACACACGCCTGATTAAAGGCGGCAACATTACGCTGTTCTCGCCCAACGAAGTCCCCGGTCTGTACGACGCATTTTTTGCCGACCAAGACGAATTCGAGCGTCTCTACACGAAATACGAGCAAGACCCGAATATCCGCAAACGCACCTTGTCGGCTACCGATTTGTTCTCCACGCTGATGCAGGAACGCGCCGGAACGGGACGCATCTACATCCAAAACGTTGACCACTGCAACACGCACAGCCCGTTTGACCCGCGCGTCGCGCCCGTGCACCAGTCCAACCTGTGCATGGAAATCGCCCTGCCGACCAAGCCGCTGGACAACATCAACGACCCGAACGGCGAAATCGCCCTGTGCACCTTGTCCGCCTTCAACTTGGGCGCATTAAACAGCTTGGACGAGCTGGAAGGGCTTGCCGATTTGACCGTGCGCGCACTTGATGCCTTGCTGGATTATCAAGACTATCCGGTCGAAGCCGCCCGCACCGCGACCGTGAACCGCCGCACGCTCGGCATCGGTGTCATTAACTACGCCTACTATCTGGCGAAAAACGGCGTGAAATACAGCGACGATTCCGCGCTCGGCCTGACCCACCGCACCTTTGAAGCCATGCAGTATTACCTGCTCAAAGCATCGGTAAACCTTGCCAAAGAATACGGCGCGTGCCCGCTGTTCAACCAGACCGTTTATTCGCAAGGCAAACTGCCCATTGATACTTACAAAAAAGACTTGGATGCCGTGTGCAGCGAACCGCTGTTGTGCGACTGGGAAAGCCTGCGCGCCGACATCGTCAAATACGGCCTGCGCAACTCCACCCTGACCGCACTCATGCCGTCTGAAACCAGTTCGCAAATCGCCAACGCCACCAACGGCATCGAGCCGCCGCGCGGATTGGTAACGGTCAAAGCATCGAAAGACGGCATCCTGAAACAAGTCGTGCCGGAGTTTGAAACCCTGAAAGACGCCTACGAAACTCTGTGGCAGCTTCCGGGCAACGAAGGCTACTTGAAACTTGTCGGCGTGATGCAAAAATTCGTCGATCAGGCGATTTCTGCCAATACCGCCTACGATCCGGGCAAATTCGAAGGCAACAAAGTTTCCATGAAACAAATGCTTAAAGACCTGCTCACCGCCTACAAATATGGCGTCAAAACCCTGTACTACCACAACACCCGCGACGGTGCGGACGATACGCAGACCGATATTCAGGATGACGGCTGCGCGGGTGGGGCTTGTAAGATTTAAGGGGAATTTATGGAAGATAATAAATCAGATAGTCAAAAACAACTAAATTCAGATGATGATTGGTTTGAAAAATACAATATTACATTAACTACTTTGCAGCAAGAGTATCTGCTTTATATTAATACTCTCAAGGATGTTGATGAGAAGGCAAATAAATATCTGATTGTAGTGTCTATTTTTATTGCTGGTTTTTTTTCTGTAGCATCAAGTGCATTAATTAATGGACTTCGTTTCCATATTAATCCATTAGACTTTACTAGTTTGTTATCAATAATATTTATTATTACTTGTGCTTTAACTGCCTTATTTGCTTCGATAGTAATTAATAATTTATTGAATAGCTTATCTTTCGTAGAAAGTCGAAGAATTTTTGATTTGGAATCTAAACTAAATGAAACTTCTGAAGAGAATTCTCTATATTATAAAAAATGTTTAATCAATTCTTTCCAAGAGGCGATAAACTTTATAGAAGACTCTATTGAGAAGAAGCAGCAAAAACTTAGTTCTGTACCCAAAGAAATAAGATTGTTTATTGTCTTTGCGGTTTTGAGTTGTATATTTTTATTTATTATAAAAATGATAGAAAGCGTTTGATAATGTCTGACAAAAAATCAATTCCTCCTGGTCCTCCTATGGCTAGAGCATCGAATCCTATTTCTCAGAATACTCGAAAAACTCAGGCTAATATTCAGCCTTCAAATGTAAGAGTAGTTCAAGAGAGTTTTAATCCTGTTAATCAAGGAGGTTCGACAAAGGCAATATTTGATAGTGTTAATAATGATAAAAATAAAAAATGAAATAAATGTCTTAGAATCGTTATTTAATTTTATTATTTAAAGTATTGCAGTAGTAATATTTTAATCAAAGGAAAGTTAAATGTCCTGCGAACACCTAGTCATGTCATACAGCACCTTTTCCAAAACCAAAAACGACGCGCTTAAAGAGCCGATGTTTTTCGGTCAGCCGGTAAATGTTGCCCGTTATGACCAGCAGAAATACGAAGTATTTGAAAAACTGATTGAAAAGCAACTGTCGTTTTTCTGGCGGCCGGAAGAAATCGACGTGTCGCGCGACCGTATCGACTACGCCAACTTGCCCGAACACGAAAAACACATTTTCATCAGCAATCTGAAATACCAAACCCTGCTCGATTCCATTCAAGGCCGCAGTCCGAACGTTGCTTTGCTGCCTTTGGTGTCGATTCCCGAGCTGGAAACTTGGATTGAAACGTGGAGCTTTAGCGAAACCATCCACTCGCGCAGCTATACCCATATTATCCGCAATATCGTCAACGACCCGTCAGTCGTGTTCGACGACATCGTGCAAAACGAATACATCATCGCCCGCGCCGAAGACATCGCCTGCTATTACGATGATTTAATCGAATACACCCAGTATTACAACCTGTTGGGCGAAGGGGCGCACAATGTCGGCGGTAAGCTCGTTAACGTGTCTTTGCGCGAGTTGAAGAAAAAACTCTATCTCTGCCTGATGTGCGTCAACGTGTTGGAAGCTATCCGTTTCTACGTTTCATTCGCCTGCTCGTTTGCCTTTGCCGAGCGTGAGTTGATGGAAGGCAACGCCAAAATCATCAAACTGATTGCCCGCGACGAAGCCTTGCACTTAACCAGCACGCAGCATATGCTGAACTTGATGCGCGCTGGTGCGGACGATCCGGAAATGGCAGAGATTGCGGCCGAATTGGAAACCGACTGTTTCGAATTGTTTAAAAAAGCAGCCGATCAGGAAAAAGAATGGGCGGCCTATCTGTTTAAAGACGGCTCGATGATTGGCCTGAATAAAGAAATTTTAGGCCAATACGTTGAGTACATTACCAATCTGCGTATGCAGGCGGTGGGCTTGAAACCGGCATTTGCAGGCGCGGGGCAAAATCCGATTCCGTGGATTAACGCGTGGCTGTCGTCCGATAATGTACAGGTTGCGCCGCAGGAAGTGGAAATTTCTTCTTACCTCATCGGTCAAATCGACTCGGAAGTCAACGCCGACGATTTGGGCGATTTCGAGCTGTAAGCCTATCCAATCTTCAAAAGGCCGTCTGAAAAGCGTTACAAATCATCTTCGGATTTCTGCCGCATTTTCAGACGGCCTTTTATCACGTTATGGCCATCATCAGTACACACGATAAAATTTTCGAGCTGCAAAACGGCGAAACCTTACTGGAAGGTTTGGAGCGCACCGGACACGAGGTCGAATACCAATGCCGCAGCGGTTATTGCGGTTCATGCCGTCTGAAAATCGTCAGCGGGAAAGTGACTTATGACGATTTTCCGCTGGCTTTTATCACGCCGGGCGAAATCCTGCCGTGCTGCTGCCGCGTGAGCGAAGACATCACGCTTGATTGCCGCGTCAAAATCCAAGAGCCGGATTTGTTTGATGTGGATTTGTTTGAAAAATAAGGGATTGAAATGAGGCCGTCTGAAAACTTTTTCAGACGGCTTTCTGCTCCAGCCGAACTACTTTCATATCCAGATTCCGCCGCCCCCAACCCGTTTTATAGAGCAGCCGCAGCCACAGCGGATAACGGCGGCCGCATTTGTCGGCAAGGCTGTGAACCGCCGCTGTCTCCAGCCCGGGCATCAGTTTGGCGGCATCTTCAGGTTCCGCCACGCCCCATTTGAATTCGGGGCGCACGGCATCGTCCATATGTCTGAGCGCATCGTGTTTGGCCGCCTTTTTCAGGCCGAAACCGCTCATCAAATCGGCCACCAGCACCGCCTGCGGCAATATGCGCCACAACATCTCGAAAAATGCGCGCACCTGTTTTTCATCGAAATACATCAGTACACCTTCGATCACGACCAATACGGGTTTACCGTGTACCGCCGCAAGATGCGCCCATTCTTCGTCGAACATCGAACCGTCGAGATAATGATTGCCCGATTCAGGCAGCAGGCAGCGGCGCACAGCCATCACTTCGGGCAAATCCAAATCGTACCAAGCTGTTACGGGTGGTCTGCCTACACGTTCGAACCGCGCGTCCAGACCCGCTCCGAGTTGCACTACCACGCCGTCGCCATTCCGATTGAGAAAACGACACACTTCGCTATCGATAATCGCAGCTCTGGCGCAACAGCCTACTTGGGACATTTTGGCTGTTTCAAAACGGCTGAAATCGTAGTCGATTAAATCCAGCATGCGTGCCGCTTCTTCATCACGCAGCAGAGCATCCGTACGGCGGTATTCGACGGCTTTTGCCCATAGCGGAATAAGCAGCGTTTCCGACAAACCGCTGAAATCGGCAGGGCTGATTTTGGTATTCATCATATTTCTCCTTTTTATCAAATACTTAGATGATACTCTAAAACCGATTGCAGATGTGCAAGCCAAAGTAAAGGCCATCTGAAATTATTTTTCAGACGGCCTTCTCCATATCAACTTACCTGAACAATATCATTAGTTTTGCTCCGGATCCAAAACTGCCACGCTGGTTCGCAGACGTTCCCATGCCAAAGCGGATTGGTCGTGAAAAGCGTTCCACAGCGCATCTTCGCTCATCACGCTGTATTCTCCGTCGGTACGCAAATTAACGTGTTCGCCGTTTTCAATCCGTGCGTAAAAATTCTGATATTCGCCGTCGAAGTAAAACGTGCTCAGTTCCTGCATGATGTCGCGGCTGCGTTGCCAGTCTTTTTGAGCGGACTCAAGTTTGGCCTGCAAATCAAGCCATTCGCGGTAGAGTGATTGGATACGGTCGATTGTCGGCTGCATATCGGGTTGCATATTTTTCCCTTAAAAATCATAAATAGTGAAACAGAGGCAGATGAGATTCAGCAGGCCGTCTGAAATATTTGTTGGGTTTTTCAGACGGCCTCAAGTAAAGTCCGATTAAGGTTGGTGCGATTGGGCTTCTTCGTCCAGTTCTTTCAACCAAGCCAGCTTCTCGCCGATTTTGATTTCCAGCCCGCGCGGAACGGGTCGGTAGAAATCGGGTTCGTCCATGCCGTCGGGCATGTAGGTTTCGCCTGCGGCGTAGGCGTGCGGCTCGTCGTGGGCGTAGCGGTATTCGCGGCCGTAGCCCAGTTCCTTCATCAGCTTGGTCGGGGCGTTGCGCAGGTGTACGGGCACTTCGTCGCTGGCGTTTTCCTTCACGAAGCGGCGCATGTCGTTATACGCGTTGTAGCCCGCGTTGGATTTGGCGGCGGCGGCAAGATAGAGCACGGCCTGCGCCAGAGCCAGTTCGCCTTCGGGAGAGCCGAGCCGTTCGTAGGTTTGCGCGGCTTCGCTGGCGATGGTGAACGCGCGCGGGTCGGCCAGGCCGATGTCTTCCCACGCCATGCGCACGATGCGGCGGGCGAGATAGCGGGGGTCGGCGCCGCCGTCGAGCATACGGCAGAACCAGTACAGCGCGGCGTTGGGATGCGAGCCGCGCACGGATTTGTGCAGGGCGGAGATTTGGTTGTAGAAACTTTCGCCGCCTTTGTCGAAACGGCGGATTTGCGCGCCCAAGCTGTCGGCCAGAAACGCCGCATCCAATTCTTTCAGACGGCGCGTGTCGGCAGCGCGAAGCAGTTGTTCCAATAAATTCAACAGCCTGCGTGCATCGCCATCGGCGGTACCGATGAGCAGTTCCAACGCGTCATCCGTTATTGAAAAGCCCTGATATTCGGGCAAAGCCAGAACTTTGGCGGCGAGCTGCTTCAAATCGTCGGGAGACAGCGACTGCAAAACGTACACCTGAGCGCGGCTCAGCAGCGCGGGATTAACCTCGAACGACGGGTTTTCGGTGGTCGCACCGATAAAGGTGAGCAGGCCGCTTTCCACATGCGGCAGAAACGCGTCCTGCTGGGCTTTGTTGAAACGGTGCACTTCATCGACAAACAGAATGGTGGCGCGCCCCTGCTGCAAGGCGATTTCGGCTTTGTCGATGGCCTCGCGGATGTCTTTCACGCCGGAAAACACCGCCGACACGGGCAGAAACTGCGCGTTGAAACTCTGCGCCAAAATCCGCGCCAGCGTGGTTTTGCCCACCCCGGGCGGCCCCCACAGCAGCATGGAGTGCGGTTTGCCGCCTTCCACGGCCACCCGCAGCGGTTTGCCTTCGCCGATTAAGTGCTGCTGGCCGATAACGTCGTCGAGACTGTGCGGGCGCAGCCGCTCGGCGAGCGGGGCGTCGGGTTGGCGGGTGAATAAATCGTTCATGGCAGACTTTCTTTTCAGACGGCATAGCGGTTTCTCGGCGGATATTATAGCGCAAGCGTTCGCATGATTCAGAGCCTTGCGGTATAATATGCCGGAAATTTTAAGCCGCATTCGGGTTGCGTATGAAGAAAACGCAGGCCGGTGCAGACGTTGTTTTCCGATGTTTCAATTTTCCGTTTAGATAAGGTCATCAGAATGAAAAAAATCTTGGCAGCCGCGGTGTCGGCTTTATTGTTGGGCGCGTGTGCAACCGGTACGGGTTCGATGAACGGCTTGGGCAGCGGTACCGGCATCGGCAGCAGCGTGGTGAAAATGGCGGTGGAAAACCAATGCCGTACCGAATTGAACAAGCGCAACGAATGGCGGATGGTGGCATTGGCGATGTCGGCCGCCAAACAGGAAGAGTGGGAGCGCAAAATCTGCGGCTGCGCCAGCGAAGAAGCCCCCAACCACCTGACGGCCAACGAAATGATGCAGGTTTTGAACCCGAGCACCCGTATGCAGGCTCTGGGCACCGTTACCGTTAAAACCGTTACCGCCTGCGTGAAGCGCGTTTATAACGGCAAATAACCGTTCAGACGGCCTGAGATACATTCAGGCCGTCTGAAATCTTTAATGATCAAACAGATACAGAGTAAAAACATGAAATACATCAGCACCCGCGGTGCGACTGATCCGAAATCGTTCAGCGAAGTCTTATTGATGGGTTTGGCGCCCGACGGCGGTTTGATGCTGCCCGAGCAGTATCCGCAAGTGGACGCGGCAACCCTGCAAAAATGGCGCGGCCTGAGCTATCCCGAGCTGGCGTTTGAAATCATCAGCCTGTTTGCCACCGATATTCCGAGTGGTGATCTGCGCGACATTGTGAACCGTACTTACACTGAAGCCGTGTTCGGCACCAAGGAAATCACGCCGGTGCGCACGCTTTCAGACGGCATCAAAATCGAGGCTCTGTCCAACGGTCCGACTTTGGCGTTCAAAGACATGGCGATGCAGTTTTTGGGCAATGCATTTGAATATGTTTTGGCCAAAGAAGGCAAGCAGGTCAATATTTTGGGCGCAACCAGCGGCGACACCGGTTCGGCCGCCGAATACGCGTTGCGCGGCAAAAAAGGCGTGAATGTATTCATGTTGTCGCCCGAAGGCAAAATGAGTGCGTTCCAACGCGCGCAGATGTTCAGCCTGCAAGACGAAAACATTCACAATATCGCCGTCGAAGGCATGTTTGACGATTGTCAGGACATCGTCAAAGCCGTGCAAAATGATGCTCAATTCAAAGCCAAATACCATATCGGCACGGTCAACTCCATCAACTGGGGGCGTATCGTGGCGCAAGTGGTGTATTATTTCGCCGGCTATTTCAACGCGACGGCAGGCAATGACGAAAAAGTCAGCTTCTGCGTACCGAGCGGCAATTTCGGCAATGTCTGCGCCGGACACATCGCGCGCCAAATGGGCTTGCCGGTTCACCGCTTAATCGTTGCCACCAATGAAAACGACGTTTTGGACGAATTTTTCAAAACCGGCCGTTACCAACCGCGTACCACCGAACACACGCACGTTACCTCCAGCCCGTCGATGGACATTTCCAAAGCCTCGAATTTCGAGCGTTTCGTGTTTGATTTGATGAACCGTGATGCCGCTAAAGTACAAAGTTTGTGGGCGGATGTGGCTTCCGGAAAAGGCTTTGATTTGAAAGACCAATTGGGCGAAGTGCGCGAAAAATACGGTTTTGTGTCGGGCAAGTCCACCCATGCCGACCGCTTGGCCACCATCCGCCAAGTGTACGAAACCGATGGCGAACTCATCGACCCGCACACCGCCGACGGCGTAAAAGTCGCGCGCGAAGTGCGCGAAGCGGGCGAAACCGTCGTTTGCCTGGAAACCGCTTTAGCGGCCAAATTCGAGCAGACCATTTACGAAGCCGTGGGTGAGGTTGCCATTCCGCGCCCGAAAGGTTTGGAAGGTTTGGAAGATTTGCCGCAGCGTGTCGAAGTGGTGAAAAACGATGCCGAGCCGGTGAAAAACATCATCCGCGCCGCATTAGATTAACCGCCAGCCATGAGGCCGTCTGAAAATATTCTTTCCGTTGAAGCGGAGAAACGTTTCAGACGGCCTGATAAGTAATATTTTTTATGTTGATATAATTTACGCAAAATTGCCGGCAACGGCGTTTGTTCATAGGAAAAGATTCATGTCATCAAAATTCTATACTGAAAAAGTGTTGTCCGTGCATCATTGGACGGATGCCTATTTCTCCTTCACCTGCACCCGCGACGAATCCCTGCGCTTTGAAAACGGCCAGTTCGTGATGATTGGCCTGATGGTGGACGGCAAGCCGCTGATGCGCGCCTACAGCGTGGCTTCGGCCAACTGGGAAGAGCATTTGGAATTTTTCAGCATCAAAGTTCAGGACGGCCCTTTGACCAGCCGTTTGCAGCATTTGCAGGTGGGCGATGAGATTTTGATCAGTAAAAAACCGACCGGAACTTTGGTGGCCGGCGACCTGAATCCGGGCAAGCACCTGTATCTGCTTTCTACCGGTACCGGCCTCGCCCCGTTCTTGAGCGTGACCCGTGACCCCGATATTTACGAGCAGTTTGAGAAAATCATCTTGGTGCATGGTGTACGCTACAAACAGGATTTGGCGTATTACGATCACTTCACCAAAGAATTGCCCGAGCATGAATACTTGGGCGAAATGGTCAAGGAAAAACTGATTTACTATCCGGTGGTTTCGCGCGAGGAATTCGAACACCACGGCCGTCTGACCGATTTGATGAAGAGCGGAAAACTGTTTGAAGACATCGGCCTGCCGCCGATGAATCCGCAAGACGACCGCGCCATGCTGTGCGGCAGTACCGCGATGAACAAAGACACCGCCGCCATTCTCGACAGCTTCGGCCTGACCCCGTCGCCCAAAGTCGGCCAGCGCGGCGATTACCTGATTGAACGTGCGTTTGTGGATCAATAATGCGCTGAGAACCGCAGGCCGTCTGAAAGTATGGATGCTTTTCAGACGGCCTTTTATTTGTTTAAATACGTTTTTTATCGATATTTTGTTTTGCAAGTGGATGGCGGCATCGGTAGAACCGAAGTATAACTTAACAAATATAAAGGAGAGAAAATGAATACCGTCAAAATCAGAAACGTCACGCTGGGTGAGGGCAGACCGAAAATCGCTGTGCCGCTGGTGGCTAAAAATTCAGACGGCTTGAAGGCAGCCGTTGCCGCCTTAGACGGCTTGAGCTTCGACATCGTAGAATTCCGCGTTGATTTTTTAGACATCGCCGCCGATGCCGATGCCGTGCTGGCGCGGACGGCGGAAGTGCGCGAAGCCTTGCCGGATACGCCGCTGCTGTTTACTTTCCGACGTGCGGCAGAGGGCGGTGAATGCCCTTGTGACGATGAGTATTATTTCAGCTTGGTTCACCGTGTAATCGAATCGGGCTTGGCGGATATTATCGACATCGAGTTGTTCGCCGGTGACGAAAAGGTCAAAGCGGCGGTTCGGGCAGCAAAAACGAAAGGCATGGCCGCCTTGTTGTGCAACCATGATTTTGACAAAACACCGCCTAAGGATGAAATCGCAGGCCGTCTGAAAAAAATGGAAAGCCTGGGGGCCGACATCTGCAAAATCGCCGTGATGCCGCAAACCGCTGCCGACGTGTTGACGCTGTTGGATGCCACTCAGGAAGCGTATCAAACGGCGCAACAGCCGATTGTTACCATGTCGATGGGAAAACTCGGCGTCATCAGCCGTCTTGCCGGACAAACCTTCGGCTCGGCCATGACCTTCGGTGCGGCGGCGCAGGCTTCTGCGCCCGGACAAATCGGAGCGAACGATTTACGCCGGATTTTGGATACCTTGGCTTAATTGCCAAGTCATTTCAGGCCGTCTGAAATTCCGTTTTCAGACGGCCTCAACCCGAATAAAACAAGGAAACATCATGCACACAGAAGCCGTGTTGACCGTATTGAAAAACCTGCAAAACCATATCTGCGCCGCGCTCGAAGCCGAAGACGGCGGCGCGGTGTTTGTACGCGACGAATGGACAAGCAAACTTGGAAAGGGCGAATCGCGCGTGTTGAAAAACGGTGCGGTTTTCGAGCAGGCCGGCGTGAATTTTTCCCACGTCAAGGGCGAAAAAATGCCCGCTTCAGCCACGGCGCACCGCCCCGAATTGGCCGGTGCCGCGTTTGAAGCAATGGGCGTATCGCTGGTGATTCACCCGAAAAACCCGTATGTGCCGACCAGTCATGCCAACGTGCGTTTTTTCATTGCCTACCCTGAGGGGAAGGAACCCGTTTGGTGGTTCGGCGGCGGCTTCGACCTCACGCCGTTTTACCCGTTTGAAGAAGATATTCTGCATTGGCATACGGTGGCGAAAAATGTCTGCGACCCATTCGGTGCGGACGTTTATCCCGAATACAAACAATGGTGCGACGAATATTTCTATCTTAAACACCGCGGCGAAACGCGCGGCGTGGGCGGCCTGTTTTTCGACGACTTGAACCGTTGGGATTTTGAAACCTGTCTCAACTTTATCCGCGCGGTAGGCGAGGGTTATGTAACCGCGTATCAGCCGATTGCCGCCAAGCGCAAGCACACCGCATACGGCGAACGTGAGCGCGATTTCCAACTTTACCGCCGCGGCCGTTATGTCGAATTCAATCTGGTGTGGGACAGAGGTACGCTCTTCGGCCTGCAAAGCGGCGGGCGCACCGAAAGCATTTTGATGTCGATGCCGCCGCTGGTGCGCTTCGAATATCAATATCAACCAGAAGCAGGCAGCGATGAAGCGCGTTTAAACGAGTTTCTTAAACCGCGCGACTGGTTAAACGAATTAAAATAAAGTAGCAAAGGAAATGTTATGAAAATTCATTATTTTCAGCGTTATCATAAAGGGGAAGACGTGGCAACAGCCAATACGATGTTGCTGCTTTCCCGTTTGTATGCCTACTCTTCGAATAAGTTTTTTCAGTTATTAAAAGATTTATTTTTTGAAGATAAGGATTTTGAACCGGAATTAGTGTTTACATTACAAGCATCAAACAAGAGCAGCAGACCGGATGCGATTATTCAACAAGAAAGCTTTAAATTGGTTGTTGAGACCAAGATGACAGATTGGTTTTATAAAGAACAGCTAAGAAATCATCTGTCAGCGTTTGGGCAAGAGAAGTATAAAGTATTGATTACACTCTCATCTGAATATATGAATGAGGAAAAGAAACGGGAGTTTGAAAAAGAATTAGAAGATTATAATCAAAAAGAATCTAGTGATATTATCCATATTCATACTACTTTTCAAGAGCTGGCAGAGGGATTTAAAAATGTGCTCGATAGCCGAGACTTTGAAATGGAAGATATTTTAGAAGATTATTTAAGTTATTGTGAAGAAGATGGCTTAATTGTCGCTTCTGATGCATGGAATAAGCTCCGTGTGCAGCTGGCCGGCCAAACTTTCGATTTTAATCGCGAAAACAATATGTATTTTGATGATATAAATCGTAAGTTCAAGCCACATGATTATTTAGGGCTTTATAAAGACAAAAGTGTACAAGCTATTGGCAAAGTTACGGCGATTGTGGTTCCTTTTCAAAATAATGAAGGCAAGATAGATTATAAAGCTGAAAAAGGTTCATTAAGCGATGACATAAAAACAAAAATTTCGTCGGCTATTGAATATCAAAAAAGTTATGGGGAAAAGGATTTATATAATATTCGATATTTTTTTGTAGATCATTTTTATAAAACTGATTATAAAAAGATTACACCAAGAGCGCCAATGGGAACGAGAATATTTAAATTGGATGAAATTGTTGGTAAAAATCCTCTTCCTTCTGTTGAAGAGATGGCTAAAATTCTTGCCCAAAAAACATGGGAATAGGTTTTATATGATAAAGGCCGTTTGAAAATTTCAGACGGCCTGTTTGTATATTTGAGCTAATAATCTATATGAAAAGCAAATACAGGTATAGTAAACTCATCTTTTATTTCCTGTTAGAAAACGACAAATTAAGATACTGATTTGCGCCTGATTGGTATAAAATAACGACTTTATTTTTGTTAACAATTTCCCCCATTTTCAGACGGCCTTTAAATACGCCGCCGCCATAAACAAAGGAACACAACATGCCGGACTACCGCTCCAAAACCTCTACCCATGGCCGCAATATGGCCGGTGCGCGCGCGTTGTGGCGTGCGACAGGCGTTGCCGACGCCGATTTCGGCAAGCCGATTATCGCCATTGCCAACTCGTTCACCCAATTCGTGCCCGGCCACGTCCATCTGCATAATATGGGTCAGCTCGTCGCCCGCGAAATCGAAAAAGCCGGTGCAATTGCCAAAGAATTCAACACCATCGCCGTGGACGACGGCATCGCGATGGGGCACGGCGGGATGCTGTACTCGCTGCCCAGCCGCGATTTGATCGCCGATTCGGTGGAATATATGGTCAACGCCCATTGCGCCGATGCATTGGTGTGCATCTCCAACTGCGACAAAATTACCCCCGGAATGCTGATGGCCGCTGTGCGCCTGAACATTCCGACTATTTTCGTTTCAGGCGGCCCGATGGAAGCGGGTAAAGTCATCGGTGCCATCAACATCCAAGACGAGCGCAAGCTGGATTTGGTGGACGCGATGATTGAAGCAGCCAACGATGCCGTCAGTGACGAAGAAATCGACGCCATCGAAAAAAACGCCTGCCCGACCTGCGGTTCGTGTTCCGGCATGTTTACCGCCAATTCGATGAACTGCCTCACCGAAGCACTGGGCTTGTCGCTGCCGGGCAACGGTTCTTATCTGGCCACCCATGCAGGCCGCAAAGACTTGTTCCTCGAAGCAGGCCGTCTGATTGTGGACATCACGCGCCGCTATTACGAGCAAAACGATGAAACCGTCCTGCCGCGCAGCATTGCCACCAAAAAAGCCTTTGAAAACGCCATGACGATGGACATCGCCATGGGCGGCAGCACCAACACGATTTTGCACCTGCTGGCCGTTGCCAACGAAGCCGGTGTCGATTTCAAAATGGCCGACATCGACCGCCTGAGCCGCGTCGTACCCTGCATCTGCAAAACCGCGCCGAACAACCACGACTACTACATGGAAGACGTACACCGCGCCGGCGGCATCTTCGCCATCCTGAAAGAGCTGGAAAAAGCAGGAAAACTGCACACCGACGTTTCCACCATCCACGCGCCGACTTTAGGCGAAGCCATCAAACAATGGGACGTAACCAACCCTGAAAATACCGCCGCCGTCGAACGCTTCAAAGCCGCACCCGGCGGCGTGCGCACCACACAGGCCTTCTCGCAAAACCGCATGTGGAAAACGCTCGACCTCGACCGTGAAAAAGGCTGTATCCGCAGCGTGGAGCACGCCTATTCGCAAGACGGCGGCCTGGCCGTCCTGTTCGGCAACATCGCCGAGCGCGGCTGCGTGGTGAAAACCGCCGGCGTGGACGACAGTATTCTCAAATTCACCGGCCGTGCGCGCGTGTTTGAAAGCCAGGATGCGGCGGTGGAGGGCATTTTGGCCAACCAAATCGTTGCCGGCGACATCGTGATTATCCGTTACGAAGGGCCGAAAGGCGGCCCGGGTATGCAGGAAATGCTGTACCCGACTTCCTATTTGAAATCAAAAGGTTTGGGCAAAGCCTGCGCCTTGCTGACCGACGGCCGTTTCTCCGGCGGCACGTCGGGTTTGTCCATCGGTCATGCTTCGCCGGAAGCGGCAGAGGGCGGTGCCATCGGTTTGGTCAACGAAGGCGACACCATCGAAATCGACATCCCGAACCGCAGCATCAACCTGAAAATTTCCGACGAAGAGCTGGCCGCACGCCGCGCCGAAATGGAAAACCGCGGCAGCCAAGCGTGGAAACCGGTCAACCGCGACCGCTACGTTTCCCAAGCCCTGCGCGCCTACGGTCTGATGGCGACTTCCGCCGACAAAGGTGCGGTGCGCGACGTATCGCAGATTGAACGTTAAGGTTTTGCAGCAAAAGGCCGTCTGAACAATATTGTTCAGACGGCCTTTCGGAGGAATGTCATGGATAAATTCGTTACCGCCATGATTGTATTGGCCGTCATCCTGCTGATTCTGATGGGCGGCGGTTTTGCGGCAACCGAATATCTGAAAAAACACCCCGAAACATTCCAAATACAGCCGAAAAAATGAATCCGCTTTTCAAGGCCGTCTGAAATAAAGATTTTGTTTTCAGACGGCCTTATCGTCGTATTCGGCCAAAATGACATTGATTTAAACCACTAAAATCGCGAAGTGCCCGATAAAGGCCGTCTGAAAAAATACATGAAATCCCTCATCCTCTGGCTCGGCCTGTTTGCCGCCGCCTTTGCCTTATTCCAATATCAGCAGTCCTACAAAATTGCGCCTGAAAATCTGGTGCAGCCGAGTGCACCACAAGACAGATCGGCGGTAGAGGGCTTGGACGGTTTGGGCTATTTAAACTTCCTGCGTGAAACGGCAGGTTTGCAACCGTTGTCGCATTCGTCGGTATTGGAACAATCCGCCCGCAATCATGCGCGGTATCTGACGCAGCATCCCGATGACGGCCATGACGAAAAAAACCGAGCCAGCCCTTATTTTACCGGCAACAGGCCGTCTGAACGGGCAAGGCATACGGGCTATATGTATGAAGGCGTACATGAAAACGTCAGCACCAGCAGCCGTTTTCAAGATACCGACAGGCCGTCTGAATTTGTGGTACAACAGCAGCTCGACGGTTTGATGACGGCGATTTACCACCGTTTTTCATTATTGGAGCAGAGTATTGATGAAGTAGGGGTAGCGTACGAAACAGATGGCGCTCATGCCGCGTTGGTGGCAAATCAGGGGCATCGGGCGTTTGACCGCCTGTGCCGCTTAGGCCGTCTGAAAGCCGAGCCGAACCGTTATTTTTACAAGCATTCCTGTCACAACGGTGCGGTGGTGTACGCCGACGAAGTGCAAAACCGCCGCGAACTTTTATATACGGTTTATCCGACGGGGCATTTTGCCATGCCCGACTTTCAGGGTGAGCGGCCGGATCCGATGCCGGGGCATGAATTTACCGGCAATCCGGTCAGCATTGTCTTTTCCGAACAGGCCGGACGCGTGGAAATGCGGTCATTCAAGCTGTATCGCGGTGAACAGGAAATAAAGAATACGCGGATCTTGACCAAGCATAGCGACCCGAACCGCGAGTTCGACGAGCGTCAGTTTGCGCTGTTTCCTATCCGCCCATTGGAATACGATACGCTGTATCGGGCGGTTTTCGAGTTTGAACGCAAAGGCAAAAAAGAGCGCGCGCAATGGTCTTTCCGCACCAAGAAACCCGATTATCCGTATTTTATCGTCAAGGGAGACGAAAAGTTAGCGTTACAATCGGGCGAAAAATACTTTATCCACTGGCAAAACCATTGGTGCCTGAAAACCTGCCCGCAACTGGTGTATCAGCAGCGGGGTGGGGCGCAATTGGAAATACTGGAGCGGCAAATCGGCGGAGTATTGGTGCGCGTTACCGGAGTGGCGGGTGGCAATGTGCGGCTGATGTTTGAAAACGACCGTGATAAAGCGTTGGTACTGTATTTATCGTCATGAAATCTTTCGCCGGAAAAAGATCTGTACAGTCGTTTCAAATAAAAATTAAGACAAGGCGACAGCGGCCGCTGTGTACACCCGGTGCATAAGGGAAATGGCAACGCTGTATTATTTTTATTCGAAGCGACCATATTTGTTAACAGTATGATGATTTTAACTGTCCCGATGCGACTTTCAGGATCTGTGATGCAACCAGCCTTTCAGGATGTCAGCCTTCAATCTGCCGTTTACCGACGTAATTACCGCTTTATTCCAATAGTTGTTTTGCCGCCAATACGGCTGAGGCCGTCTGAATATTCAGACGGCCTCATTTGTTTTCAAAATCAATTGCAGTATTTTTCGATGTCGGCATCGTAACGCTGCTTCAATGCCTCGCGGTTGTTGCTGCGGGCGGATTCGGCATATTCGCGGTTAAGGCGTGCGGCTTTGCAGTTATCGTCCTTCATCGCTTGGTTCTCTTCAGCAATCTTCTGATTTTGCGCTTCAATCTGCTTGTTGGCTTCGGTAATTTTTTGGTTAAGTTGGTTTTGCTGTTCGGCAATCGAACCTTCCGTCTGTTCTGGCGCAACAGGTTTGGCCGGCTGGTATACGGTTTGCGTGCGCACGTTCATGGTGTTGCTGCGTGCAGGTTGCAGACGGTTGGGTACGTCGGAATAAGTAGGATTACCATTGGCGTTGCGCCAGGTATATACGCTGTTGGCAGAAACAGTGGCAGACAAGGCAAGGAGGGCAACGGTGAGAAAAGTATATGTTGGGATCGGTTTCATTATGTTTTCCGGGTAAAAATGAGGGATTGAATTATTTTCCAGTATTTTACTGTTTTTTTAAACGGAACGTCATAAAAAGATTCTAAACTGACCCGTTGGGCAGTCCTTTGTGTGGGAATTGTGCATATTGTAAAAATCAAAGCAAATGCAACAAGCCTCTCTGTCAAGCGGATGCTTTACATGCTATAATGCCGTG
Organism: Neisseria sp. CCUG12390; assembly: GCF_047837985.1. Taxonomy (GTDB): domain Bacteria; phylum Pseudomonadota; class Gammaproteobacteria; order Burkholderiales; family Neisseriaceae; genus Neisseria. The sequence goes on from NZ_CP181244.1 coordinate 1,307,506, forward strand.
CATCTTGCACAAACTGAAAGCCCGAGCATCATGCGCATCGTAGAAAAAGCCTATACTTTTGACGACGTTTTACTGGTTCCTGCACATTCAACCGTGCTGCCGCGCGACGTCAAGCTCCAAACCAAACTCACCCGCGAAATCACGCTCAATATCCCCTTACTTTCTGCTGCAATGGATACCGTTACCGAAGCCCGTTTGGCCATTTCGATGGCTCAGGAAGGCGGCATCGGCATCATCCATAAAAACATGACGCCCGAGCTTCAAGCCCGTGCCGTATCGAAAGTGAAACGCCACGAGAGTGGCATCGTGAAAGATCCCGTAACCGTCGCGCCGGATGTCTTAATCGGAGATTTATTGAAGCAGCGTGCCGAGCGCAAACGCAAAATGTCGGGCTTGCCGGTGGTGGAAAACGGCAAAGTGGTCGGTATTGTCACCAATCGCGATTTGCGTTTTGAAGAGCGTTTGGATTTGCCCGTGTCCGCCATTATGACCCCGCGCGAACGTTTGGTAACGGTTGCGGAGGGTACCAGCATTGAAGATGCGCGCGAGCTGATGCACAAACACAAAGTCGAGCGTGTTTTGGTATTGAATGCCCAAGACGAACTTAAAGGTCTGATTACCGTTAAAGACATCATTAAAACCACCGAATTCCCGAATGCCAACAAAGATTCCGAAGGCCGTCTGCGTGTCGGTGCCGCGGTGGGAACCGGCGGCGATACCGAAGCGCGCGTGAAAGCATTGGTGGAAGCAGGCGTTGATGTGATTGTGGTCGATACCGCGCACGGCCACAGCCAGGGCGTAATTGACCGCGTTCGTTGGGTGAAAGAAAACTATCCGCAAGTGCAGGTTATCGGCGGCAATATCGCTACTGCCCAAGCTGCTTTGGACTTGGTCGCGGCTGGTGCGGACGCGGTGAAAGTGGGTATCGGCCCGGGTTCGATTTGTACGACGCGTATCGTGGCCGGTGTCGGCGTGCCGCAACTGACGGCGGTGCATAATGTGGCCGAAGCTTTGAAAGGTACGGGCGTTCCCCTGATTGCCGACGGCGGCATCCGTTTTTCGGGTGATATTTCCAAAGCTTTGGCTGCCGGTGCATACAGCGTGATGTTGGGCGGTATGTTTGCCGGTACGGAAGAAGCACCGGGCGAAATCGAACTGTATCAAGGCCGTTCTTATAAATCTTACCGCGGCATGGGTTCGCTGGGTGCGATGAGCCAAGGCTCTGCCGACCGTTACTTCCAAGACAAAACCGACAGTACCGACAAATACGTTCCCGAAGGCATCGAAGGCCGCGTACCTTACAAAGGCCCGATTGTGAACATCATCCACCAACTGATGGGCGGTCTGCGTTCGAGCATGGGGTATTTGGGTTGTGCGAGCATTAACGAAATGCACGAAAAAGCCGAATTCGTCGAAATCACATCAGCAGGCATGAGCGAATCGCACGTACACGATGTGCAAATTACCAAAGAAGCACCGAATTACCACCGTTAATTTGTTAATCCGGCTCAAGGCCGTCTGAAAAGGTTGCGTTACAATGTTTTTCAGACGGCCTTTTGACCAGGATCTAAATTTTACGGCTATCAGGCCGTCTGAAAAACTGTTAAACTATGACGGATTGAAAAGCAGGTTGATCGGAATGCTTTTTTCCTTGAATAAAACAGGAAAACGGATTTCGAGTTTGAATTTGTATGAAAGATTAATCGGAAACCTGATTCTTGATGTTCAGACGGCCTCTATGCCGTCTGAAAGAGCAGAGCAGTTTCCCAATATGGTTTTCCTTACCCTTAACTTGGAGATTTTTCATGAGCGCAATCGTTGATATTTTTGCCCGCGAAATTTTGGATTCGCGCGGTAATCCTACTGTTGAGTGTGATGTATTGTTGGAATCCGGCGTGATGGGACGTGCAGCCGTACCGAGCGGTGCATCGACCGGCCAAAAAGAAGCCCTTGAGCTTCGTGATGGCGACAAAAGCCGTTACTTGGGCAAAGGCGTATTGACTGCGGTTGAGCATGTGAATAACGAAATTGCGCAAGCCCTGATTGGCGTAGATGCCAGCGAGCAGTCTTATATCGACAAAATCATGATTGAATTGGACGGTACCGACAATAAAGGCCGCTTGGGAGCCAATGCGACTTTGGCCGTATCCATGGCGATTGCCCGCGCTGCAGCCGAAGATTCGGGTTTGCCGCTGTACCGCTACTTGGGCGGTGCTGGTCCGATGGCTTTGCCTGTTCCGATGATGAACGTTATCAACGGCGGTGAACATGCCAACAATAGCCTGAACATTCAAGAATTTATGATTATGCCGGTTGGCGCGAAATCATTCCGTGAAGCCTTGCGCTGCGGTGCGGAAATTTTCCATGCGCTGAAAAAATTGTGCGACAGCAAAGGTTTCCCGACTACCGTGGGTGACGAAGGCGGTTTTGCTCCTAACCTGAACAGCCATGAGGAAGCGTTGCAGCTGATGGTGGAAGCTACCGAAGCCGCAGGCTACAAAGCCGGTGAAGACGTATTGTTTGCCTTAGACTGCGCATCAAGCGAATTCTACAAAGACGGCCAATACCACTTGGAAGCCGAAGGCAAAGCCTATAGCAGCGAAGAATTTGCCAACTACCTGGCTGACTTGGCAGCCAAATATCCGATCATCTCTATCGAAGACGGTATGGATGAAAACGACTGGGCAGGTTGGAAACTGCTGACCGAAAAATTGGGCGGCAAAGTGCAATTGGTCGGCGACGACTTGTTTGTGACCAACCCGAAAATCTTGGCCGAAGGCATCGAAAAAGGCGTGGCCAACGCATTGCTGGTAAAAGTCAACCAAATCGGTACGCTGAGCGAAACCCTGCAAGCCGTTGATCTGGCCAAACGCAACCGTTACGCCAGCGTGATGAGCCACCGCTCGGGCGAAACCGAAGACAGTACCATTGCCGACTTGGCCGTGGCTACCAACTGTATGCAGATCAAAACCGGTTCGTTGAGCCGTTCCGACCGCATGGCGAAATACAACCAATTGCTGCGCATCGAAGAAGAGTTGGCCGAAGCCGCCTACTATCCGGGCAAAGCCGCATTCTACCAATTGGGCAAATAAGTATAGGAAGTATGTTGCATGAAGTGGGTGACCATCGTTTTAGCCATTGCACTCGTGTGCTTTCAATACAGCCTGTGGTTCGGCAAGGGCAGTTGGGGACATGCGGACGAGTTGAAGGAACAACTTGCGGTGCAGGAGGAAAAAAACCAAACGCTCACTTTGCGCAATAATTTCTTGGCGGCGGAAGTGGATGATTTGGCCAACGGTCAAGAAGCCATTTCCGAAATTGCCCGTGTGGAATTGGGTTATGTGCAGGACGGTGAAACCTATTACCGTTTTGTCGAGCGCAGCCGGTAAGCAGCGTGCTTAACACTTAATTGGGAACCAAGGCCGTCTGAATATTCAGACGGCCTTTTTGGTTGCATAAATTTGTTGAAAGATAAATTCTGCTATTAATATCCTATTGTTTCAAAATATATTCTTACCAAGAAATCAATGGTTAAATAGACTACACGACGGGTCAAGTTAAGGGACAGGCTTGATTGCCGTCTGAACTTTTACCCCGTAGCTCAGTTTGTCATTCAAGAAACGACAGACGCAGATATTGCTTCAGACGGCCTTTCCGTTATCCCTTATAATGAGGCCGTCTGAAAAATATTCACCGTCTTTGGCATGAACACTTATTCTTTGACCGAAACGCTGGCTGTACTCGCCAACGCTCCGCAAGCCTTGCTGTATCTTTCCGGCACGAATTGCGGCGTGTGCCACGTGATGAAGTCGCGTGTGCAGGCTTTGGCGGAGAAACATGCGCTGACGGCTCTGGAAATCAATCTGACCGAACAGCCGGAAGCGGTGGCCGCGTTTGAAGTATTGACCGTTCCGGCGGTATTGCTTTATGCGCACGGCAGAGAATACCACCGTCAGGCGCGGTTTATTGATTTGACGGAGTTGTCCGAGCGGATTCAGAATCCGCCGCTTTCGAATACGGATTATGCGGAGATTTTTAAACAGGCCGTCTGAAAGCGGCGATATTTTCAGACGACCTGAATGATTCAAAGCATTCGGCACAAATCCCCAAAACGTTGAAAACCACCGTTCAAGCCTTATTTCCGATACCGACCAAACCTTATCCGACGAGTCTTCCCGTGAGCGAAACCCAAGATTTCGATATTGATATTTTCCTGAAAAACCTGCCCAACCTGCCGGGCGTGTACCGCATGTTCGACAGTCAGAACAATGTGCTGTACGTCGGCAAAGCGGTGAACCTGAAGCGGAGGGTGTCAAGCTATTTCCAGAAAAAAGCCCTGTCGCCGCGCATTGCGCTGATGGTGCGGCAGGTACACCACATTGAGATTACGGTAACGCGTTCGGAAACCGAGGCTTTGATTTTGGAAAACAATTTCATCAAGGCTTTGTCGCCCAAATACAATATTCTGTTCCGCGACGACAAAAGCTATCCGTATCTGATGTTCAGCGGTCATGAGTATCCGCAGATGGCGTATTACCGCGGCACGCTGAAAAAGCCCAACCAGTATTTCGGCCCTTACCCCAACGGCTATGCCGTGCGCGACAGCATTCAGATTTTGCAGAAAGTGTTCAAGCTGCGCACCTGCGAAGACAGCGTGTTCGAACACCGCGAACGCGCCTGCCTGCTTTATCAGATCAAACGCTGCTCGGGGCCTTGTGTCGGCCATATTTCCGCCGAAGACTACCGCGCCGATGTGCAGCAGGCGGCGCGTTTTTTGGGCGGTAAAACCGATGAGCTGACACAAGTGCTGCACAATAAAATGCAGCAGGCCGCGGCTGCGCTGCAATTCGAGGAAGCCGCGCGCTACCGCGATCAGATTCAGGCCTTGGGCGTGATGCAGAGCAGCCAGTTTATCGACAGTAAAAATCCGAATAATCCCAACGACATCGATTTGCTGGCCGCAGCGGTTTCAGACGGCCTTGTGTGTATCCATTGGGTAAGCGTGCGAGGCGGCCGGCATGTGGGCGACAAGAGTTTCTTTCCCGATGTGCGCCACGACCCCGACCCGAATGTGCAGGATTATGCCGAAGCGTTTGTCGCCCAACATTATCTGGGCAAGGCCAAGCCCGACATCATCATCAGCAATTTCAATCTGCCTGACAGCCTGCGGCAGGCCTTGATTGAAGAACAGGGCAGGCAGATTCAGTTCGTTACCAAAACCATCGGCGAGCGCAGGATATGGATGAAAATGGCCGAACAAAACGCGCGTATCGCCATTGAACAACGCCGTTTGCAGCAAAGCAGCCAGCAAAACCGGATCGAAGAGTTGGCCAAAGTGTTGAACATGGATTCAGACGGCCTCAACCGCCTTGAGTGTTTCGACATCAGCCACACGCAGGGCGAAGCGACCGTGGCCTCATGCGTGGTGTACGACGAACAGAATATCCAGCCAAGCCAGTACCGCCGCTACAACATCACGACTGCCAAAGCCGGCGACGATTACGCCGCCATGCGCGAAGTGCTGACGCGGCGTTACGGCAAAATGCAGGAGGCAGAGGCCAACGGCGAAGCGGTGAAATGGCCGGACGCGGTATTGATTGACGGCGGCAAAGGGCAAATCGGCGTGGCGGTGGGTGTGTGGGAAGAATTGGGCTTGGGCATTCCGCTGGTCGGCATTGCCAAAGGCCCCGAACGCAAAGCCGGTTTGGAAGAACTGATTCTGCCGTTTAGCGGCGAAGTGTTCCGTCTGCCGCCCGACAGCCCCGCGCTTCATCTTCTGCAAACCGTTCGCGACGAATCGCACCGTTTCGCCATTACCGGCCACCGTAAAAAACGCGACAAAGCGCGGATTACGTCTTCGCTGAACGATATTCCGGGCGTGGGCAGCAAACGCCGCCAAGCCCTGCTGACCCGCTTCGGCGGCCTGCGCGGCGTGGCGGCGGCAAGCAGGGAGGATTTGGCGCAGGTGGAGGGCATCAGCGACGCACTGGCTGAGAAGATTTACGAATATCTGCATTGATTCAGGCGTAAGTATTTGAATCTTCATCATAAAGGCCGTCTGAAAAACAAACAGTTTTCAGACGGCCTGAAATTTTGGATATTGGTGCGTTTGATATGTTTTTAAGTGAGTTTGGTAAAGGCCGTCTGAAAATTAAAATATTCAGACGGCCTGAGACCTTTGCAAAATTCAATTTAAACCAAAAGTCTATTCCCGTCATTCCCGCGCAGGCGGGAATCCAGAAAATTAACCCACTGTAATTCCTAAATATTCCAGAAGATGACAAGTCTGGATTCCCGCCTGCGCGGGAATGACGGATTAGAGATTTTTGAATATTTTCGGGTTTTGCCAAGGTCTCGGCCTGATATTTTTTCCTGAATCAAAAAAGCACACCGTATCAGGCAGGCAGGTCGTCATAAGGCATGGTTTTCCTGAAACCATTTCAACTCATCACGCAATGCGGCTACTTCGCCGATAATCATCAAAGCAGGCCGCGGTGCGTTTTCGGCCATGTGCGGCAAATCTTTCAGACGGCCTGTCTGCACCGACTGATTCGGCAATGTGCCGTTGGAAATCACGGCGACGGGCGTGTCTTCGCTGCGGCCGTATTCGATGAGTTTTTCGGCGATGACCGAGGCACGCAGAGTACCCATGTAAATGGCCAATGTCTGATTGCTCAAAGCCAGCGTTCGCCAATCGGGCTGTTCGCCGTCGTGTTTGCTGTGGCCGGTTACGAATAACGCACTTTGCGCGCAATCGCGGTGGGTCAGCGGAATGCCGGCATAGGCGGTTGCGCCCAATGCGGCGGTTACGCCCGGCACAATGCGGTAAGGTACGCCTGCCTCGCGCAACACTTGCGCTTCTTCGCCACCGCGTCCGAATACGAACGGATCGCCGCCTTTCAAGCGTACCACGCGCAAGCCTTGCTGCGCATAGCTTACCAGCAGGCGGTTGGTTTCTTCCTGCTGCACATGATGACAGCCCGCGCGTTTGCCGACGCTGATTTTTTCCGCATCTTTGCGCACCATGTTCAAAATTTCGTCCGACACCAATGCGTCGTACAACACGATATCCGCCGCCTGAACGGCCTGCAAAGCATGAATCGTCAGCAGACCGGCATCCCCCGGGCCTGCGCCGACCAGCACCGCTTCACCTTTGCCCGGTTGATAGCCGTCGAGCTGGGCGGACAATTCCGCTTCGGCGGCTTCCAGGTTGCCCTGTGCGGCCAGCGCATTGAAGCGGCTGTCGAACAGGTTTTCCCAGAAGCGGCGTCGGTTTTCCGTGCCATCGATTTTTTCTTTCACGCGGCCGCGCCATTTTCCGGCGATGGCGGCCATTCTGCCCGTGTGCAGCGGCAGCAGCGTTTCGATAATCTGCCGCCATTTCCGTGCCAAAACAGGCGAAGTGCCGCCGCTGGAAACGGCAATCTGAATCGGGCTGCGGTCAATCAAGGCCGGAACGATAAACGAACACAAATCCGCCGTATCGACCGTATTGCAGAATTTGCCGCGTGCTTCGGCTGCTTGGAACACGCGTTGGTTGAAGCCGCGGTCATCGGTGGCGGCAACGGCCAAAAACACATCGTCCAGATAAAAATCGTGAAATACGCCGCCGAGCCAAGTGATTTTATTTTCGCCTTGCCAAGTTTGGAAAACGGGACTCAGCTTTTCCGCAACCACGCGGACAACGGCACCGGCTTTCAGCAGGCTTTCCGCTTTGCGCTCGGCAACTTTGCCCGCACCGGCCAGCAAGACGGCACGTCCGCGCAAATCGGCAAAAATCGGATAATGGCTCATGGCGTGTTCTTTCCGTTATTTTTTGATGTCGGCATGGTAAAGGCCGTCTGAAAAAATGGGAAAGAATGGATTTTGCTTATCTTATGGTGTTTGGTTATAAGTCGGATAAATGCATGGCGATAGCGGACGGCTTGATTTAAAGCCAATTCAAAAACATCTGCCAGCCCTGTTCCAGCAGGATAAACAGGTTTTTCAGCAGCCAGACGCAGGCGGCGGTGAGCAGTACAATACCGACGGCGGCCAATAATGCCTGATGGCGCACACGATGGATGACTTCTGCATCATTGCGGCTGAAGCCTTCCAAAAGTTCGAAATTGCGTTTGTAGGAGCGGTGGAAAAAATCCAAAACCGTGCCGACGAGCGGAATCAGGCCGACGAGCAAATCCAGCAGGCTGTTGAAAATCACGACGACGGTTAACGAAACCGAACGGATTTTGAACACGGAAATATAAACGAACACCAAATTGAACATTTGGCTGAAAACATCGCCGGCGACCGGAATCAGGCCGATGAAGCCGTCAAGGTAATAATCGTCGAGATAGCGTTTCAGCAGGCGGCTCAGGCGGTAGCTGCGGCTGTTTTCAAGATGTTGCGCATAAGGTGCGGGAACGTCGGTCATGCGGTGCTTTCGGGGAAGGAGTGGTTTGCAATTCGGCCTGCAATCACAAAAGGCAGAGGCCGTCTGAAAATCGGATATTCGTTTTCAGACGGCCTCTATATGGGTGTCGTTTATACCGCTTTCAAGCGGTAGAGCGAGGTAGTTTCCTGGCTGCGGGCAAACGCGAGCGGATCGCTTTCATCAAATGCCTTGCCGTGTTTCGGTTTGATATGCAGCGTTTCGATGACTTTCAGCGAGGCCGTCTGAAACATTTTGTCCAATTCGTCTTTCGCACGCAAACCGAGGTGTTCGGCCAAATCCGACATAATCAGCCACGCTTCGCCACCATCGTTCAAATGCGCCGCGGCACCGCCGAGAAAGGCTTTCAACATGGCATGGCCGGGGTCGTAAAGCGCGGTTTCGATGGGCGAAGTCGGTTTCGCCGGCAGCCACGGCGGATTGCAGACGATTAAGTCGGCACGCCCTTCGGGAAACAAATCCTTTTCTGCAAGCGTAATGCGTCCCTCCACGCCCAAGCGCGCAAAATTGGCCGCCGCGCAGGCAACGGCTTGCGGATTGGTATCGGTAGCGGTAATGTGCGGCACGCCGCGTTTGGCCAGCAATGCGGCAATCACGCCGGAACCGGTGCCGATGTCGAAGACCGTCTGAAAACGTTTGTCCAAAGGCGCGGTGGCAAGCAAGTCCAAATATTCGCCGCGCAAAGGCGAAAATACGCCGAACGGCACATGGATTCTGCCGTCCAAAGCCCCGATTTCAATGCCTTTTTTGTGCCATTCATGCGCACCGATAAATCCGAGCAACTGATTGAGCGGCAGCAGGAAAGACGAAGCGTTGTCTTCCCCGTACACATCAAGCAGGGCGGCGCGAACATCCGGCGCGCGCGGCATATCCAGCGCAAAGCCTACGCCGATTTCTACCGCCAGCATGTTCAACACACGGCTCTGCTGCGCCTGCCGCATACGGTGGGTATGAAAGGCCGTCTGAACATCAGCAGGCGTTTGCTTGGATTTTACCGGTTTGCGCACACGCTTTTTCATCGCAGCAAGCACTTGTTTGGCTTGATGAAAATCGCCTGTCCAAACCGTAGCGGTGTGTTCATACGCGGCTTTTAAAACCGTATCGGCGTTGGCATCCTGCATATAAACGGCTTTGTGCGGCGGTTTCTGCGTACTTTGATTGCGCCATTCGGACTCGGTTTGACGGGAAGTAGGGATAAGCGGATACATGCGGAAGGAAAAGATAATCGAAAAGCCGATTATACCGTGGGGCAAAGATAAAAAACGAGGCCGTCTGAAAATAATGAAGCAGATAAAATATCCAAACAGGATTCTTCTGAAATGATTTTGAGTGAAACCGGCGCGGAAAATCTGCTCGGGAAAGGCGACCATCTGGTCAAATGGGATAACGGCACACCGTTTTTCCTGCATGGATTTGATGTTTAAACAGTTTTTTTATTTTCTTGTTTAAGGCCGTCTGAAAGTAAAACCGGCATCTTTCAGACGGCCTTTATCGTTCCCATCAAATAAATTTAGACAATTTGTATAAATATTTTTACTGCCTATTAAGAAATTTCAAAATTCTCTGAAAAATAAATTGCCGTTTTGTCTAATTTGCGTATAATGCTTTCCAAACAAATCAGAATCCGTAATGTAGTTTTAGACAAGGAACATCATGCAACTGGACATCGACCGCTTGGTCGCTTATTTCGGCGGTGTGAATGCGTTGGCCGAGGCTTTGAAGCAGCACAACCCTGAAAACGCCGCGACGACGGCCGCCATCTACAAATGGCGCACGCGGGGTTCGCTGCCGCTGGCGCAACTGCAAAAACTGACCGCTTTGGCCGAGGCTCAGGGCCGACGCTTGGATTTGAACGCTTTTTTACAAAAACAAGATTCTCTGGAGAGGAATGACATGACACAAACAAACCGCGTAATCGTTTTCGACACCACTTTGCGCGACGGCGAGCAGTCGCCCGGCGCAGCGATGACCAAAGAGGAAAAGATCCGCATTGCCCGCCAGCTGGAGAAAATGGGCGTGGACGTGATTGAAGCCGGCTTTGCCGCTGCCAGCCCGGGCGATTGGGATGCGGTCAACTCCATTGCGAAAATCATCACCAAATCAACGGTTTGTTCTTTGTCCCGCGCCATAGAGAACGACATCCGCAAAGCAGGCGAAGCCGTTGCGCCCGCGCCGAAAAAACGTATCCATACCTTCATTGCCACCAGTCCGATTCATATGGAATACAAGCTGAAGATGAAGCCGAAGCAGGTGGTAGAAGCGGCGGTTAAGGCGGTCAAAATCGCCAAGGAATACACCGATGACGTGGAATTTTCATGCGAAGATGCATTGCGCAGCGAAATCGACTTTTTGGCCGAAATCTGCGGCGCGGTTATCGAGGCCGGTGCGACCACCATCAATATTCCCGATACCGTCGGCTATTCGGTTCCCTACAAAACCGAAGAGTTTTTCCGCGAACTGATTGCCAAAACCCCGGGTAGCGAACGCGTGGTTTGGTCGGCACACTGCCATAACGACTTGGGCTTGGCCGTCGCCAACTCGCTGGCCGCGTTGAAAGGCGGCGCACGTCAGGTCGAATGCACCGTCAACGGCTTGGGCGAACGCGCGGGCAATGCCTCAATCGAAGAAATCGTGATGGCGTTGAAAGTGCGCAGCGATTTGTTCGGCTTGGAAACCGGTATCGACACCACCCAAATCGTGCCGTCTTCCAAACTGGTTTCCACCGTTACCGGCTATCCTGTCCAGCCGAACAAAGCCATTGTCGGCGCGAATGCGTTTGCCCACGAATCGGGCATCCACCAAGACGGCGTGTTGAAGCACCGCGAAACCTACGAAATCATGTCTGCCGAATCGGTGGGCTGGTCAACCAACCGCCTGAGCTTGGGCAAATTGTCCGGCCGCAATGCCTTCAAAACCAAATTGCAGGAATTGGGCATCGAACTGGACAGCGAAGAAGCCTTGAATGCCGCTTTCGCCCGCTTTAAAGAGCTGGCCGATAAAAAACGCGAGATTTTCGACGAGGATTTGCATGCCTTGGTATCCGACGAAATGGCTTTGGCAACCGAGCAATACAAATTCATCTCGCAAAAAATCCATACCGAAACCGGCGAACTGCCGGCTGCCGAAATCGTGTTCAGCGTCAACGGTACCGAACACCGCGCGACGGCCAACGGCTCGGGACCGGTGGATGCGATTTTCAAAGCCATCGAAAGCGTGGCGCAAAGCCAGGCGACTTTGCAGATTTATTCGGTGAACGCGGTAACGCAGGGCACGGAAAGCCAAGGCGAAACTTCTGTCCGGCTGCAACGCGGCGACCGCGTGGTCAACGGGCAGGGGGCGGATACCGATATTCTGGTGGCTACCGCCAAAGCCTATCTGTCGGCTTTGAGCAAGTTGGAATTCGGTCAGGCCAAGCAGAAAGCGCAAGGCAGCGGTCTGATTTAAGTTTGTGAACGTGCATAAAAAGGCCGTCTGAAAAGCAGGAATGTTTTTCAGACGGCCTTTTTGTTCTTATGCGAAAAGTAGTCGGCAGCCGATACAAAGTCGGTCTATGTCATATTGATTTTTGAGTAATCCGCCCGATGATTGATGCCGTCTGAAAACAAAGTACATGCGAACCGGCTCCCTGATGTACTCGGTGTACACGGCGGTGTCTTATTTCTATTTCAAACGACTCTATCTCTGACAGCCATGCCGCCAACCGGCGGGGCGGTTGCTGCGTTACCTGCCGTAGTCAAACCCATTGCGCACCAGCCTGCGCCAGCGTTTTTGACGGTGGCGGAACAGTATGTAGGAGAACGCGCCGACGATAAAGGTCAGGATGCCCGCATCTATTTCGACGGTGTCGCGGTACAGGCAGCCGCTCTGTTGTGGGATTACGGTAACCGTGTGACGCCAGCGGCGGATGAGCGGGCTGTGGCCGTCGTCGAGAAGCGTGAAGCAGCCGGCCTGCGGGTAGGAGATGGCGACTGTCTGGCTGCCCAGCGGGATGATGCCAAACAGTTTCATTTTCAGCAGGTAGCTGTCCGGCCGCCATTGTTCGGGCAGCACCGCGGGACGGTGCGGGGCAAACGCAATCAGCGGAGCGGCTACGTAAAACAGCAGCTTCGGCGTTTTCAGGTGTGCGATGGCCGCTTCGGCGGCGCAGGGCAGGCGTGTTTCCAGACAGATGCGCATGGTTCGGTTGGCGTGTTTCAGACGGCCCGGACGGGAATGCAGACATAGTCAGCCGTTTTCCGGCAGTGGTCAAGTCCGCTTGAATTTCGGCATACGTTATGACTCTGATCTTTTTAGAAAGACATCGGTACCTCCATCAGCAGAATTTCGCAATCGCCCAAAGCTTCGACGGAAAAGCCGTCGGTTTCCCAAATGCCGAGCCCGTCGCGTTCGTTTAATTCTATGCCGCCGATTTTCGCCCGGCCTTTAATCACAAAGGCATATACACCGTTACCCGCCTGCTTCGGCCGGTAGGTTTTGCTGATGCCGTCTGAAAATTTGGCTAGTGAAAACCACGCGTCTTGGTGTATCCAAACGCCTTCGTCGTCGGGATAGGGGGACAAAATCTGTCGGAAATCGTCGGCTTGGGCGGAATCTGCAATACGGATTTGCTGGTAACGCGGCGCGACGTTTTTTTCGCGCGGGAAAACCCAAATCTGTAGAAATTTCACGTCTTTGTCCGGATTGGGGTTCATTTCGCTGTGGGTAATCCCTGTTCCGGCCGACATGACTTGGATGTCGCCATGACGGATAATGTTGCCGTTGCCCATGCTGTCGCGGTGTGCCAAATCGCCGCTCAAAGGAATCGAGATGATTTCTATGTCACGGTGCGGATGCGTGCCGAAGCCCATGCCGGCGGCAACATGGTCGTCGTTGATGACGCGCAATGCGCCGAAATTCATGCGTTCGGGGTTGTCATATTCTCCGAAACTGAATGTATGGCGGCTCTCCAGCCAGCCGTGATGGACTTGTCCGCGTGTTTCGGCGGCATGGTAAACGGTTTTCATGTGTTTCCTTTCGATAAGTGAATGGTAAGCATGATATGTTTTATTATGGGTTAAATCTATCGGTAAAATATTGAAACACTTTTTCTTATCAGGAAATAATAAAGGCCGTCTGAAAACGGATTTCAGACGGCCTTTTGCGTACATACATGGCGGAAGAATCAATCTTCAAGTGTCATTTCCAAAACGGTTTGCTCCTGCTTGGCACGGAAATCCGCCAGCTTTTGCGCCAATTCGGGATTTTCATTGGCCAGCATCGAAACGGCAAACAGCGCGGCATTGGCGGCACCGGCCTCCCCGATGGCAAATGTCGCCACCGGCACGCCCTTGGGCATTTGTACGATGGACAGCAAAGAATCTTCGCCGCGCAAATATTTGCTCGGCACGGGTACGCCCAAAACCGGTACGGTGGTTTTGGCGGCCACCATGCCCGGCAAATGCGCCGCGCCGCCTGCGCCGGCGATAATCGCTTTGATACCGCGTTCGCGGGCGGTTTCGGCATATTCGAACATCAAATCCGGCGTGCGGTGCGCCGAAACGACGCGCGCTTCAAATTCCACACCGAAATCTTTTAAAAACTGCGCAGCCTGCTGCATCACCGGCCAATCGCTGTTACTGCCCATAATGATACCGACTTGAACCATGAATTTTCTCCAAAAAATAATCGTTCGAATGAATAAAAGTTTCAGACGGCCTGCATGGTGCAAAAGGCCGTCTGAAAAAGTTTAACGTTGCTTGATTCTGACTGCGGCGCGTTTGGCAGCGTCGCTGTCGGGATAAGTCTGAATCAGTTTGCGCCATGTACTGCGTGCAATGTCTTTCTGCTGCATATTGTATTGGCACTGGCCGATGCTGAAGAGTGCGTCGGGAGCCTGCGCACTGCCGCGGAAACGGTTGGCATAGCGGCCGCCGATTTGGATGACCGATTCGCAATTGTTCAGACGCTGCTGGGTTTGCAGAAGCAAATACATATTGCGGCGCGCAGCTTCGCTGCCGTTGCCGCCGTCAGCACCGCGCAGGACGGCTGCCGCCGCTACGTAATTGCCGCGCTGGTAAAACTTCAATGCCTGATTGTAAAGGCGGGTTTCATTCAGCGTCACCGCATCGGCATTGGTTACGGCCGAACCGCCGTTGTTTAGGTAAGCGGCTTTCAGCTTGGCATCGTTCAAACGCTGCGCAGGTGCCGTATTTTTGGCAGGGCGGATTTTGTTGACGCGCTCCAGCTGTCCGACGCGCGTCTGCATCATGTCCATTTCCCGCTCCAAACGGGCAACTTGAATGCCCAATTGGTCGATTTGGGTCTGCTGGTCCAATTTCGGATAAGGAATACCGCGCGAGGGCAGAGGCTCGTCGGGAATGTCCGGCAGAATAAATGCGCCTTCCTGATCAGAAGCAGGTTGGATTGCGGTGCACGCACTCAAAACGAGTGCGGCCAAAACAGTAAAGGTGAGCTTGAAAGTAGCCATTTTTATTTTTTTAATAACAGGGTTAAGCCGTCTCCGACCGGCAGGGTAATCGGCACGATGCGTTCATCGTGCGGAAGGTTTTGGTTGAAACGCTGCAAAATCCGCAGGCTGGGCGGCGCGTTTTCAGCCGCGTCAGCCATCACGCGCCCGTTCAGCAGCACATTATCGATGGCGACCACGCCGCCGCTGCGCACCAATTTCAGGCAACGCTCGAAATATTGCGGCGTGGGCGGCTTGTCGGCATCAATCAGCGCCAAATCGTAGCTGCCGCTTTTGCCTTGGGCGATTAAATCGTCCAATGTCAGCAGGGCCGGTTGCAGGTGCAGGGTGATTTTGTGTGAAACACCCGCGGCCTGCCAGGTTTCGCGTGCAATATCGGTAAAAGTAACGTTGATGTCGCAGGCGGTAATGCGGCCGGTTTCGGGCATGGCCAAGGCCATTGCCGTGCTGCTGTAACCGGTGAACACGCCGACTTCCAGATAGTTTTCGACCTTCAGCAAACGCGCCAGCCAAGTCAGCAGGGCGGCCTGTTCGCGCGCAATCGCCATTTTCCCCAAACGGTGTGTTTCGGTGCGGCTGCGCAAGGCGGCGAGAACAGGATGCTCCGCTTCGCCGACGGCATTGAGATAATCCTGCAATCCGGGCGCAATATTGTGCGTATGCGTGGTCATGCCGTCTGAAAATCAGTCTTGGTAATAAGTGTAAGGCTTTTTCGCCACTTTTGCCGCTTCAAAACCGGCCTGCTCTTCGGCATTGAGTTCGACATCCCACAATAAACCGCGGTTGTCCAAACGCTCTTGCTCCAGCTCGGGATTGTCTTCGACCAATTGGTCTAAAAATCGGGTGGCATCGGATTGGTAATGGTACATTTCGGTGGCTCCAAAGGCGCGTAAAATGCGTTAAGGCCGATATTATAGCCGATTTTGTTGGGGAAAACAGGGTTTCGGGTATAATGGCGGATTATTGTTGCGAAACAGCGTTTAACGGCTGTTTTGCGGTTTGATGACCCAAGGCCGTCTGAAACCTTTGCCCAGTATTTTGCCGGCAGAATATTGCGCAAAGGTTGCTTCGACCGTCAGCGTTTCAGACGGCCCCGATTGAAAAGAATCTGATTTATGTTGAAAAAATGGCTGCACAAAGTTTTGCCGTCGAAGTCGGGCAAAACGGTGCAAAAAACGGTTTTGCCGTACAGCGAACACCGCATCAGCGCGGATATGTTGAGCTTTGCCGCCGAAAAAGTGGTGAAGCAGTTGAATAAAGAAGGCTTTCAGGCTTATGTCGTCGGCGGCGCGGTACGCGATTTATTGCTGGGCGTCGAGCCGAAAGATTTCGATGTCGCCACCGACGCTACGCCCGAGCAAGTGCACAAAATCTTCCGCCGCAGCCGCATTATCGGCCGCCGCTTCCAAATCGTGCATGTGATGGTCGGCCCCGAAACCATCGAGGTGACAACTTTCCGCGGCGGCAGCAAAGCCGTGCAAAACGCACACGGCCGCATCATGAAAGACAATACCTACGGCTCGATCGAAGAAGATGCCATGCGCCGCGATTTTACCTGCAATGCGCTGTATTACGATCCGGTTCGCGAGGAAATCCTCGATTTTCATCACGGTGTGGGCGACATTGCCGACCGCAAACTGGTGATGATCGGCAATCCGGCCGAACGCTATCAGGAAGACCCCGTGCGGATTCTGCGCGCGGTCAGGTTATCGGGCAAGCTCGGTTTCGATGTAGAAGAACACACCGCCGCGCCGATTCCCGAACACGCAGGCCGTCTGAAAAACGAGCCGGTAGCCAGACTGTTTGACGAAATCATGAAGCTGCTGTTTTCCGGCCATGCCCGCGAATGCCTTCAAAAACTCAACAGCTTGGCCGTCAGCAACGACATTCATCCGCTCCTTACGGCACTTAAATCCGCCGAAAAACCGGAAAACCGCATCATCGCATTGGCCTTGAAAAATACCGATGAGCGGCTGCGTGCGGACAAATCCGTGTCGGTCGGTTTCGTCTTGGCCGCGGTTTTGTGGCCGCAACTCAACGCTTATTGGCAGGAATACCGACGGCAAGGCCAAAAATCCGCACCGGCCTTGAACGATGCTGTCGGCACTTTGCGCGATACGGTGGAAAAAGGCTGGGGCGTACCGCAACGCTTTTCCGCCACCATGCGCGAAATCTGGCAGCTTCAGCCGCAGTTTGAAAACATGCGCGGTGCACGTCCGCACAAATTGCTGAGCCAGCCGCGCTTTCGCGCCGCTTACGATTTTCTCGTTCTGCGCGGACAAGTCGGCGAAGTGGACAACGATATAGTGGAGTGGTGGACAAGCTTCCAACACGCCGACGACGAAACCCGCAGCCAAATGACGCTGGCCGCACAGCAACGCCAACAGCAGGAACGCCGCGAAAACGGCGACGCACCGAAACGCAAACGGCGCAGAAAGCCGCGCAGAAAGAAAATAGCCGAAGCGGAATAAATCGGTTTGAACAATAAGGAATGCCGTCTGAAACGTGAATCTTCAGACGGCTTTTTGATTGGGCAGTATTCTTGTAGGTTGGATTGGTAAATCCGATTAAACCGTTGAGATTCAGAAAATGTTGCGTCATGGCCCAACCTGCGTCTGAAAAGTTTGGATTTTCAGCATTTTGTAGGTTGGGTTGATAAACCCAACTAAACCGTTAAGATTCAGCTCGTAGGTACGGTTAGCTGCCCCAAGCAGCGTAACCGTACGCATGTCTGTACACTTCATAAAAACCACAAGGCCGTCTGAAATCTACTTTCAGACGGCTTTTACTCACCTTACATAGGTTCGTACGGTTACGCTGCTTGGGGCAGCTAACCGTACCTACGATTGTGTAGCATGGTGTGGGCAACAAGTGCCCACCCTACCAGTTTCAGGCCGTCTGAAACGTTCAGACGGCCTTACTGTTTAATCCGCAATCAATTCAAATTCACTCCCTCACTGCCCGCGCAAAAACAGCGCGTCCAATTCTTTCAAAGTCAGTTTCACCCAAGTCGGGCGGCCGTGGTTGCATTGGTTGCTGCGCGGGGTGTTTTCCATATCGCGCAACAGGGCGTTCATTTCGGGGAGCGTGAGCCGGCGGCCGGCGCGCACGGAACCGTGGCACGACATGGTGGCGAGGAGTTGGTTTTCGCGTGCTTCTATGGTTTGGCTTGCGCCGGTGTGTGCCAACTCGTGCAACACGTCTTTGGCGAGCGCGGCAACGTCGGCTTTGCCCAGCATATTCGGCACGGCGCGCACGGCGATGGTGCTGCCGCCCATATCGGACATATCCAAGCCGAATGCCTGCAAGGTTTCGGTATGGTCGGCGAGGGTGGCGCATTCTTCGTGGCTGGCGGCAAAGGTCACGGGAATCAGCAGCCGCTGGCTTTGCAGGCTGCCCAAGCTGTCGCGCTGGCTTTTCATTTTTTCGTAATTCACGCGCTCGGCGGCGGCGTGCATATCGACCAGCAACAGGCTGTCTTCGGCTTGGGCGAGTATGTAAATGCCGAGCAATTGGGCGATGGCGAAACCCAGCGGCGGGGTTTCGGGGCGGCTGTCAAGGCCGTCTGAAAACGGATAGGGCGTGTTTTTATCCGATAAGTTTGCGTCCAAAACCGCACCGCCGAACCGCGCCTGCTCGAATTGCGCCAACTCGATGTCGTCGTTGGGATCGGTTTTTTTAAACAGTTCGGCGTAGGTGTTCATCGCGGCTTGGCTTTCGCGCAGGTTTAATGAACGCTGCTGCGGCGAACGTGCTGTTTGATAGGGCATGGGGGCGGTTTTGCCTGAATTGCGGTCGGGGCCGTCTGAAAAATCGGGGCGGGGAATTTTGGCATAATCGCCGTCAAAAGGCGCGGTTTGCTGCTGAAACGGATTTTCAGACGGCATGGTATCCGCCTGATTTCCGTTTTCAGACGGCCTTACTACGCCGAGCATGTCGTGCAGGATGCCGCCGGCGTTGCTCACGCTTTCGGTCTGGTCGGCACGCGTGGCGGCCAAGGCTTTGTTGAGCGTGTGGAACACCAATTGGTGAACCTGCTGGCTGTCGCGGAAGCGGATTTCGGTTTTGGTCGGGTGGACGTTGACATCGACCGCTTCGGGCGGCAAGTCGAGAAACAGAACGAAGGCCGGTGTCAGCGCGTTGTGCAATACGTCGCGGTAGGCCTGTTTCACCGCGTGCATGATGACTTTGTCTTTCACAAAGCGGTGGTTGACGAAGCAGTATTGTTTGTCGGTTTTACCTTTGGCGAAAGTGGGTTTCGCAATCGCGCCGTATAAACGCAAGGCACCGTTGCCGCTGTCGATTTCAAGGGAGGCCGTCTGAAAATCGTCGCCGACGATGGCGGCAATGCGTTCGTTCAGGCTTTGGCTCGGATAGCGGAACACGGTTTTGCCGTCGCGGCTGAGCGAAAAGGCGATGTGCGGATGCGCCAGAGCCAAGCGTTCGAGCATGGTGGCGCAATGGGCGTATTCGGTGTTTTCCGATTTGAGAAACTTGCGCCGCGCGGGGGTGTTGAAGAAAAGTTCGGCGACTTCGACGGTGGTGCCGACAGGGTGGGCGGCCGCTGCAGGCGCGCTGAGTTTGCCGTCTTCCGCTTTGACTTGATGGGCATGTGCGCCGTCGGCTTGGCGACTGGTCAGGGTCAGACGCGACACGGAGGCGATGCTGGCCAATCCTTCGCCGCGGAAACCCATGCTGGCGACGTGTTCCAAATCGCTTAAGGTTCTGATTTTGCTGGTGGCGTGGCGGTGCAGAGCCAGTTCGATGTCGTCGGCGTGGATGCCTGCGCCGTTGTCGGTGACGCGGATCAGGCGGATGCCGCCGCCTTCGAGTTCCACGTCAACCGCCGTTGCGCCTGCGTCGATGCTGTTTTCCACGATTTCTTTCAGCGCGTTGGCAGGGCGTTCGACCACTTCGCCGGCGGCGATTTGGTTGACGAGGTGATCGGGCAGGGCGGCAATTCGGGACATGGCGGATTCCGTGTTTCAAGCGTAAAAATAGAGCCGCCATTATAGCAAAAGGCCGTCTGAAAAGCTGTGTCGGCTTTTCAGACGGCCTTTAAACATAAACAATCGGACGGAAAATCAGTCTTTCCACCATACGCCGTAAATCGGACGGCCGAAGTGCGCCAACACCGCAATCATGCAGACTTCAATCGAAACCGACCAATAAATATGACCCAAAAATTCGCTCCACAATTCGGCGGCGTTCAAGTTCCACATCCAGCCGTTCAACCCTTCGGCGTATTTTGGATAACGGAAGCCGAACATCGGAATCAGCAAGCCGTGCATGACGACGGTGATGATGATGCCGTACAATGCGCCGTACCATGCGCGCATTTTCGACCAATACATCGAACCGACCACATAAACGAAGGCGAATACGAAACTGAAAAGCCAATGGTAAAGCGTTACCGCACCCAAGATGCTGTTGCCCTGGAACATATAGTCCAAAGAGTGCTGGTTGAAACCCAGCCAGCCGAGCCATGCGTCGATATTTGCGCCCGGCGGCGAAATTTCCCCCGGCATACGCGGCGGCATGTTGACTTCGGAGCCCCATTTGACTAAGGAACTGATGAAGCCGCCCACTAAGGTAGTCCATAAAATCACTTTACCGTTGACATTGTTTTCGGTACGCATTTTATTTTCCTTCAATTAAGAGTGATGGTGATGTAACTTTATTTCTTAGAAGCAGTTTTGTCGAATGCTATATAGCCGGTTGTTGATACAGGTCAAGTAAACTGTAAAGCAGCAGTATGGTTTTTAAATAATTAAGATAATATTTTTATTGGAAATTTCTTTACGGGTTTGAAATGTCGGATTACGGACACGTTAAGATTTTTTATGATAATAGAGTAAATGAGATGTAGTTTTAACTGAAAGGCCGTCTGAAAAGTAGTCAAATACTTTTCAGACGGCCTTTGATAATACGCAGATTTAGAGTTTACAAGCCCAACGCATCGGCATGAAATTCGATGTGGCTGTCGATAAAGCTGGCGATAAAGAAATAGCTGTGGTCGTAGCCGGCGCGTTTTTTGAATTGGACATCAAACCCGTTGCCGCGCGCGGCATGGACAAACGTTTCTGGTTGCAGCTCTTTCGGGTAAAACTGGTCGGCATCGCCTTGGTCAATCAGAATAGGCAGCTTTTTTGAGGCCGTCTGAACGAGGGCGGTGCTGTCGTAGGCTCGCCATGCGGTTTGGTCGTCGCCCAAATAGGCGGCAAAGGCTTTTTGTCCCCACGGCGTTTCGCTCGGGTTCACAATCGGCGCAAAGGCGGATACGGCGGCGTAGCGGTCGGGATTTTTCAGGGCGATTTGCAGCGCGCCGTGGCCGCCCATGCTGTGGCCGAAAATGCTGCGCTTGTCGACCACGGGGAAATGGGCTTCAATCAGAGCGGGCAGTTCTCCGACGATGTAGTCGTACATGCGGTAATGTTCCGCCCACGGGGATTGCGTGGCGTTCACATAAAATCCTGCGCCTTGGCCCAAGTCGTAGCCTTCGTCATCGGCAACATTGTTCCCGCGCGGCGAAGTATCGGGCATGACCAAAGCGATGCCCCATTGGGCGGCAAAGCGTTGCGCGCCGGATTTTTGGGTGAAGTTTTCATCGGTGCAGGTCAGACCGGAAAGCCAATATAAAACCGGCACGCGGTAGCCTTGCAGGGCTTGAGGCGGCAGGTAGATGCTGAAAGTCATGTCGCAACGGTTAACGCTCGAAGCGTGGCGGTAGCGTTCTTGATGACCGTTGAACATTTTGTTGCGGGAAAGCAGTTTGAGTGCGGACATAACAACCTTTCTTAACAGACAGAATGTTTTCAGACGGCCTCAACTTAATTAGGCCGTCTGAAGGGTTATTTGTGGCAGATTTCCCAACATTGGTGGATTTTTTTATTGCGGAAATCGTCGGGGACGGATTGTTTGGTTACATCTTTGACGGCATATTTTTCGCCGACCTGCGCGTCCAGCTCGAAGCTGCGCAGGTTGTTGGAAAAATACATCAGGCCGTCTGAAGCGAGCAGGTTCATCGCGCCGTCGATAAGCGTCATTTGGTCGCGTTGGATGTCGAGAATATCCAGCATTTTTTTGCTGTTGGAAAAACTCGGCGGATCCATCACAATCAGGTCGAATTTCTTGCTTTCGGCGGCAGCGGTTTTCAAGTATTGGAACACATCGGCGCGTATGATTTTGTGTGCGTTCGAATCGATGCCGTTCAACTCGAAATTGCGTTTTGCCCAATCGAGGTAAGTATTCGACAAATCAACGGTTTCGCTGGCGGTTGCGCCGCCTGTCGCGGCATAAACGGTAAAGCTGCCGGTGTAGGAAAACAGGTTTAAAAAGCGTTTCCCCGAGGCGGTTTCGCCGACCTTCTTGCGCGTGTTGCGGTGGTCGAGAAACAGGCCCGTATCCAGATATTTGTCGAGGTTGACCCAAAAGCGGCGGCCGTTTTCGGTAATGACGAAATCGGTTCCGGTTTTGCCGGTTTTTTCGTATTGCTGCGTACCTTTTTGGCGTTCGCGGCGTTTAAGGTGGATTTGTTCGGGAGCAAAACCGGTCACAAAAGCAACCGCTTCCAATACTTCGGCCAACCATGCTTCGTATTCTTCAGGCTGCATCAGCCAGCCGGTATCGTATTCCTGAAGGTGGATGTGCTCGCCGTAAACATCAACGGCAAAAGGGAACTGCGGAATGTCGCGGTCGTAAATGCGCCATGCTTCGATCTGGTTGCGTTTGGCCCATTTCATCAGGTGTTTGATGTTTTTGCCCAAGCGGTTGGCAAACGGCGTGATGTCGGTCATTTTCAGACGGCCTGTGAAGAAAACAGCCATTTTACGCCAATTAACGCTTTTGTGCTTGACCGGATGCGGCTGAATCTATATCATCCGCCGTTCGTCTTTATTTTATGAAGCCATCGTCTTCAAACCTATTAACCGGCTTTCCGCCGCGTTTCTTATATCTTTTTGCTTTCACGCATATTTGCAGGTTGTCGCCGATGTTAACTTACAAGCCCGAGTGCTTGCGACAACCCTGTAACTTGATTTCCGTTACTTATCCTTTGCTTCAGGCCGTCTGAATTTTCCAGTCGGAAGTTGTTGTTTTGTCTCCAGGATAGTCATGTCTATTAAATTTGCCGATTTAAACCTCGATAAAAACATTTTGTCTGCGCTGCAAAGCGCGGGCTACGAATCGCCGACCCCGATTCAGGCGCAATCCGTGCCTGTGGCTTTGGAAGGCCGCGACATCATGGCTTCGGCGCAAACCGGATCGGGCAAAACCGCCGCGTTTCTGCTGCCGACCCTGCAACGCCTGACCCGCCGCAGCGAAAAAAACGGCAAAGGCCCGCGCGCCCTGGTATTGACCCCGACCCGCGAGCTGGCTGCGCAAGTGGAAAAAAACGCGCTGACCTACGCGCAAAATATGAAATGGTTCCGCACCGTAAGCATCGTCGGCGGCGCATCGTTCGGTTATCAAACCCGCGCTTTGAGCAAACCGGTTGACCTGATTGTCGCCACTCCCGGCCGCCTGATGGACTTGATGGGCAGCGGCAAAGTCGATTTCGACCGCTTGGAAGTCTTGATTCTCGATGAAGCCGACCGTATGCTCGACATGGGTTTCATCGACGACATTGAAACCATCGTTGAAGCCACCCCGGAAGACCGCCAAACGCTGCTGTTTTCCGCTACATGGGACGGTGCGGTCGGCAAACTGGCACGCAAACTGACCAAAAATCCGGAAGTGATTGAGGTAGAGCGCGTAGACGACCAAGGCAAAATCGAAGAGCAATTGCTGTATTGCGACGACATGCGCCACAAAAACCGCCTACTTGACCACATTTTGCGTGATGCGAACATCGACCAATGCGTGATTTTCACTTCAACCAAAGCCATGACCGAAGTATTGGCCGACGAACTGTATGAAAAAGGTTTTGCGGCCAACTGTCTGCACGGCGACATGCCACAAGGCTGGCGCAACCGCACATTAATGGATCTGCGCAAAGGCCGCTGTAAAATTCTGGTGGCAACCGACGTGGCAGCGCGCGGTATCGACGTGCCGACCATTACCCACGTCATCAACTATGATTTGCCCAAGCAGGCCGAAGACTATGTCCACCGCATCGGCCGTACCGGCCGCGCAGGCCGTACCGGCATTGCGCTGACGTTTGCTGAGGTGAACGAATACGTCAAAGTCCACAAAATCGAAAAATACATCGGCCGCAAGCTGAACGAAGTTACCGTGGAAGGCATGGAGCCTACCCGTAAGCGCAAACCTGCCGCCGGCAAATCAAAAGGTTACGGCGGCAGAAACGGCAAAGGCGGCTATGCTGACCGCGACCGCAAATTCGGCGACCGTAAAGGCGGCAAACCGCGCAGCGAAGACGGTTTCAAAGCACGCAGTGAGGGTGCAAAAAAATCAGAAGGCTTTAAAAAAGGCGGCAGTGATTTTAAAGGTAAACGAAAATCCGCTGCCGAATTCGGCGGCAAAGGCGGCTATGGCAAGCCGGGCCGACGCGGATAAACTCGACGGTCATCATTTCAGACAAGGCCGTCTGAAGCATAGAGAAAGAAGGCCGTCTGAAAACAAATACGGTATTACCGCATACCGATAATCCAGTTAGGGCGGTTTAAAGCGCAGCTTTCAGACGGCCTTTTGTTTTGATTTCAAAGTGTGAACCAGCATGACAGATTCGACTCAAAACCATGAAGAAAACCAAGTACCGCCCGAGCATTTGCGTTCCATCCGCAGCTTTGTGCTCCGACAGGGCCACATGACTGCCGCCCAACAGCGCGCCATCGATACCATGTGGCCGCAGTTCGGTATCGATTACCAAGACACGGTTGTCGATTTGAACCGACTGTTCGGCCGCGACAATCCGAAAGTGTTGGAAATCGGTTTCGGTATGGGAACCGCGACCGTTGAAATTGCCAAACGCCTGCCTGAAACGGATTTTTTGGCTATTGATGTCCACGGCCCGGGTGTCGGCAATATTTTAAAGCTGATTGAAGAATCGCAAACCGGCAACATCCGCGTGATGCGTCATGACGCGGTGGAAGTGGTCGAAAATATGCTGGCCGATGGTGCGCTTGAAGGCATTCATATTTTCTTTCCCGATCCGTGGCACAAAAAACGCCACCACAAACGCCGCCTGGTGCAGACCCCGTTTGTGGAAAAGCTGTTGCCCAAACTGAAAGTCGGCGGCTATATCCACATGGCGACGGACTGGGAAGAATATGCGGTGCAGATGTTGGAAGTGTTAAGCGGTTTCGACAGTCTTCAGAATACCGCCCAAGATTACGCGCCGACACCGGATTACCGACCTGAAACCAAATTCGAAGCGCGCGGCAAGCGTTTGGGACATGGCGTTTGGGATTTGGTTTTCAAACGCGTGAAATAAGGAAATAGGAATCGAGGCCGTCTGAACATTTTTTCAGACGGCCTCGTTTTTTATAGGCCGAAACCTTTTCAAAGCCCAACTTATCTCTAATCCGTCATTTCCGCGCAGGCGGGAATCCAGAATTTTAATTTGCTGTTATCTTCAAATATTCCTGAAGCTGACAGGTCTGGATTCCCGTCTGCGCGGGAATGACGGATTAAAGATTTTTGAACATTTTCGGATTCTATAAAGGCTTCGACCTGCGTATAAGAGACCACGCATTCAGCGTGCGGTATTCATCAGCCGCAGCGGTTTCAGACGGCCTATGTCTTTCTGATATTCGACCAAGCCGATAAATTCGCCGTGACTGCTGTAAACCCGAATCGGCTGCTCATTTGAAACCGCTTCCGCAAACTGCGGACGTTGGCCGAATTTCAACATATCGACCGCGCGGTCGTTCAATATGATTTCAGGCAAATGCCGCACCAAAACATCGCAAGGCAGCAAAAGCGCATCACGTTCGACCTCGCTCAAACTTTCTAATTTTTCTAAGGTATGGGTTTCGGCTATACCGAAACCGGCGGTTTCCGTGCGGCGCAGGGCGGTCAGGTGGGCGAATGTGCCGATGTGTTTGGCGATGTCTTCGCTCAAAGTTCGGATATAAGTGCCTTTGCTGCAACGCACGCCGATGACCGCTTTCGGCGCGGCAAATTCTTGAATTTCAATCGAATAAATTTCAATATCGCGCGCTTTGCGTTCAATTGTGATGCCTTTACGCGCATATTCGTAAAGCGGCTTGCCTTCGTGTTTCAAAGCGGAAAACATCGGCGGCACTTGGCGGATTTTGCCCGTCAGCGCGGCGCAGGCCGTCTGAAATTCCTGTTTGGAAATATCGGCACGGGCGGTATCGATGATTTCGCCTTCGGCATCGCCCGTACTGCTGGCTTCGCCCAGCTTCATGGTGGCGGTGTACGCTTTATCCGCATCGAGCAGATATTGCGCGAACTTGGTCGCTTCGCCGAAGCAGACGGGCAGCAGGCCTGTGGCGAGCGGGTCGAGCACGCCGGTATGCCCCGCTTTTTCGGCACGGTATAACCGACGGGCTTTTTGCAGGGCAGTATTGCTGCTCAGGCCTTCGGGTTTGTCGAGTAATAAAACGCCGTTGACGGGGCGTTTGGCAGGTTTGCTGTTCATATCGGTTTTGTTTTTAATCGGAAAAGGCCGTCTGAAAAAGGATGGATGTTTTCAGACGGCCTTCATTATTTCCTCAATCTTCCACCGGCTTTTCCGCCGCCACTTGCTCAATCAGGCTGGAAATGCTCATGCCGCGCTCTAAAGATTCGTCGTATTTGAAATGCAGCTCGGGGATTTTGAAGAGCTTGATGCGCTTGGCCAATTCGCTGCGCAAATGGCCTTTGGCATGGTCGAGGGCTTCTTCGGTGATTTCGCGGGTACTGTCGTCCAACACGGTATAAAACACGGTGGCGTGGCTGTAATCGCGGGTTACCTCGACTTCGTTGATGGTGATGAAACCGGCGCGCGGGTCTTTCAAATCGGTGCGCACGAGTTCGGCCAGCTCGCGCATAATCTGTTCGCGGACACGATCTTGACGGGCATAGCCGCGTTGTGGTTTTCTCATGGTTTGTCCTTAAAAGACGGTCGCCTGCATTTTCAGACGGCCTGAAATTCTGAATCGGAGTATTATAGCGTATCGTCTTTACATTGAATACGGCAAAGGTTTGCGAGGCCGTCTGAAAAAGGAAATCCCATGAAAAAAATCAAAATCGGTTTGGCCGGATTCGGCATGTCGGCGCAGGTATTTCATATCCCGTTTTGGAGGGCGGACGGACGGTTTGAAGTCGTCAAGGTATTCGAACGCAGCGGCAATCAGGCCGAAAGTGTTTTGCCTGATGCCCAAACCGTGCGCAGCTTTGATGCTTTGCTCACGGATGAAGTGGATTTAATCGTGATTACCACGCCGAACCAAACGCATTTTGAATTGGCTCAACAGGCTTTGTCGGCAGGCAAGCATGTGGTGGTGGAAAAACCTTTGTGCGCAACTGTGGCAGAAGCCTCTGCACTGGCGGATTTGGCGGAAGCACAGGGCGTGTTGCTGACCGTTTACCAAAACCGCCGCTGGGACAGCGCGCCTTTGACCGCCAAAAAACTGATTTCAGACGGCCTGTTGGGACAAATTGTCGATGCGGAATTCCGTTTCGAGCGTTATTCGGCAGGATTGAACAAAAAGCGTTGGAAGGAAACCGGAGAAGCAGGCGTGGGTTTGGTGTACGATTTGGGTTCGCATCTGCTGGATATGGCGGTGGATGTGTTCGGAATGCCGTCTGAAATTTACGCCGACATCCGCCATCAGCACAAGGGGGCATTGAGCGACGATAATTTCGACATCGCGCTTTATTTTTCAGACGGCCTGAAAGTCTCGCTTATCAGCACGAAATACGCGCGCGAGCCTTTGCCGTTTATGACGCTGCACGGAACAAAAGGTTCGTACATCAAACAAAATGCGGACAATCAGGAAGCTTTGCTGGTAGGAGGAGCATTGCCGGCCGGCAGCTGGAATGTGGAAAGTCCGCAGGAATGGGGGATACTGCATACGGAAACCGATGGGAAAATCGTGCGCCGGGCCATGAAAAGTGTCAGCGGCGATTACGGTGCGTTTTACCGGAACCTGTATGCGGCATTGACGGAAAATGTACCGTTGTGCGTGGATGTAGGGCAGGTGGCGCAAGTATTGGGTTTGATTGAAAAAGCGTATGAAAGTGCACGGACCGGGCGGAGGATTAAGGTGTAAAGATGAACAAAAGGCCGTCTGAAATCAGGTTTCAGACGGCCTCTTATCGACATCAAGAGAAAAATATGCAGACGGAAATCCACCGGCAAAAATTATTGTGGCTGATTGCTTTGTCGGCAGCGGCAGTATTGATGATAACCATGGGCATCAGAATGTCGCTCGGCTTATTTGTACAGCCGATGGTAAACACAACGGCATTGAGCATGGCGGACATCAGTTTTGCCATGGCAGTATGCCAGTTGATATGGGGAGTGGCGCAGCCGTTGACCGGAGCTTTGGCCGACCGCTTCGGGGCATGGCCGGTATTGCTGTGGGGAACTGTGATAATGGCCATCGGTTGCGTATTAATCCCTTCGTTAACCACCGTATGGGGCTTGACTTTGAGTATGGGCGTGATGTTGGCCATGGGTTCGGGGGCAGGCAGCCACTCGATTTTGATGAGCCAGGTTTCAAATAAACTGCCGCAATCAATGCGCGGCACAGCTTCGGGCGTGGTCAACGCCGGCGGCTCTTTCGGTCAGTTTTTATTTTCACCTTTGGTACAGGGATTGATCTTTCTGCCGGCAATAGGGTGGCGCGGTGCCATGTATGTGTTAGGCGCGGTAAGCCTTTTGATTATTCCGATTGCGCGTTGGTTGACGTATCATGAGTTCGATTCTGCGACCGTTCAGACGGCCTCCGCTTCGCCCACGGAACAAACCTTAAGGCAGGCAGTCGGCCAAGCATTTAAAGAACGCAGTTATATTTTGTTGCATTTGGGCTTTTTTACCTGCGGTTTTCATATTGCTTTTTTGGTCACACATCTGCCGACTGAAGTCGCTTTGTGCGGATTGCCTCCGACGGTGGCATCATGGTCGCTGGCGATTATCGGCATATCCAATGTCATCGGCAGTTTGGCGGCCGGTTGGTGCGTGGGAAAATTCCGCAGCAAATATATTTTGTTTTGGATGTATGCTTCCCGAACTTGTCTGATTTTGGCTTATCTGATGATGCCGCGTACAGATTGGACTTTTTATCTGTTCGCATTCGGGCTGGGCTTGACGTGGTTGGCTACGGTGCCGCCTACGGCAGCGATTACGGGAAAATTATTCGGTGTGCGTTATTTGGCTACCTTGTTCGGCTTGACTTTATTGTCGCACCAAATCGGCGGATTTTTCGGCGCATATTTGGGCGGTATCGCCATTACGGCTTTCGGTGATTACAATTGGATGTGGTATGCCGATATGGTGCTCGCTGGTATCGCCGCACTGTTAAATTTACCGATACGGGAAGCCAAAATGGGCAGAACGCAGGAAGCAAGTGCAAAGGATTAGCCGATATTTCAGACGTTTCAGACAACCTTGTTTCACGGAACAGGTAAAATATAAAATAAAAGAGCAGGCGGAAAAACCTGCTCTTTTTAGTTTGGGAAATCTATCAAGATATTGATTTTTACTCTTCCGGACGTTCCCCGTCGGTATCGTCGATTTTGCCTTCGGTAATGTCGATGTTGATGCCGACTGCCGCACGGATTTTGGCATCGATTTCATCGGCTACTTCTGGATTTTCTTTCAGCCATAAGCGCACATTGTCTTTGCCTTGGCCGATTTTGGCACCGTTGTAGCTGTACCATGCACCTGATTTTTCAACGATGTCGTATTTCACGCCGATGTCGATCAATTCGCCTTCCCAGCTGACCCCTTCGCCGTAGAGAATATCGAATTCGGCCTGGCGGAACGGTGGCGCGACTTTGTTTTTAATCACTTTGACTTTGGTTTCGTTACCGATGACATCGTCGCCTTTCTTGATTTGGCCGGTACGGCGGATATCGAGGCGTACGGAAGCATAAAACTTCAACGCGTTACCGCCGGTGGTGGTTTCCGGGCTGCCGAACATCACACCGATTTTCATACGGATTTGGTTAATAAACACGACCAGAGTGTTGGTACGCTTGATGTGGCCGGTCAGTTTGCGCAGGGCTTGGCTCATCAGACGGGCTTGCAGACCGACATGGCTGTCGCCCATTTCACCTTCGATTTCGGCTTTAGGCACCAATGCGGCCACAGAGTCGACAACGACCATGTCCACACCGCCGGAACGTACCAAAGTATCGCAAATTTCCAAAGCCTGTTCGCCTGTATCGGGCTGGGAAAGATACAATTCTTCCACTTTTACCCCTAATTTACGCGCGTAAATCGGATCGAAAGCGTGTTCCGCATCAATAAAGGCACATACCCCACCTGCTTTTTGGCATTGCGCAATGGCTTCCAGACACAATGTGGTTTTACCGGATGATTCCGGACCGAAGATTTCGACCACACGGCCGCGCGGTAATCCGCCCACACCCAAAGCCAAGTCCAGACCGAGCGAACCGGTTGAGATGACTTCTAAATTTTCCTCCTGATGGCTTCCGTCCATTTTCATAATGGAACCTTTGCCGAAGTTTTTTTCGATTTGAGCCAAGGCAGCGGCTAGGGCTTTGCTTTTTTCATCTGACATGATTTGCACTTTCTGATAAGTGTTATCGCGAATAGCTAAGAATTTATTTAGCCATTATCCCATAAATTAAGAAAAAGTATAGTTTTATTTTGATTTATTTTCGAACGATTTGTAAAAACAGATAAGGCCGTCTGAAAAATATATTTAAAACATAGTGTTAAAAATCTTCGATACGGTATTATGTTGCGGTTTTCATCAAATGTATCACAAGAAGACTGCATCGAAACGGTGGGTATAGACAATACTGACACTCAAGACCGCAGAAAAATTTTTATAACAGATAAAATTATAACTCAAAATATTTTCAAAATTTTGCTTCTGTGCTTGAAAACAAGGTTTTTGTTTTCTTTTTTGCTGTTCAAAAATCATGCCGCCTGAACCTTTCAGACGGCATGATTCATTCCGGAATTTAATGGCTGCAACCGCCGCCGTGGTTTTCGCGCAAAGCCTCGGCAGCCTGTTCGTCAGCATGGTAGCTTGAGCGCACCATCGCGCCGATGGCCGCATTGCTGAAGCCCATTTCATAGGCTTCTTTTTCAAACACTTTGAACTGCTCGGGAGTTACATAGCGCAACACCGGCAAGTGGCCGTCTGAAGGTTGCAGATATTGGCCGATGGTAATCATTTCGATATTGTGCGCCCGCATATCGCGCATGATTTCGCGCACGTCGTCATCGGTTTCGCCCAGACCGACCATAATGCCGGATTTGGTCGGGATATGCGGCATCATTTCTTTATAGCGCCGCAGCAAATCCAAAGAGTGCTGATAATTCGCGCCCGGACGGGCTTTTTTATACAGGCTCGGGTGGGTTTCCAAATTATGGTTCATCACGTCCGGCGGAGTTTCGGTCAAGATTTGCAGGGCAATATCGAGACGTCCGCGGAAATCGGGTACCAGGATTTCGATTTTGGTGTTCGGACTGCGTTCTCGGATGGCTTTGATACAGTCGGCAAAGTGTTGCGCACCGCCGTCGCGCAAATCGTCGCGGTCAACCGAAGTAATCACGACATAACGCAGATTCATGGCGGCAACGGATTCGGCCAGATTTTTCGGTTCGTCGGGATCAAGCATATTCGGACGGCCATGACCAACATCGCAAAACGGGCAGCGGCGCGTACAGATGTCGCCCATAATCATAAAAGTGGCCGTACCTTTGCTGAAACACTCGCCGATATTGGGGCAACTTGCTTCTTCGCATACGGTATGCATTTTTTGATTTCGCAAAATATCTTTGATTTCAAAGAATTTTTTTGTCGGCAGTTTGGCGCGGATCCACTCGGGCTTTTTCAGTTTTTCCTGCAATGGAACGACTTTAATCGGGATACGCGCAGTTTTGTCTGCACCGCGCAATTTTACGCCGCGTTTGGGATCGTCAATTTTAATTTCACTCATTTGATTCTTTCAGAGTCAGTTGCATTTTCAGACGGCCTGTCAATTTTTCGGCAACTTCCGCCAGCGTCGGACACGGATTGATAAAGTCTGCGATTTGGGTCATTTCCATGCCGGCGTAACCGCAGGGGTTGATGTGGGTAAACGGGCTTAAATCCATGTTTACGTTCAAGGCCAAGCCGTGGTAAACCGAGCCGTTTTTGATGCGCAGTCCGAGCGAAGCGATTTTGCGTCCGCCTACATATACGCCGGGGCGTTTCGGATCAGCAGCGGCTTCAATGCGGTATTCGGCCAGTGTGCCGATGATACTGTTTTCAAGTGCGGAAACGATATGGCGGACGCTGGTTTTGCGGCGTTTGAAATCAATCATGGTATAAACCACCAATTGCCCCGGGCCGTGATAGGTGATTTGGCCGCCGCGGTCAATCTGAACCACGGGAATATCGTCGCGAATCAGCAAATGCTCGGGTTTGCCGGCAAGTCCTTGGGTAAAGACAGGGGGATGCTCGACGACCCATAATTCGTCTTCGGTATCTTCGTCGCGGCTTGCATTGAAGGCTTTCATCGCTTCAAAAGTAGGCTGGTAATCCGCCAAGCCTTTCTGCACGATTTTCATATCAGTAAACCACTTTCACCATTTCATGCGAAGTCAGGGCGAGATAAATATTGTCCAGTTGCTCTTTGCTGGTGGCTTCGATGCGGATCGTGGCTCCGGTATAATTGCCTTTGCTGCTCGCACGGGTTGTGATGTGTGCTTCTGTTGTGTTCGGGGCGTGTTCCTGAATGGCCGTCAAAATCGAGACAACAAATTCGGGGTGGGTCAGCCCCATGACTTTCAAGGGAAAGATGCACGGAAATTCAAGCAGGGTTTCGGTTTGCTCCGGTGTGTTGTTCTGCTCAGACATTGAGATACTCCTTGTTAAGGCCGTCTGAAATTTTCAGACGGCCCGATTGTGTATTCGGGCATATTTTAACGCAAACGCCAAGCCTTGTTAATCAGGCTTGTCCCTGCATTTAAAACGGTTATCGGGCAAATATGCGCATTAAACCAATTTTCAAGTCTTGAAATCCAATCTTTCAGCCCAACTTACGGGAAAACTTGATTTGAAACCACAGAGATTACACATATGTCAGAAGATAACAAATATTTTGAGGAATACAGTGTACTGGCCACTCTGCCTTTGCGCGATGTCGTGGTTTATCCGCATATGGTATTGCCTTTGTTTGTAGGCCGTCCGAAATCGATTGCTGCGCTGGAAATGGCGATGAGCAATGATGACCCGGTCTTTTTGCTAGCGCAACTTGATCCGAACACAGAAGAGCCGACTGCCAAAGATTTACACCGCATGGGTACCGTGGCTCAGGTATTGCAAGTATTGAAGCTGCCGGACGGTACGGTCAAAGTGTTGGTAGAAGGCATCCGCCGGGCACGCGCGCTGACCGTAGAGGATAAAGATGCTCTGTTCCTGGCGCACATTGAGGCTGTCGATGAAAACGAAGACGAGAACAATCCGGATATGGAAGCCTTGCGCCGCACTTTATTGTCTCAGTTTGAGCAATATGCCAAATTAAACAAAAAAATCCCAGCCGAAGTCGTCAATACGATTAACGGCATCAATGACAACAGCCGTCTGGTCGATACCATTGCCGCACATTTGCAATTGAAGCTGGAGCAACGCCAGGAGATTTTGGAAACTGCCGGCCTTGTCGGCCGTATGGAATTTCTGTTGGGACAATTGGAAGCCGAACTCGACATCATGCAGGTTGAGAAGCGTATCCGTGGCCGCGTCAAACGCCAAATGGAAAAATCCCAGCGCGAGTATTACCTTAACGAGCAAATCAAAGCGATTAATAAAGAATTGGGAGAAGAAGACGAGCGCGGCGAATTGGATGCGCTTGAAGCCAAAATCAAAGCGGCAGGCATGAGTAAGGAAGCGCAGGAAAAAGCCTTGGGCGAATTGAAAAAACTGAAAATGATGCCGCCTATGTCGGCCGAATCGACCGTGGTGCGCAATTATATCGATACGCTGCTCGAATTACCGTGGAAAAAGAAAACCCGTGTCATTAAAGATATTGCCAAAGCAGATTTGGTACTGAATGCCGACCATTTCGGCTTGGAAAAAGTCAAAGAGCGCATTTTGGAATACTTAGCGGTTCAAAAACGCAGCGACAAGCTTAAAGGGCCGATTTTATGTTTGGTCGGCCCTCCGGGCGTGGGTAAAACCTCGCTGGGTCAATCGATTGCCAAAGCCACCGGCCGGAAATACGTCCGTATGGCTTTGGGCGGCGTAAAAGACGAAAGCGAAATCCGCGGCCACCGCCGTACCTATATCGGCTCCATGCCGGGCAAAATCATTCAAAGCATGATTAAAGCGGAAGTAAAAAACCCGTTGTTCCTGCTTGATGAAATCGACAAATTGGGTAACGATTTCCGTGGCGACCCGGCTTCGGCTTTGCTGGAAGTGCTTGATCCGGAACAGAACAACGCGTTTTCCGACCATTTCGTCGAAGTAGATTATGACTTGAGCGACGTGCTGTTTATCGCCACTTCCAACAGCATGAATATTCCGCCGGCTCTGCTTGACCGCATGGAAATCATCCGCTTGTCGGGTTACACCGAAGACGAAAAAGTCAGCATTGCCATGCAGTATCTCGTGCCGAAACAGATGGAACGCAACGGTGTGCGCGACGGCGAAATGATGATTGAAGAATCTGCCGTACGCGATATTGTCCGCTATTACACGCGTGAAGCCGGCGTGCGTTCGCTTGACCGTGAAATCGCCAAAATTTGTCGTAAAGTAGTCATGGCTGTGCAACTGAAAGAAGATGCGCAGAAAGCCAAAAACCGAAAAGCCAAGCAGAAGGCTGTTGCAGTGAATGCCGGTAATCTGCAGGATTACTTGGGGGTACGCCGTTTTGATTTCGGTGTAGCAGAGAGTGAAAACCGTATCGGTCAAGTTACCGGGTTGGCATGGACGGAAGTCGGTGGCGAATTGCTGACTGTAGAGGCCGTAGCCTTGCCGGGCAAAGGCAATATCCAATCGACCGGCCAATTGGGCGATGTCATGAAAGAATCGGTAACCGCAGCTTGGTCGGTATTGCGGTCCCGTGCCGAATCGGTAGGCCTGGCGCCGAATTTCTATGAAAAACAGGATATGCACGTACACGTACCGGAAGGTGCCACACCGAAAGACGGCCCAAGTGCGGGTATTGCCATGACGCTGGCGATGGTTTCTGCCTTTACTGGCATTCCGGTTCGTGCGGACGTGGCAATGACAGGCGAAATTACCCTTCGCGGCGAAGTCTTGCCGATCGGCGGGTTAAAAGAAAAGCTGCTGGCAGCTTTGCGCGGCGGTATCAAGCATGTTTTAATTCCAAAGGATAACGTCAAAGATTTGGAAGAAATTCCGGAAAATGTGAAAACCGGTTTGGAAATCCATCCTGTCAAATGGATTGACGAAGTCTTGGCTTTGGGACTGGAGTATCAGCCTCAGCCTTGGCAGAATACCTTGGAAAATGTGCAAAACCTGCCGGAGAGCCCGAAAAGCAAGACGTCAAGAGCCAAAGCGACAAAACACTGATTTGATATAAATGTGTTGTAAAAGAATACGGGTTTGCCCGGCAAGCTTGCAAATTAAGGCAATCCCGTATTTTTTCGCTTGACATTCCAATTTCAGTATTGTTATAAAGCACACAGGTACTTCAAGAGTACGAAAAGCCCGAATCATCGGGTTCTCCATTATTTTCAACGATAGGAAGGGACTGAATTGTGAACAAGTCTGAATTAATCGAATCAATTGCTCAAGAAGCCGGTATTTCTAAAGCGGCTGCTCAAAAAGCATTGGATGCAACCACTAATGCTGTAACTGAAGCCCTGAAAAAAGGCGACACCGTAACTTTGGTAGGTTTTGGTACTTTCTACGTTGGCGAGCGTGCAGAGCGTCAAGGCCGCAATCCTAAAACCGGCGAGCCTCTGACTATTGCGGCTGCGAAAACTCCTAAATTCCGTGCAGGTAAGGCATTGAAAGATGCGCTGTAACTGCTTACAGCACAATGATTAAAACCGAATCTGCCGATTCGGTTTTTATTTTCATAACAAGATTGCCCATACGGCATCATACTCAAATAAATCTTGAGTAAATCAAATCCAAGATTCGGTTTAGGCCGTCTGAAAAATATCTTTCTTTCAGACGGCCTGATACATCTTACGTTACAATTGTATCGACCCAATCAATAAGGCATCAAAATGTTTACAGGTATTGTACAAGGGATGGGACGCATTGTTGCGGTGAACCAGCCGTCGTCTGATTTCCGAACCCATATCGTCGAATTGCCGTTAAGCATGGCAGATAATCTGAAAACCGGTGCTTCGGTTGCCAATAATGGTTGCTGTCTGACCATTACGCGAATTGAAGCAAATCAAGTCAGCTTTGATTTGATGAACGAGACTCTGGCTAAAACCAATTTAGGCCGTCTGAAAGCAGGGGACTTTGTCAATTTGGAACGGGCAGCCAAGTTTGGCGATGAAATAGGCGGCCATGTGATGAGCGGTCATGTAATGACGACCACATCCATTACCCGCATCGATAAAAACGAACTGAATCGTACGGTTTGGTTTCATCTGCCATCAGAGTTGAAACCTTACATTTTGACTAAAGGTTTTGTAGGATTGGATGGCTGCAGCCTGACTATCGGAGAAGTTACCGATGATGAATTCAATGTCCACCTGATTCCGGAAACTTTGGAGCGTACCTTATTCGGCGTTCGCCAAGTCGGTGAGGAAATCAACATTGAAATCGACCCGCAAACCCAAGCCATCGTCGATACCGTTTTACGTGTGATGGAACAGCAAAAGTCACAGGCCGTCTGAAAAAAATTATGGAATTAGCAGAATTTTTAAAAAAAGCCGATTCGGTTTTAAACCGCTTGGATTTGATTTTACCGGCGGAGCAGAGCGGGATTAATTGGAATGCTTTGGCTTACCGCTGGCAGAGTGTCGGCCGTAAAGGCATATTGGAGAGCCTGCCTAATCCGCATACATTTCCACTAAGCCGTTTGGCTGCCGTCGGCTCGCAGACCGAGCGCCTGATTCGCAATACCGAACAATTTTTAGCAGGCCGACCAGCCAATAATGTGCTGATGACGGGATCACGCGGTACCGGAAAATCTTCACTGGTAAAAGCATTGCTGCACGAATATGCCGGCCAAGGTCTGCGGTTGGTCGAAGTCGATAAAAGCGATTTGATTACATTACCGGCATTATTGCCGATTCTGGCAGAACGTCCGGAAAAATTCATTATTTTCTGCGATGACTTGTCTTTTGAAACAGGCGATGAAACCTACAAAGCCTTAAAGACCACCCTGGACGGCGGATTATCGCAGCGTTGCAGCAATGTAGTGGTATATGCTACCTCAAACCGCCGCCACTTAATGCCTGAATATATGGATGAAAACGGCGGTACTACCGGTATCCGCGGTGAAATCCACCAAAAGGAGGCCGTAGAAGAAAAAATCTCTTTATCCGACCGCTTCGGGTTATGGCTGAGCTTTTATCCGTTCGATCAAAACGATTATTTACAGGCCGTAGAAAATTGGTTGGATGACTTCGGTGTGGAATACGATGAAACCGCCAGAAAAGCGGCATTATTGTGGGCACAGATGCACAGTAACCGTTCCGGACGCTCGGCATGGCAGTTTGCCTGCGATTGGGCAGGACGACTGCCGGAGCAGCGAGTAATAGATTAAAGCCAAAAAATAAAAAGGCACTTTATATAAAGTGCCTTTAACGATGATGTCCATCGCCATGTCTAACGCAGGCAGTTGCTTAGCCACATCTGACGCTGCTCCGGACTCAATAGATGATAAATCCGGTGTTGGATAGCCAATTCGTCAACAGAGAAATCCATACTGGAAAGATAGCGGCTTTCGACATAATCACGGGCACTGTTTTGATCAAAACTCGGCTTAGATAGAATTTGGATAATGCTTCTGCGGCGTGTGCGGTCAACCCGTAATTCTTTTTTGAAAGCTTTGTCGGCTGCAGTTTTGTAATCCGAACGGATTTTGCGCATGGCATTATGCTGATCTTGGCTCAGATTCAGCTGTCGGAAATTACAATTGGGATGAAAATCATCCAATTGTATGGAATGCGGTGCAGCATGAACCAATCCGGCAAACATGCACAATGCAGCAAAAGACAAAAATTTAAGCAGTAAACCGAATCTAAACACGACAAACACAACATTTTCCTGGTTTTGAATATTTAGCGAATATAACGGATAAGCATGTCAAAGGCAGTATCATCAAAGTTAATATTCGTTAGACTAGTGTCAATTTTATATTAACAAACATTGATGTATGCTTTAATTTCAGTAGCTTATGAATGCTTAAGTGACTATTCCAAACCGATACAAAGTATCCATTAATATTTTAAACAAACATCTGTCTTTAATTTTATTTAAAATATCAGCATGCCGGACTGCCAATCCGTTATCATTATTGCACATGCTTTATTGAAAATTACACATGCTTATTGAAAGCCGGAGTATTCCATGAGCCATTACCGTATTTCCCCCAGTATCCTTTCCGCCGATTTCGCCCGTTTGGGTGAAGAAGTCCGCAATGTCATCGCTGCCGGTGCGGATTTGATACATTTCGATGTGATGGATAACCATTATGTGCCAAATTTGACATTTGGGCCGATGATTTGTGCGGCACTGAAGCCTTATGCCAGTGTGCCTATTGATGTGCATTTGATGGTGGAGCCGGTTGATGATTTGATTCAATCATTCGCTAAAGCAGGCGCAAACATCATTACTTTTCATCCGGAAGCCAGCAAACACGTTGACCGCAGCTTGAGTCTGATTCGTGATTTGGGCTGTCAGGCCGGTTTGGTACTGAATCCGGCTACTTCCGTGAGCGTGCTGGAAAATGTTTTGGATAGATTGGGCATGGTGTTGCTGATGTCGGTGAATCCGGGGTTTGGCGGACAAAGCTTTATTCCGCATACATTGGTCAAAATCCGCCAAGTTCGTGCCATGTTGGACAAATATGAATCCCAAACAGGCCGCCGTATTGCACTTGAAGTGGATGGCGGCGTAAAGGTGGAAAACATTGCTGAAATTGCCGCTGCCGGTGCGGATACCTTCGTGGCCGGCTCCGCTATTTTCGGCAAACCTGATTACAAAGCCGTCATTGACCAAATGCGTGAGGAATTGGCGCGTATTTGAATTTAACCGATCAGGTCATTTAAGAATGGTAATGCACTACTGATTCGGATAATTCCAGCAAGACAGGGCAGAGCAAGACATATCTCAAAAAGCGGAGAAATGCTGAACGGCGTATAGCTGGGAAATCCATTCAAATTAAAGACTTTGCCTAAGTCTCAGATTCTCTGTTTTAATGAAATCACACAGTAAAAAGGCCGTCTGAAATATTCAGACGGCCTATCATTTATCCGTGTGATCAAGCGCGTTTGCGGAATTCGCCGGTGCGTGTATCGATTTCGACTTTGTCGCCGGTTTCGATGTATGCCATCACTTGGATTTCGGTACCGCCGACCAAACGGGCGGTTTTCATCACTTTACCCGAAGTATCGCCTTTAACCGCAGGCTCGGTGTATTCCACTTCGCGGACGATGATGGTCGGCAATTCGACGGAAATCGGGTTGCCTTCGTAGAAGGTCACTTCGCATTGGTCTTCCATGCCGTCAACGATGAATTTCAACGCGTCGCCGATGTTTTCAGCTTCGATTTCGTATTGGTTGAATTCTTCGTCCATGAATACATACATCGGATCGGCAAAGTAGCTGTAGGTACAGTTTTTGCGGGCCAAAACCACGACGTCAAATTTGTCGTCGGCTTTAACGATGGTTTCTGAAGCCGCGCCGGTCAGCAGGTTTTTCAGTTTCATGCTGACTTTGGCCGAGCTTCGGCCGCCTTTGATGTATTCGCTTTTTTGCACGACCATCGGGTCGCTGCCGACCATGAATACATTACCCGGGCGCAGTTCTTGAGCTGTTTTCATTGTGTGTTTCCAATCAGATTCTAGTTGCAAAATAAACGCGCTATTTTAGCGTATTTGAAACAAATTTGGCTAGTTTTTCCATTGCGCTTGTTTGTGAAAACAGAAATTTCTGCCAATCTGCGACACTCTGCCGCCATTGCAGACGGTGTGCTGCCAAAGTCTGCCATGCGTTTAAGCGTTGTTCGGCGGATAGTTCGTGCGCACCGTTGAGTTCGTCGGATAAGGCTTGATGCGCAGTCATGATATGAATCGGATAAAACGGGGCTGTTTTTTGCCAAAACGCATACAGTTTTTCAAGATGCACCATTTCATCTTGCGGATAGATGTGCCAGAAAAACGGCTTGGCGGCAAACTGCGCGCGCACGAAACTGTCTTCGCCGCGGACGATCAGGCCGTCTGAAAGCTGTAACAGCTTGTCGAAATCTTGCTGCGGGACAAAAGGAATTTTAACCAACCTTACACAGGCCGTCTGAAAAATGTCTCCGGGGGCTTGCAGGGCGGTTTCGGGAACGACACCGGCAGATTTCAGGCTGTCTATGATTTGGTGTCCGGCCAAAAGCAGGGTAATCGGTTCGCCGTGCTGCCGCCACATATCCAGCCATTTTGCCCAAACAGGGCTTTGATAGCCGAACAGTAACCATTCTTCGGTGGTTTTATCGGGCAGGCCGTAATGCCGTCTGAAAAAGGTGGGTTCAAAATCAATGCGTTCGGCAAAATCGGCTTCGCGTATCAAACCGCCGCTTTTTTCGCTGAACCCCATGAACCAGAAAAATTTTTGTAACCCGTCGGCTTGCACCGACGGCATTAAATGCAGCCGCTCATTGCTTTCTTCCGCGCTCAAGTATTCCCAGTTGAGCCAAAGCGGGCGGTGGTTTTTGATAATGTCCGAAATATTTTGCGGCAGGTTGCAGGCAAA
This sequence comes from Neisseria sp. CCUG12390, assembly GCF_047837985.1. Classification (GTDB taxonomy): domain Bacteria; phylum Pseudomonadota; class Gammaproteobacteria; order Burkholderiales; family Neisseriaceae; genus Neisseria. Next base: position 1,348,390 of record NZ_CP181244.1, read on the forward strand.
GGTTTCGATGACGGTTTGCGGCTGGGGAAGGGTGGCAATGTCGTCCGCCGATTGCGCTGTCCATTTGTGAACGCCAATATTTTGGTGGTTGCAGGGAACAGACGGCAAAGCAGGGCAAATCGTGCGCAGGGCAGGGAGATCGTCCACCCACAAATGCACTTCCCAATCCAATTCGTGGCAAAGAGCCTGAGCCAAACGCCACGATACGCCGATGTCGCCGAAATTATCGATGACATTGCAAAACATCCAACAGGATTTTTTTTCAGACGGCCTTTTCATTTCGTTATTTATAAATAAGGTTCGTAAAACGGAAATAGGGTAGCGTAAAATTTATCTTTCCACACAGACCGGTTCGTCATAATTTACTGAGTAAAGACAACCATTTAGCCGGTTAAAATGTAGTATTTTGTAACTTGATTTATATCAATTTCTTTTGGGGCGCAGGGTATAAAATATAGAAAATTCAAGTTTTTTCTACGTTAACGAAAGAGAAGGTGGCTATGGTTAAAGGTATTCAGATTACTCAAGCTCAAAACGGGGCTTTGTTAAATTCGTTTTGGTTGCTGGACGACGGCACCGACGAAGCCCGCTGTTTGGTGGCAAAAGAAGAGAGCGGTTATCAGGCCGATGCGGTGGTGGCTTTGGCCGATTTGGGCGAGGTTTCTTACAAAGAAATCCCGTTGGATGTCAGTGCGCGTCCGAAAGTGGAGGGCGGCCAACATCTGAATGTAAATGTGTTGACCCGCGAAACTTTGGAAGATGCCGTTGCCAATCCGGACAAATATCCGCAATTGACTATCCGTGTTTCCGGTTACGCCGTGCGTTTCAATTCATTAACGCCCGAGCAGCAACGCGATGTGATTACCCGCACGTTTACCGACAGCCTGTAATTTCAAGCCGTATTCAAAGGCCGTCTGAAATTTTCAGACGGCCTTTTGCTGTTAAAACCCGCCGAAATAGTGCACCAAATAAATAACCAGCAATAAAATCGGAATAAAAAGCAACATGGTTTTTCTTTTTAATTCAAATTCCTGCCTCAAATGATGCTTAATCACATCAAACAGTACGAATTTGAATAAAAACGTCGCTTCACATGCCAAGATGATGCCGTTAATCAGATATTGCGTATGATCAGGCGGCGGAATCAAAACAAATGCCAGCATGGTGACAAGCGGAATCAGGCATACAATCAGCCAGCGAACCAGCAAACCTTTGGAATCATTCATTGTTTAAGCCTAGCCGTCCTATTTCGATAAAAGCGTATTATTCACTTAACCGCCCAAAGCGTCCAGCATGATTTTGCACCGGTTTTAAAACATGCCGTCTGAAAATTTTCAGACGGCATGTTTTATTAAAATAAGGCTCTGAATAAGCAATATATTTTACAAAAGACGTGAATCGTCTATTTATTTTGGGGAATAGCCTGTACCCCTATCCGCCACTAAAATCCCGTCCCATCCGCTCCAAAGCCAAGCCTTTTGAGCAAGCACGTATGATTTCGAAAGTACGGATTTGTCCGTTCAGACGGCATTCTTTACACTTTGAAAGCTTTGTTATATAGTCTGTAACGCTATGTTATTTCAAGGCCGTCTGAAAAGCAGACCAGCCGTTTTTTCATTTCAAAAAACAGTGCCTGCGCTCAAGCATCCAAACCAAAGGAGAAAGCAAAATGACCAATGCAGCAGAACGCATCCGCCACGAAGGATTGCGCAATAAGATTATGTCTGCCGAACAAGCAGCCGAATTTGTACAAAACGGCATGAATGTCGCCATTACCGGCTTTACCGGTGCGGGCTATCCCAAACTTCTGCCGACCGCCATTGCCGAAAAAGCCAAAGCCGAACACGCTGCCGGCCGGCCGTTCAGCATCGGCATGATTACCGGTGCATCAACCGCACCTGAGTGTGACGGCGTTTTGGCTGCTGCCAATGCCGTACATTTCCGTAATCCGTTCCAATCCGATCCATCGCTGCGCAACAGCATCAACGCCGGCAACATCGCTTACCAAGACATGCATCTGTCGCACGTTGAGCAACAAATGCGCCAAGGTTTCTACGGCGATTTCGATTTGGCTATTATCGAAGTTTCCGGCATTACCGAAGACGGCAAACTGATTCCGGCCATGGGTATCGGCCACGGCAACGAAGCCTTGAAAGCCGCTAAAAAGGTCATTATCGAAGTAAACTTCGCGCAAAATGCCAAACTGGAAGGGATGCACGATGCCGTATTCGACATCGGCGTTCCGCCGCACCGCAAACCCATCGCCATTACCGGCCCGTTTGACCGCGTGGGTTCGCCTTATTTGGAATGCCCGGAAGAAAAAATCATTGCCATCGTATTGACCGATGCGGGTGACCGCAACAGCAAGTTTGCCGATCCCGATGAAAATTCCAAAGCCATTGCCGCACAAATCATCGATTTCTTCAACCATGAAGTAAAAGCAGGGCGGTTGCCTAAAAACCTGCTGCCGTTGCAGTCGGGTGTGGGCAACGTCGCCAATGCCGTGATGGCGGGCTTGCTGGATGCGCCTTTCGACGACTTGACCGGCTACACCGAAGTATTGCAAGACGGCATGCTGGACTTGATTTTGGCCGGCAAAATGAAACACGCATCAGCCACCGCTTTGTCGTTCAGCCCGGATGCACTGCAACGCTTCAACGACAACATCGACTTCCTGCGCGACAAACTGATTCTGCGCCCGATGGAATACACCAATAATCCCGAGGTCATCCGCCGCTTGGGTGTTATCGGCATGAACGCCATGATTGAAGCGGATATTTACGGCAACGTAAACTCAACCCACGTGATGGGCACGAAAATGATGAACGGTATCGGCGGCTCCGGCGACTTTACCCGCAACGCCTTCTTCTCATTCTTCGTATCGCCATCAGTGGCCAAAGACGGCGCGATTTCGTGCATCGTACCGATGGTTTCACACCACGACCATACGGAACACGATGTTATGTTCATCGTTACCGAACAAGGCATGGCCGATTTACGCGGCAAATCACCACGCCAACGTGCACAATTGATCATCAACAACTGTGCACATCCGGATTATCGCGACATGCTGCGCGACTACTACGACCGAGCCGAAAAAGCCGGAGGCCTGCATACGCCGCATCTGTTGATGGAAGCATTGTCATGGCATCAACGCTTCGTTGAAACCGGTGACATGCGTATCAAATAAGAAAGACAGCTTGAATCTTTCTTTGACAAAAAAGACAGCTTGGAACCAAGCTGTCTTTTATTATGGTCAGAATAATTTAACATAATATACATTATGCGAATTAAACCTTGCTCATTTTCTATTAGCAGTTTTGCTTTTTTATACAGGCCGGCAGAATACTTTCTGCTTCTTTCGTTTTCTGTCTTCTTACACAAATAAATCCAATGATTTCACAAACACCATTACCATACCGTAGACCAAAGGTATGCCGACCAAAGCCCAGCGCCACCAGACCGGAAAACCGCCGCGTTTGATACTTTCCTGCAACAGATAAGCATCGGAAATGGCTGTTTCATCATCGGGATTACTGCTTAAAGCGGCTGTTTGAATATCCTTTTCATGATGCTTTTCATGGACGGCTTTTACGCATAGATTACATACCAGACCGATAAGCAGTAAAACCGCCATGATATACATGGTCACGCTGTATGCCTGCGCCGCGGGAATGCCGCTGTCGATTTGGCTTTGGCGGATATAGTTGACCAATACGGGACCGATGACGGCAGCCGTTGACCAAGCCAGCAAAATCCGTCCGTGAATCGCACCGACTTGGTATGTGCCGAACAAGTCTTTCAAGTACGCCGGAATCGCTGCAAAGCCTCCGCCGTACATCGACATAATCACGCAGAAGCAGATGACGAATAAGGTTTTGTTGCCGCCGGCACCAATCGACGGTACGGCAAAATACAAAAGCGATCCAAGCACAAAGAAAATGGTGTAAACATTTTTTCGGCCGATTTTATCGGAAATGCTCGACCAAAAGAAACGGCCGCCCATATTGAATAAGCTCAACAGGCTGACAAACCCTGCCGCCGCGCCGACACCGATGGCCGCCTGTTTGCCGACCGAAGCTTCGGAAAACAGCTCCTGAATCATCACCGCGGCCTGCCCCAATACACCGATACCGGCGGTAATATTCAGACACAACACCCAAAACAGCAGCCAGAATTGCGGGGTTTTCATCGCCTGATTGACATTCACATGATTGCTGCTGACCAGCTTGTTTTTCACTTTCGGCGCAACATAACCTTCAGGCTTCCAATCCGCCGCCGGAACGCGTATCGTAAACGCGCCGAACATCATCAGCGCAAAATAAATCACGGCCAATACGACAAAAGTCTGCGCCACGCCTACCGAAGTTTCGCTACTGAAAAAATCCATCAGCCAGACCGACAAAGGCGAAGCCACCATCGCGCCGCCGCCGAATCCCATAATTGCCAAACCGGTGGCCATGCCCGGTTTGTCGGGAAACCATTTCATCAGCGTGGAAACCGGCCCGATATAGCCCAACCCCAAGCCGACACCGCCGATGACCCCGTTGCCCAAATACAATAAAAACAGATTGTGCGTCCACACCCCTACTGCCGACACCAGAAAGCCCAAGCTGAAACAGCATGCCGCGACAAACATGGCTTTGCGCGGGCCGACGCGTTCCATCCAAGTACCGAACATGGCCGCCGATGCGCCCAATACCGCCAAGGCAATGCTGAAAATCCAACCGACCGTCGTCAGCTTCCAATCGCCGGCCGCAGGCTCGGTAATCCCGATCACTTTGGTCAGCGGCGCATTAAACACAGAATACGCATAAATCTGGCCGATGGCCAAATGCACGGCCAATGCCGCAGGCGGCACCAGCCAGCGGTTGAAACCCGGCTTGGCTACGGTAGCCTCACGGTCTAAAAATTTCATGGCAACCTCAAATAATAACGGATTAACTGATTGATTTTACCCATACATTAGGTAAAAATTGTTGACAATTATACCAGTTCCCCCCTCTTTCTTCATGCCACAAAATAACTATTTTTAACAAAAATCACCAATAAATTGCCTGATTTGCTTTCAGACGGCCTCAAATAGCATTATCATCTCATTCAACGTAACTCAGGAGCCTGCTCATGCAATCACAAGCCGTTGTCCACCACATCGTTGGTTGGTTAAAAAATTATGCCGCAACCGCCCGCGCCAAAGGCTTTGTAGTCGGCGTTTCAGGCGGCATCGATTCCGCGGTAGTTTCTACGCTGGCGGCAGAAACGGGGTTGCAGGTTTTACTGCTGGAAATGCCCATCCGCCAAAAAGCCGACCAAGTCAACCGCGCCCGCGAGCACATGGCTGACTTGAAACGACGTTACGCCAACGTAACCGCCATGAGCGTGGATCTGACCCCGACTTTCGACACTTTTGCCGAAACCGTTGATGTTGAGGAAACAGCGTTCCCGAACAAACAGCTTGCCCTGGCTAACGCCCGCTCGCGCCTGCGCATGGTAACGCTCTATTACTACGGCCAGCTGCACGGTTTGCTGGTAACCGGGACAGGCAACAAAATCGAAGATTTCGGCGTGGGTTTTTTCACCAAATACGGCGACGGCGGCGTGGACATCAGCCCGATTGCCGACTTAACCAAAACCCAAGTTTATGAATTAGCAAAAGAATTAAACGTTATCGAAGCCATTCAGATGGCCGTCCCCACCGACGGCCTGTGGGACACCGAGCGCACCGACGAGCAGCAGATGGGCGCGACCTATCCCGAACTCGAATGGGCAATGGGCGTTTACGATACGCATAAACCCGAAGATTTCAGCGGCCGCGAGCGCGAAGTTTTAGAAATCTACACCCGCCTGCACAAAGCCATGCAGCACAAAATCAACCCGATTCCGGTGTGCAACATTCCGCCCGAACTTTTAAAATAAACCCCAAAGGCCGTCTGAAAACGGGCATGGCGGGTTTCGCCAAAATTTTTAGGCAACGCAGCCAAGATTGGCTTGGAAACCCGATTTACCCTGAATGCCGAAACATCGGATTCCAATTCCGCTTAACCTTGCAGCAAAAGTCCGTCTGAAACATTTCAGACGGCCTCACAGAAAAGCCCACCATGCGTCTCCACCATATCGCCCTGATTTGCTCCGATTACGCCGCAAGCAGACGCTTCTACACCGAAATCTTAGGCTTGACCGTCTTGGCCGAACATTACCGCGCCGACCGCGATTCCTACAAATTGGATTTGGGCATCGGCTCCCATTATGTATTGGAACTGTTCTCCTTCCCCAATCCGCCGCCGCGCCCGAGCTATCCCGAAGCCTGCGGCCTGCGTCATTTGGCTTTTGCCGTCGGTGATTTGGCCGCCAAACATGCCGAACTGGTACGGCAAGGCGTTGAGTGCGAAGCGGTCAGAACCGACGAATATACAGGCAAGGCTTTTTTCTTTTGCCGCGATCCCGATTTATTGCCGGTCGAGTTTTATCAGGAATGAAGCAGGCCGTCTGAAAAAGAAATGTTTTTCAGACGGCCTGCTGCCTTATAAACCGCTGCAAAATCCGTTAAAATACGCCCTTTCCGATTATTTCCGAACATCTGCCCATGAACATCCTGCAAGTTGAAAACGCCTCTTTCGCCGTCGGCCACGTCGCCCTTTTGGACCGCGCTTCTTTCCGCTTAGACAGCGGCGAAAAAGTCGGCTTAATCGGGCGGAATGGTGCGGGCAAGTCGTCGTTTTTAAAAATCCTCGCCGGCGTGCAGAAGCTCGACGACGGGCAGATTGTGATGCAGAGCGGCCTGAAAGTGGTGTATGTGCCGCAGGAAAGTTTTTTTTCAGACGGCCTCACCGTGTTCGACGCAGTATCCGAAGGTTTGGGCGGACTGCGCGACGTGTTACGCCGCTACCATCAGGTCAGCCACGCGCTCGAAAGCGGTTCGGACGACGCGTTAATCAAAGAACTCAACGAGTTGCAAAACCAAATCGAAGCGCAAAACGGCTGGCAGTTTGACGCGGCTATCCGCCAAACCATCGGCGAACTCGGCCTGCCTGAAAACGAACTTATCGGCAACCTTTCCGGTGGCCAGAAAAAACGTGTCGCGCTGGCGCAGGCTTGGGTGCAGAAACCCGATGTGTTGCTGCTCGACGAGCCGACCAACCATCTCGACATCGACGCGATTATCTGGCTGGAAAGCCTGCTCAAAGCCTTTGAAGGCAGCATGGTGGTGATTACCCACGACCGCCGTTTTCTCGATAATACCGCCACGCGCATCGTCGAACTCGACCGCGGCACGCTGCGCTCCTACCCCGGTTCGTTTTCGAAATACAGCGAGAAAAAGGAACAGGAATTGGCGGTGGAAGCCGAACACAACCGCCTGTTCGACAAATTCCACGCGCAGGAAGAAGCGTGGATACGCAAAGGCATCGAAGCGCGCCGCACCCGCAACGAAGGCCGTGTGCGCCGTTTGGAAGAGCTGCGCCGCCAGCGCGCCGCACGCCGCGAAGTGCAGGGGCAAGTCAGCTTCAAACTCGATACGGGCGAAAAAAGCGGCAAAATCATCGCAGAACTCGAACACGCGAGCTTCCAATACGGCGATAAAGTCATCATGGACAAATTCTCCGCCATCATCCAGCGCGGCGACAAAATCGGCTTAATCGGCCCCAACGGCATCGGTAAAACCACGTTTTTAAAGCTGATTTTGGGCGAACTGCAACCCACCTACGGCCGCATCCGCCTGGGCAGCAAGCAGGAAGTCGCCTATTTCGACCAGTTCCGCAGCGTGCTCAACGAAAACGACACCGTGTTCTACACGCTCGGCCAGGGCAACGATTATGTGGAAGTGGGCGGCAAAAAACGCCATGTGATGAGCTACCTGGAAGACTTCCTGTTCCACCCTGCCCGCGCGCAAAGCCCCGTTTCATCGCTCTCCGGCGGCGAACGCAACCGCCTGCTGCTGGCGAAACTGTTTACCAAACCGGCCAACATTCTCGTGCTCGACGAACCCACCAACGACCTCGACATCGACACGCAGGAATTGCTGGAAGAACTGTTGCGCGACTATCAGGGCACGGTGTTTCTCGTCAGCCACGACCGTATGTTTCTCGACAACGTGATTACGCAAAGCATTGTTTTCGAAGGAGAAGGCCGTCTGAAAGAATACATCGGCGGCTACGAAGACTATCTCGATGCGAAAAAACGCGAACAGACTTTTCAGACGGCCTCAACGCCGAAAGCCGACAGGCCGTCTGAAAACGAAACCGACAAAAACACCAAGCCCAAAGCCAACCGCACGGTCAAACTTTCCTACAAAGAACAGCGCGAACTTGATGCCCTGCCCGATGAAATCGCCGCGCTGGAAAGCGAGCAGGCCGCCATCAACGCGCAGCTTTCCGACCCTGATATTTTCAAAGACTACGAAAAAGCCGGCGCATTGCAGGCGCGTGCGGAAGAAATCGAAACGCTGCTGCTGGAAAAACTGGAATTATGGGAACGCCTGGAAGCCAAGCAAAACGGCGTGCAGTAAATTCGATTTGCCGCTTTAATGCCGTCTGAAAAAATGTTCAGACGGCATTGTTTTCAAACAGCCTGAATAATCTCGGAACGCGAAACTTATGCGGTATAATCCCACACATTACCCCATGATTCCCGAACAGCCTTATGCTCAACACCGACTTATTGATTCGAAAAATTGCCAACGAAGATTACCGGCGCATGATTATTGCCGGAACCGGGGATTTCAGCACCGGCGAAACTGCGTTGCTGCAGGAAATTTTACAGCGGTTTGATTTTGACGTGGTTCAGGCGCAGGCGTTGGCTCAGGCGGTTTTGCAGCAGCAGCGTTTCGATCCGAACGAATACCATATCGACAGCGACGACGAAGACATCACCGGTGTGTGTCCGCACTGCATCAACCCGCCCATGCCGCCGCTGCGCGATTATCTGGCTTGGCGCGAAATGCGCGGTTAGCCGCCGTGCAACCTTGAGGCCGTCTGAAATTTTCACACGTGAAGTGTGGAGACTTGCCATCCGCAGATTGGAAATACCGTGCAAACAAAGATTCCGAAAACGGTGGGCAGCAAGCGTCCGCCCTACGGCTGAAATGTTGGCAGTAACCGAAAAATATTGACGGCATTTGCCGATGATTGAAGTGAACGAATAATGTTGCAAACCGATAACCTTACCGCCCAACAGCCGCAGCGCATCATCGCCGCGCAATCGATTTCCGCCCAAGAGGAGCTTTTGGAGCGCGCCCTGCGCCCGAAAACGCTCGCGGACTATATCGGCCAAACCAAGGCTAAGGAGCAGTTGGCAATTTTCATCGAAGCGGCCAAAAAACGCGGCGAAGCACTCGACCATACTTTGCTGTTCGGCCCGCCGGGATTGGGCAAAACCACCTTGGCGCACATCATCGCCAAAGAATTGGGCGTAAACCTGCGCCAGACCAGCGGCCCCGTATTGGAACGCGCTGGCGATTTAGCCGCCCTTTTGACGAACCTCGAGCCTCATGATGTTCTTTTTATTGATGAAATCCACCGCTTAAGCCCGGTAGTGGAAGAAATCCTCTACCCTGCCCTTGAAGACTACCAGCTCGACATTATGATCGGCGAAGGCCCTGCGGCGCGTTCGGTCAAAATCGATCTGCCGCCGTTTACGCTGATTGGCGCAACGACGCGCGCGGGTATGCTGACTAATCCCCTGCGCGACCGTTTCGGCATTGTTTCGCGTTTGGAATTCTATGAAAACAATGACTTGGCGACGATTGTCAGCCGTTCGGCGCAATTATTGTCGTTGAACATGGGCGATGAAGGCGCAATGGAAGTGGCCAAACGCAGCCGCGGTACGCCACGCATTGCCAACCGCCTGTTGCGTCGCGTGCGTGATTATGCGGAGGTGAAAAACGGCGGCGTAATTGATGCAGCCATAGCGGATGCGGCTTTAAGTATGCTGGATGTTGATGCCAAAGGCTTGGACATGATGGACAGGAAATTCCTGGAAGCCATTCTGCACAAGTTCGGCGGCGGCCCTGTCGGATTGGAAAACGTGGCCGCGGCCATCGGCGAATCCACCGATACGATTGAAGACGTCATCGAACCTTACCTGATTCAGCAGGGATTTTTGCAGCGTACACCGCGCGGCCGCGTCGCCACCGAACGCGCTTATCTGCATTTCGGTTTGAACGTTTCCGAATAGATCCATATTGACAGGCCGTCTGAAAAGTTTCAGACGGCCTTGTTCCATATAATCCGCATAGGGTTTGGATACGGGAATTTGTCATGTCGGGTTTACACTGACCTACTCACCGAATAAATCCGTACCGATAGGCTTTTGCAAAACCCGAAAATATTCAAAATCTCTGCCCCGTCATTCCCGCGCAGGCGGGAATCCGGAATTCTAACTTACTGTAATTTATAAATATTTCTAAAACCAAAAGGCCTGGATTCCCGCCTGCGCGGGAATGACGGGTGTAGTTTGTCAGGCTTAATCTGATTTAATCCGGATTGTGGAAAGGTTTCAGGCCGTCTGAAATTTTCAGACGGCCTTGTTCTGCATAATCCGCATAGGGTCTGGATACGGGAATTTGTCATGTCGGGTTTACACCCGGCCTACCCATTTTTTATTAAAAATCTCTTAAAAATCAAATCATAAAGACCGTCTGAAAAACTGTTTCAGACGGCCTTTGATTCACTTTCAATCAGAACGAATATTCCGCTTTCAACCAATAAGTGCGCGGCATTCCCAACACGGCGAAGCTGCGGTCGTACTGGCCGCGCTGTACCTGCCAGTAAGACTTGTTGAACAGGTTTTCCACCGCGGTACTGACCGTCAATTCGTTTTTACCCAGCTTGGCTTTGTAGCGTGCGCCTACGTCGACTAAGGTGTAGGACGGCAGTTTGTATTGGCGCGCAGTATCTTGGTAAGACTTGCCGTAGTGCTGGATGCCGCCGTTGAGCGTCAGACCTTTGACAAACGGCGTATCCCATTCGATGCCTGCTTTGGCGACAATGCGCAGGCTGCTGACCTGGTCGCCGTTTGAAAGATTGTCCGAATAAGTCGGATAATCAATCAGGTCGGATTTCAGATACATGATGCCGAAGCTCGGGCGCAGGGTTTGGTTCAACAGGTTGGCGTAGGCGTTCAATTCGATACCGCGGTTGCGCTCTTTGCCCTGAGCCGCACCTGCGCGCGCATTCATGCGGGCAAAATCGGTGCCGCTTGTGCTGTTGCCGCGCCAATAGCCCGGACGCGAAATTTGGAAGGCATTGAGCGAAGTAACCCAGTTGCCCCAGTTTTTGCGCACGCCGATTTCAAACTGTTTGCTCACTTTAGGATCGGCCATGCTGCCGGTTTCCGAATCCAGCTCTCCCGGTTCCAAATCTTCCATGTAGTTGCCGTATGCCACCAAATCGGTGGTCGGCCGCCATGCGAACATGGCCATCGGGCTGAAACGGTGTGCGGAACCTGATGCGTTATCCAAACGGTTTTCCTGTTCGATGCGCTGGAAGCGTCCGCCGAGCGTCAGGCGGTAGCGGCCGTCTGAAAATGCCATCGTATCCGATACCGCCAAGCTGTCCGCAACATAGGCGGAATCGACGGATGGGGTTGCCGATAAAGGAGGCAGAACCGGAACGTCGCTACTCCAAACGGGATTGTAGATATTGGTGGTGATGACGGGGGTGTATGCGCTGCCCCAATAGTTTTTGCGGTCGCGTTTGACGCGGTCGTAGGCCGTGCTCCAGTTGTGCGATACCGCGCCGGTCTCGAACTCGCCGCGCGCGCCCACGTTCAGGCTGAACGTTTTGGCGGTTTGGTCGCTCAGACGCGAGCCGTTGCGCGTGCCGCTGCCGATGCGGTAGGTTCCGTCTTCCCCGCGCGCCTGCAACTGGGCGAAATTGCCGAAATAGCGCGACTTGTTGTAGCCGATGCCGCCGAACAGCTGAACCGGCGACTCAAAATCGTATTCAAACGTCAGCATATTGGTTTGGTCGCGCGTGATCTGCGCCTGCCATGAAGGAACGAGATTGATACTGCCGTCGGGTGCGGCAGGCAGGGCGAAATCGAGGTTCTGCAAATCTTGAAAACGCGCGCGGCCGCCGGTGGTTTTGCGTTTCGAATACATGCTGTCGAAGGAAACGCGCAATGAGCCGCCGTTATAATCGGCATTCAGGGCGAATTCTTTGTTGTCTTCGCCGTAACCGTCGCGCGGCGTGTCACCGTGGCGCAGTTTGCTGTTCACGCGCACGCCCCATTCTTTGTTTTCGCCGAAACGCTGCCCGAAATCGACGCTGCCTTGTGCGCGGCTGTCGCTGAAATAGCCCAAGCCGATTTTACGGTTGCCTTCTTCCGATGCTTTTTTGGTTTCGATATTGACCGAACCGGCCACCGCACCTTCGGGATCCATGCCGTTGATTGCGCTGGACGCGCCTTTAATCAATTGCGCCGCCCCGACCGCAGCGGTAGGCGAACTTTGGTAAGCATACATGCCGGCCAAGCCGTTGACGCTGAACTGGCGTGCGTCAAGCTGCATACCGCGTACATAAATGCCCTGCAAAGTGTTGGTTTCGCCGCCGAACTGCCACGTCGAAGCGTCGTTTTTGGCCACCGTGTCCACCAATGTGCGCGCCGCGTTGTTTTCCAGAATTTTTTCATCGTAATTGACGACCGTAATCGGTGCGGTAAACGCGTTGGCCTTACCCAAAAGCCCCAGATTCACGCGGTCTTTCAAATCGCCGTCGCTGGCGATGGAATACGATTTGGCGGCCTGCGCATAATTTCTGTCGCCCTTTACGGTTACTTGCTGCAGTTCGGCTTGATACGGAGCCGATGCCGTATTGCCGCTTTCACCGGCGGCATGGGCAAACGCGCTGGCAATCATCAGCGGCATTAAGGCTAATTTGGTATTCATGCTTTTCTCTCTGACTATGAATGATTGGTAAAAAATCGCAAAAACATTTTGAACGGGCATTATATTTGATAACATTCCCCGCTTCTATAAAATTAAATAGAAATTATTCTTATCATTGAGTCTGCGCACTATATACAACACTCTGCACAATAATCTCTCAATTTATCAGTTAAACGCCGTCTGAAATTTTTCAGACGGCCTGACTGTCGGCAAAGACAACCCAATCATGGAAAAATGGCAAACCGAGCTTTACGGCACTCCGCTGTGGCTGCTGCAAACGCTCGCAGGCGTGGCGGCCGCGTTCATCATCATTTTGTTTTTCGCATCGAAAACCCGATTCGGCCAAGAATTCAAATACATACTCAAACTTTGTCTGACACGGAAAAGCAGCGTCAAAATCACCGCCGCCGTCATCGTCATGGTGGTGCTTCTGCTGACCGAAATCCGCCTGAACGTACTCAGCACCTTCATGTCCAACGGCTTGTACAGCTCCATGCAGGACATGAAAATACAGGCGTTCTGGCAGTTTGCCGCCATGAATGCCGGTGTGGTGCTGCTGCGCACGTTCAACGGCGTGGTTAACGATTTTCTCGACCAAAGCCTGGCCATCAAATGGTCGGAAAAACTCAACCATGTGCTGACCACGCGCTGGCTGGAAAACAAAAACTACTACCGCCTGCAAATGCGCCGCCATTCGCCCGACAACATCGACCAGCGTATCCAGCAGGACGCGCAGGATTTCATCACTTCCACCATCGAATTTGTGCGCGGGATGCTCAATTCGGTGGTGTCGTCGCTGGAATTTGCCTTTGTATTGTGGGGCTTGGCCGGAATTCTCACCGTATTCGGCTACGATATTCCGCGCGGCATCGTGTGGTTTGTGTTTATCTTCGTGATTTTGGCCACCTTTATCGCCATGTGGATCGGTAATCCTTTGATCCGTTACAACTACGAAAACGAAAAACTTAACGGCGACTACCGCTACTCGCTCATCCGCGTGCGCGACCATGCCGAGAGCGTGGCGTTTTACGACGGCGAATGGCGCGAACAATCGCAACTTTCCGAACGCTTCGCCGCCATCATCCGCAACCGCTGGCGCATCGCCCGCCAAAGCGTCGCCTTGAGCGGCTTTAACGACATGTTCAGCAACGGCATCCAGCTTTTCCCGATTATCCTGCAAGCCCCGCGCCTGTTTGCCGGACAAATCAAAATCGGCGACGTACAGCAAACCGTGCAAGCCTTCGCCCGGCTGCAACGCGCCCTGTCGTTTTTCCGGATGTTCTACGAAGAATTCACCGTCTACCGCGCCCGTTTGGAACGTTTATACGGCTTCCTGCTCAGCACCCACGAACAACACAGCGCGCCCAAGCCCGAGATGAAACACGTTTCAGACGGCCTCAAACTCAACAACGTCGCCCTTTACCGCAACAACGGCGAAATCCTGCTCGACAACATCAACATCGATGCCAAACCCGGCGATTCCCTGCTGATCAAAGGCCCCAGCGGCTGCGGCAAAACCTCCCTGCTGCGTTCGCTGGCCGGATTATGGCCGTTCGGCAGCAGCGGCGAAATCATGCAGCCCGAGCGCAACCAAATCCTGTTCGTACCGCAACGTCCCTACACCCCGCAAGGCACGCTGCGCGAAGCGATTTGCTATCCCGATACCGACCCGCAACATCCCGATCTGGAATCAACAATGGCACTCTGCCGCCTCGACCACTTAATCGGACGGCTCGACAAAACCGATGATTGGCAACACAAACTCTCACCCGGCGAACTCCAGCGCGTCGCCTTCTGCCGCGCCCTGCTCTCACCCTCCAAAATCATCCTGCTCGACGAAGCCACCTCCGCGCTCGACGAAGCCACCGAATCCCGGCTCTACCGTGCCATCCGCGAAAAAACGCCCGACAGCATCATCATCAGCATCGGCCACCGCAGCAGCCTGAACGGATTTCACAACATCCATTATGATGTCGGCGCAGTGAAATGCGACTGAATCACGGCAAAGGCCGTCTGAAAGACAAAGCAGATTTCTGCAAAACCTTTCAGACGGCCTTCATCCGTTCAACCCGATAAATGACCTTTTGCATATGAACGCAGAATGAAAAATGATAAAAAGATAAAATAATGTCATTAATCCCATGCAAAGGAAAACATCCGTGAACATCACCCAAACCCTCCCCGCCCTTGCCATGATTTCCGTATTAACCGCCTGCGGCGGCGGAGGCGGCGGAGCGAATCATCAGCCCAATGCCGACAGTACCGCGACGCAAAACCATATACAGAAAAATAGTTATATCGCACCAAAGATGTCTTATGTTTCAACCCCGCTTAAAGATGTTGTATTGGTAGAAACAATGAATGGACATACATTTAAAACGAATCAATCTGTTGATTTCAGTAAAGTTTTTCCGCTAGGGTACAGTGAATCAAAGGTATACTTCAAGAAAGGTATCTGAACCAAGAAGACGTCAAAAGAAAAGGTTATAAAACACTGAAAGAAATAGACAATATGAAAATCAACCATCTGCCACATTCGCTCATTATCGGCGGTGTGCTGGTGGAACTCTACCATGACAATAAAAAAATCGATTTGAACACTCTAGACCGTTCATTTACCGACTTTGAATCTTATGCCGCATTCGGAGAATTTACCAAACCGAAAATCGTTAACAAAATGACCGGTAACTTTCATTACAAAGGCATTGCCTTCAACGGCAGCGGCAAAGGCGTATTGTCTTATCATGTTGACTTCGCCGACAAAACCGGCAACGGCATGATTACCGGCTTGAAAGAACATGGCGATATTACCCTGCATAAAGCGCGAATCAGCGACAATATCGACTCAAGATTAATTGGCGGTCATAATGACAGACAACCCATGTCAGGCATAGAAGGCAATGCAACAGGAAACGCCTTGGGTGTAAGTGCGCAATACCGTTTGGGATTCTTCGGCCCAAATGCGGAAGAAATTGCCGGACATATTGAAGTGCGTAATCAAGATCCGATGCATAAACATACTTATACCACCCATCCAATAGGCTTTTCAGGCTCACGTCAATAAAAATGAAAACCTAAAACCCAAAGGCCGTCTGAAAATATTTTTCAGACGGCCTTTCTGCTAAAATCACCACTCGACACATCACGCGAGAACGCCATGCCCGAAATCAAATGCCCCCATTGCCACACCGCCTTTACTGTGGACGAAGCCGGTTATGCCGACATTGCCAATCAGGTTCGCACACAGGAATTTCAGAAGGAGTTGGACGAACGTTTGGCGCAAAGCCGCCGCCAGTTCGACACCGAAATCAAGCTGGCGGAAAACACGCTGGAAGCGGCTTATCAGCAGAAACTCGCCGCCAAAGAACGCGAACTGGCCGAACTGGCCGCGCATTTGAAAAGCCATGAAAAAGACAGCCTGCTGGCCGTGGCCGAAGCGGAAGGCCGTCTGAAAACCCAACTTGCCGAACGCGACCGGCAAATCGCCGCTTTGCGTTTGCAGGCCGAATCGTTGGAAAAATCGAAAAACACCGAAAAAGAATTGGAAATCCACCGCGCCGTTTCCGCCAAGGAACGCGAGCTGGCCGAACTCAACGCCAAGTTTTTATTGCAGGCCAAAGAGCGCGAACTGGAAAAACAGGCCTTGCGCGAGCAATACCAAGCCGAATTGAAACAGAAAGACGAAGCCATTGCTTTCTATAAAGATTTCAAAGCGCGCCAGTCCACCAAAATGGTCGGCGAAAGCCTCGAGCAGCATTGCGAAACCGAATTCAACCGCATCCGCACCACCGCCTTCCCGCAAGCCGTGTTCGGCAAAGACAACGACGCGGCCGGCGGCAGCAAGGGCGACTACATCTACCGGGAATGCGATTCAGACGGCAACGAAATCATCTCGATTATGTTCGAGATGAAAAACGAAAACGAAACCACCGCTACTAAAAAGAAAAACGAACACTTTTTCAAAGAGTTGGACAAAGACCGCCGCGAGAAAAAATGCGAATACGCCGTGCTGGTGTCGCTCTTGGAAACAGACAGCGAACTTTACAACGGCGGCATCGTCGATGTTTCCTACGCTTATCCGAAAATGTACGTCGTGAGGCCGCAATTTTTCATTCCGCTGATTTCACTGCTGCGCAACGCCGCGCTCAACACTTTGAAATACAAGCAGGAAGTCGCCCAAATGCGCGCGCAGAACATCGACATCACGAATTTTGAAGAAGATTTGAACACCTTCAAAACCGCGTTTGCCCGCAATTACGAACTCGCCAGCCGCAAGTTTCAGACGGCCATCGAAGAAATCGACAAAACCATCACCCACCTGCAAAAAACCAAAGAAGCCCTGCTCTCATCCGAAAACAACCTGCGCCTGGCCAATAACAAAGCCGAAGAGCTGAGCGTGAAAAAACTCACGCGTAAAAACCCGACCATGAAAGCGGCTTTTGAGGCTCTGGGAAAAGATAATGATTGAAGGACAGGCCGTCTGAAAATGATGCGTCCGCCCGAATACATAACCAATTGATTTGTTACTATTTGAAACAGCGGTAGGTTGGGTTGCAAATCCAACTTTTAGAACTTTAAGAACCGTTGCGTTTGCAACCCAACCTACGCAAAAATACTGGCAAGCTGCCTGTGTTCCATATGTGAAGGCCGTCTGAAACCGGCAGGGTTGCAAAACCCGATAAAACGAAAGACCACCATGAAAACCTATCTTGTCGGCGGTGCCGTCCGCGATTATTTACTGGGATTGGAAGTGAAAGACCGCGATTGGGTCGTGGTCGGTGCCGATGCCCAAACCATGCTGACGCAGGGTTTTACACCCGTCGGCAAAGATTTTCCGGTGTTTCTCCACCCCGAAAGCCACGAAGAATACGCCCTGGCACGCACCGAGCGCAAAACGGCGAGAGGCTATGCCGGATTTGCGTTTCACGCCGATAAAAACGTCACGCTGGAGCAGGATTTGCTGCGCCGCGATTTGACCATCAACGCGATGGCGCAGGATTCAGACGGCCTGATTATCGACCCGTTCGGCGGGCAAAAAGACCTTTCAGACGGCATTTTGCGCCATGTTTCGCCGGCGTTTGCCGAAGATCCGGTCAGAATTTTGCGTATAGCCCGTTTTGCCGCGCGCTACGGGTTTACCGTGGCAGACGAAACCATGCGGCTGATGCGGCTGATGGTCGCGGATGGAGAAGTTGATGCGCTGGTTGCGGAACGTGTTTGGCAGGAGCTGGCCAAAGGTTTGATGGAAAAGAACCCGGCCAAAATGATTGAAGTATTGCGCGAATGCGGTGCGCTGGCGGTATTGCTGCCTGAAGTGGAAGCCTTGTTCGGCGTACCGCAGCGGGCGGATTACCATCCCGAAATCGACACCGGAATCCACACGCTGATGGTGCTGCAAAAAGCGGCGGAGATGGACTTGACGCTGCCCGAACGCTACGCCGCCCTTCTACACGACTTGGGCAAGGCGAAAACGCCGTCTGAAATCCTGCCCAAACATTACGGCCATGATTTGGCCGGCGTGGAGCCTGTGCGCGAGGTAAACCGGCGTTTGCGCGCGCCGAAAGCCTGTGCTGAATTGGCCGAACTGGTCTGCCGCTGGCACATCATTTTCCACCAAGTCGGCCAACTGAAAGCGGCTACCGTATTGAATACTTTAAAGAAAACCGATGCCTTCAGACGGCCGGAACGCTTTCAGACGGCCTTGAACGTGTGCGTGGCCGACCAGAGAGGCCGTCTGAATTTTGAAAATGCTGCGTATCCGCAGCGGGAACAGTGGCTGAACCTTTTGCACGCGGCCAATGCCGTCGATACCGGCAAAATTGCCGCACAATGTGCCGAAAACGGACAGCAGCATTTAATTGCTCAACGCATCGATGAAGCGCGTTTGGCGGAAATCAAGCCGGTGCATGACGCATTCAAAGCAGAAGCGTCTTCAAAATAGTATCGTTTCAGACCTCGAATAAAGCCGGATACAGAAAAGGCCGTCTGAACATTCAGACGGCCTTTTCCAATTAAAATTTACTGCTTTTTCAAACCCTTGGCTTTCACGGTGGCAATCGCGCCGTCAATGCCTTTTTGTTTGATTAACTCATTGAATTGATTACGGTAAATCGTTACCAGGCTTGCACCGTCCACGCGGATGTTGTAGATTTTGTAAACCGAACCGACTTTGTAAAGCTGGTATGCCACTTCGTATTTGGTGCCGCTCTTGGTTTGGATTTCGGAGAAAACGTCGTGTTTGTTGCCGTTGGAAGTCATTTTCGGCAACAGCTTCACTTTCGCATCCGCCGCACCGACCAAAGCCGAATGAGAATACATGGAAATAATCATGTCTTTGAATGCGCTGATGAATTCGCTTTTTTGCTTGGCGGAAAAATTACGCCAAGGCGCGCCGACTGCCAAGGCGGAAATACGCTCGTAATCCAAATAGCGGTTGGCATAGCTCTCGATTTGCTTCACTTTCTGCGCTTCGCTTGCCGGGCTGCGCGCAATTTTCAATACCGTATCCATATTCTGCTGCATTTGCGTTTGCGCAGGGTGCGAGGCGGCAGCGGCATAAGGAGCCACAACCGCCATCGGTGCGGCCAACATCAAAGCAGATAAATAACGGGTCATGTCTGTTCCTTTATCAAGGGGGTGGAAAGTTTGGCTATTGTAATCGCTTTGACATTAGGAAATTTTAATAAAATGTAAAAAACCATTCATGCCGTCTGAAAACGACAGGCCGGAAATCAAAAATTTTTCATCAATATATCAAACGTTTTTCAGTTCACTCATTGAAACTGCTTTACAAAATTTTTTCAAACGATATAATATCGGCTTCTTCACCGCCCAGGTGGCGAAATTGGTAGACGCAGGGGACTCAAAATCCCCCGCCGCAAGGTGTGTCGGTTCGAGTCCGACCCTGGGCACCAGATTGAAAAAGACCGCTTCAAGCGGTCTTTTTGCTTTTCAGTTTATTTTATTGTCCCTTATATTTTTCAGACGGCCTTTTGGCCGATGTCCCCCCGATTTTTCCGACAAATCTGATAAAATCGCAAATATTGTCCTTTATCCCCTTTTATTCTGATGACAAAAAGGGTACATTTGCTACATTGTAAACAATTTTACGGAACACACACCATGGATCGTTTTCCCAAATCATCAAAACTGGATCACGTCTGCTACGATATCCGCGGCCCGGTGCACAAAGAAGCCCTGCGTTTGGAAGAAGAAGGCCACAAAATCCTGAAGCTGAACATCGGTAATCCTGCGCCTTTCGGCTTTGAAGCGCCCGATGAAATTTTGGTTGACGTTATCCGCAATCTGCCGACTTCGCAGGGTTATTGCGATTCCAAAGGCCTGTATTCCGCACGCAAGGCCATTGTGCATTATTATCAGACCAAGGGTTTACTCGACGTTACGGTCAATGACGTATTCATCGGCAACGGTGTTTCCGAGCTGATTACCATGTCGATGCAGGCATTGCTCAACGACGGCGATGAAATCCTGATTCCGGCACCGGATTATCCGTTGTGGACGGCGGCGGCAACGCTGGCAGGCGGGAATGTGCGGCATTATTTGTGTGACGAAGAGAAAGACTGGTTTCCGGACTTGGCTGATATGGAAGCCAAAATCACACCGAAAACCAAAGCGATTGTGGTCATCAATCCGAATAACCCGACCGGCGCGGTGTACAGCAAAGAAATTCTGCTCGAAATCGCCGAACTTGCGCGCAAACACGGCCTGATTATTTTTGCCGATGAGATTTACGATAAAATCCTGTATGACGGCGCGGTTCACCACCACATCGCCGCCCTCGCCCCGGATTTGCTGACCGTTACCTTCAACGGTCTGTCAAAAGCCTACCGTGTAGCCGGTTTCCGCCAGGGCTGGATGGTTTTGAACGGCCCGAAACAGCACGCCAAAGGCTATATCGAAGGTTTGGAAATGCTGGCTTCCATGCGTCTGTGCGCCACCACGCCGATGCAGCACGCGATTCAAACGGCCTTGGGCGGCTACCAGAGCATCAACGAATTTATCCTGCCCGGCGGCCGCCTGCTGGAACAGCGTAACAAAGCATACGAACTGGTCAACCAAATCCCCGGCCTGACCTGCGTGAAACCGATGGGCGCGATGTATATGTTCCCGAAAATCGACACGGAAATGTACAACATCCACGACGACATGAAATTCGTTTACGATTTGCTGGTACAGGAAAAAGTTCTGTTTGTACAAGGTTCGGGCTTCAACTGGATCAAGCCCGACCATTTCCGCATCGTTACCCTGCCGTATGTCCATCAAATCGAGGAAGCGATGGCGAAATTGGAGCGTTTCCTGAAAAATTACCGCCAATAATCTTTTGTGCAAACAAAGGCCGTCTGAATTTTCAGACGGCCTTTGCTTTTATGGCAGATTATTTGTTCAACTGCGCATTCAGCATGTTTTCACGCGACAGAATGCGGTCTAAATCCTTCTCTTCCATCAAGCCCAGATCCAAAATCACATCGCGCACGCTCTTGCCCGTCGCCAGGCAGATTTTGCCGATGTAGTCGCCGTTTTCATGGCCGATATACGGATTCAGGAACGTAATCAAACCGATGGAATTGAACACATAGCTTTCGCACACTTCGCGGTTGGCTGTAATGCCTTGGATACATTTTTCCGCCAAGCCCGCGCAGGCATTGTTCAGCAGGGAAACCGACTCCAGCATACATTGCGCGATGACTGGCTCCATCACGTTCAACTGCAATTGACCCGCTTCGGAAGCGAAAGTAATCGTGGTGTCGTTGCCCAATACTTTGAAGCACACTTGGCTGACCATTTCCGGAATCACCGGATTCACTTTTGCCGGTGTAATCGAAGAACCGGCCTGCATTTCCGGCAGATTGATTTCGCCGAAACCGGCACGCGGGCCGGACGACAACAGGCGCAAATCGTTACAGATTTTCGAGACCTTGACCGCCGTGCGTTTTACCGCGCTGTGCACCATCACATACGCGCCGCAATCGGAAGTCGCTTCAATCAGGTTTTCCGTCAGCTTCACATCCAAACCGCTAACTTCGGCCAATTTTTTCACCGCCAAATCCGCATAACCTTCCGGCGTGTTCACCCCGGTACCGATGGCGGTTGCGCCCAAATTCACTTCCAGCAGCAACTGGCGCGTGCGCTCCAAATTAACGATTTCTTCGTCCAGCAATACTTGGAACGATTTGAACTCCTGCCCCAAAGTCATCGGCACCGCATCCTGCAACTGCGTGCGTGCCAACTTCAATACGTCTTTGAATTCATCCGCTTTTTGCGCAAACGAATCTTTCAAGACAGTCAGGTTTTTCAAGAAATCGCCCACGCTGTAATACACTGCCAAGCGGAACGCAGTCGGGTAAACGTCGTTGGTCGATTGACTGGCATTCACATCGTCAATCGGGTTCACGACTTCATAATTACCCTTCTCTTGCCCCAATTGCTCCAAAGCCAGATTCGCAATCACTTCGCAGGCATTCATGTTGACCGAAGTACCCGCCCCGCCCTGAAACACATCGGTCGGAAACTGATCCATACAGCGGCCGTTTACCAGAATCTCATCGCAAGCCTTGTCAATCGCCGAGGCAACTTCAGGCGGCAATGCCCCCAATTCGCCGTTGGCCTGAGCCGCCGCTTTTTTTACCAGCACCAAACTGCGTACAAAATGCGGCATATCCGCCACTTTTTGCGAAGAAATCTGAAAATTCTCCAGCGCACGCAAAGTATGGATGCCCCAATAAGCATCACCCGGAATCTCACGTTCGCCCAATAAATCATATTCAACACGATAAGCCATACTCTAAAACCCTCTTTGAGAAAATATTGATATTGCCGGCACGCGGCTGTGCAGGGAATAAGATAATCTTGTTAGCCTGATTTGTCCATATATTTAAGGCATAATCACCCGGCGTCTTTTTGATGAAAGGCCGTCTGAAACCCTTTTCAGACGGCCTTTATCATTCATCACGCCAATTTTTCGTTTGTCCAAGCTTCGACACTTGCCAGGGCTTGAGGCAGCTTGTCGGCTTCCGTGCCGCCGGCTTGTGCCAAGTCAGGACGGCCACCGCCTTTGCCGCCGACTTGTTCGGCCACGAATTTAACCAAATCGCCGGCTTTCACTTTGGCGGTTAACGGTTTGGATACGCCGGCGCACAAGGAAACTTTGCCCTCGTTGACCGCGGCCAGCAGAATCACGGCTTGGTCGGATTTTCCGCTCAGATCGGTCACGATTTCGCGCAAGGCGGCGGCATCGGCTTCGATTTGGGCGACGACGAGTTTGGCTGCGCCCAAGTCTTTGGCGTTGTCGAGCAGTTTTGCGCCTGCGTGGACGGCCAGTTCGGCTTTGGCTTTGGCTAAGTCTTTTTCCAAGGCTTTGGTTTGGGCGGCGTTGGCTTGGATTTTAGCCAACACGTCGCGCTCGGTTTGCGCTTTCACTTCGCCGATGATGTCTTTTACCAAACGCTCTTGGTTTTGCGCCCATTTCAGCGCGTTCAGGCCGGTGATGGCTTCTACGCGGCGCACGCCTGCGGCGATGCCGCCCTCGCTGATGATTTTGAACAAACCGATGTCGCCGGTGCGGGCAACGTGCGTGCCGCCGCACAGTTCGGTCGAGAAACCGCCCATTTTCAACACGCGCACTTCGTCGCCGTATTTTTCGCCGAACAGCATCATCGCGCCGGTTTTCTGCGCGTCTTCCATGCTCATGATGTCGGCGGCAACGGCTACGTTGGCCAAGATGGCCTGGTTCACGCGGCGTTCGACTTCGGCGATTTCTTCCGCGCTGATGGCTTGCGGATGGGAAATGTCGAAGCGGGTCGAATCGGCGGTAACCAGCGAACCTTTCTGCTCGACGTGTCCGCCCAACACATCGCGCAGGGCTTTGTGCATCAAATGGGTCGCGCTGTGGTTGCGCATATTGGCATCGCGCACATCGTTATCGACTTGAGCGGTAACGGTGTCGCCGATTTTCAGACGGCCTGATGCCATCACGCCGAATTGGCCGAATACGGCGGCTTTGATTTTCTGCGTGTCGCGCACTTCAAAGCGGTTGCCGTCTGAAAAGATAAAGCCGACGTCGCCGACTTGGCCGCCAGATTCGGCATAAAACGGCGTGAAATCAATCACGACTGCGCCGCTCTCGCCTTCGGCCAATTCATTGACCGCTTCGCCGTCTTTATACAGAGCCAATACGGTGGCTTCGGTTTGGCGTTCGGTATAGCCTTTGAATTCGGTATCCTGACCGTCGTAGGCAAGCTGGGTGTCGGCTTTGAAACTTTGCGCGGCGCGGGCGCGGGCGCGTTGGGCTTCCATTTCGCGCTCGAAGCCCTCTTCGTCTAACTCAATGCCTAGTTCACGCGCCATATCGGCGGTTAAGTCGTATGGGAAGCCGTAGGTATCGTAGAGTTTGAAGATATGCTCGCCGGCAATGACCATTTTACTGTTGGAGATATTGTCTTTCAGATAGGCTTCCAAAGCCGCGGCAAACGGCTTGCCCTCAGCGGAAACACCGTCTTGTTCGACCACTTCCTTCAAACCGAATGTACGGCTTTCGTTCAGACGGCCTTCGGTTTGGGTTTGAATGACAATCTGTTTTTCTCCGCCGAGGCTGCGTGCAGCCGCGGTGAACTCGAGGCCGTCTGAAGTACGCAGTTTCAGCGGCTCGCCGTGACCTTCCGCAGGCAGCAGGCTTTCCAATTTTAAGAAACGCATACCGTTCAATACATTATTGAACAAGCCCATGCCTTTTTCCAGCGTCTCGCCGAAGCGGGTTTCCTCGCCGCGCAGGGCTTCCATGATTTGGGTCTGTTTTTCTTTCAATTCAGGATAGGCATCGCCCATCGCTTTGACCAAATCGGGTACCAGCTTGTAGAAAAACGCTTGTTTCTGACCCAACTTATAACCGTGGCGCACGGCGCGGCGGATGATGCGGCGCAAGACATAGCCGCGGCCTTCGTTGCCCGGCAATACGCCGTCGGCAATCAGGAACGAGCAGGAACGGATGTGGTCGGCAATCACTTTCAGGCTCGGCTCATCCATGCTGAACGGTACGCCGGTTTCACGTGCCACGGCTTTGAGCAGGTCTTGGAACAGGTCGATTTCGTAGTTGCTGTGCACGCCCTGCATGACCGCGGCCATGCGCTCCAAGCCCATGCCGGTATCGACGCTCGGCTTCGGCAGCGGGTGCATGTTGCCTTGCTCGTCGCGGTTGAACTGCATGAACACGTTGTTCCAGATTTCAATCCAGCGGTCGCCGTCTTCTTCGGGGCTGCCGGGAATGCCGCCCCAGATGTCTTCGCCGTGGTCGTAGAAAATTTCGGTGCAGGGGCCGCAGGGGCCGGTATCGCCCATCTGCCAGAAGTTGTCGGAAGCGTAACGCGCGCCTTTGTTGTCGCCGATGCGCACAATGCGTTCGGCAGGCAGGCCGATTTCGTTGAGCCAGATATTATAGGCTTCGTCGTCTTCCGCATACACGGTGGCGAGCAGTTTTTCTTTCGGCAGGTTGAGCCATTCTTTGCCGGTCAGAAAGCCCCAGGCAAAGTGAATCGCTTCGCGTTTGAAATAGTCGCCGAACGAGAAATTGCCCATCATTTCAAAGAAGGTGTGGTGGCGAGCGGTGTAGCCGACGTTTTCCAAGTCGTTGTGTTTGCCGCCTGCGCGCACGCATTTTTGCGCGGTGGTGGCGCGGTTGTAAGGGCGTTTGTCGAAGCCCAAAAATACGTCTTTAAACTGGTTCATGCCCGCGTTGGTAAACAGCAGCGTCGGGTCGTCGTGCGGCACGAGCGAAGACGAGCGCACGACTTGGTGTTGGTGTTGTTCGAAATATTGCAGGAATTTTTGGCGTAATTCAGAAGTTTTCATGATATTTTCTGTGACAGGTTTAAACGGTTTCAGACGGCCTTTGCAGCTTTTCAAAGGCCGTCTGAATTTGATTTTCGGATTTTGCGTATCTTACCGCAAATCCCTGCTTCCAGCTATCTGTCAAACCGATTATCGCGGTGCGGATGTTTCAAATGCTGCACAGGCCGTCTGAAAAATACCGTGTGCCGCATTTTCAGACGGCCTGAGACTGTTCAAACCGTCTCCGCCCTGCTTTTCCGACTGTCCGATTGAAGCCGATATCCGATCGGCAGTTATCCTTTATACAGCAAGGCCGTCTGAAAATTTCAGACGGCCTTTGCCTTTATTTCTTCTGAAACGCGCGCTTGACGATAATCAGCCAGTCTTTTTTATCCAACACCGGCCGATTGTTGAAAACATCGTATTGGATGCCGTCGAGCTTTTGCAGAATAAGCTGGCCGCCGACGATGATCATGCGCAGCTCGAAACCGATGCGGCCTTTGAGCGTTTTCCCCAGCGGCGAACCGCCTTTGAGCATGGCAAACGCGCGTTCGCATTCGTGCGCCATCAGCCGTCGGAACGCGAAATCGGCCTTGCCTTCGGCAATCTGCTCTTCGCTGACTTTGAAGCGCGCTAAGTCGTCTTGCGGAATATACACGCGCCCTTTCTGCCAATCGACGGCTACGTCCTGCCAGAAATT
The DNA here is from genome assembly GCF_047837985.1 of Neisseria sp. CCUG12390. Lineage (GTDB taxonomy): Bacteria > Pseudomonadota > Gammaproteobacteria > Burkholderiales > Neisseriaceae > Neisseria. The sequence goes on from NZ_CP181244.1 coordinate 1,374,813, forward strand.
AATCAGTTGCAGCGCGGTGCAGATGCCGTCGCTGCGGGCGATGCTTACCGGATCGTGTTCGCCGTAAAGGTGCAGCATAATGCGGCCGACGGGATTGGCGGAACGGCGGCAGTAATCGACCAGTTCGCCGAAATTTTGGTAACGCTTTTTTACTACGTCCTGCTTGAACGCGGAAAGCAAATCGTAAAACGGCTCCAGCGGCATTTGGAACGGGCGTACCGCTTCATCGTTCAGCCGCCGCATCAGCGCGGTTTGCGGCGTTTCGCCGTTTTGGATTCGGTCGAGTTCGCGTTCCAATTCGGTTAAACCCTGCAAACGGGTTTCATCGTCGGCTCCGCCTTCGTCGGCAATGTCATCGGCGGTACGCGCAAAGGCATACACGGCATGGGTCGGCTTGCGCAGGCGGCGCGGCATAACGATGGAACCGACGGGGAAGTTTTCGTAGTGGTTGACGGACATGGTGTGTTCTTTTCGTTTAGCGTATTTTTTCAGACGGCCTTGTTCGGGTTTGAGGCCGTCTGAAAATCTTTCAAGACCGAATCAAAACCCGTTTTCCATCATAATTTGGCCGGGTTCGCGGTTGCGGTGCATGGCGAAACCCAAATCCATCAGGGCTTGGAAGGTGTCTTTTACCATCGCCGGATTGCCGCACACCATAAAGCGCGTGTCGGTTTTGTTGAACGTGAAACCGACGTGTTTTTCCAAACCGCCGTCAAGCAGCAAGGCCGGAATACGTCGGTTGGATAAAGCATTTTCAGCGGTTTCGCGCGTGGTAAAGGGGACGAAAACAAACTTGTGAAAATGCTCTTCAATCAGCGGATGTTCTTTCAGTGCGGCCAGACGTTCGTTGAAAATCAGTTCGTCCGCATACGATACGGAATGCACCAGCACCACACGCTCGAAGCGTTGCCAGATTTCGGGCTGCTCGACGATGGAGAGAAACGGCGCAATGCCGGAACCGGTGGACAGCATCACCAAATCTTTGCCGTCGGGGAAACGCTCAGGCAACAGAAAGCCTGTGGCGGTTTTATCCAGCAGGATTTCATCGCCGGCCTGCATTCGGGCCAGTTTGGCCGACATCGGGCCGTTTTCAATCAAAACGGCAAAATATTCCAAAGTGTCGGCATACTCTGCCGAAACGACGGAATAGGCGCGCCAGATAAAGCCTTCGCCGTCGCGGAAACCCAGGCGTGAGAATTGGCCGGCGGAGAAGCGGTAAGCCTCGGGACGCGTAATCGCAAAGGTCATCAGTTTGGGCGTATGGTGTTTGACCCACAAGACTTTTTCTTCGGTAAATTTGGCTTCGGGCGCGGCGGCCATAAGGTTTCCTTCTCAAAAAAAACGGTGCAGTAAAATAAGAAAGATACAGGGTGGCAAAGCGCAGCCAACGAAATCGATTTCTTATTTTGGTTCATTATTTTCAGACGGCCTGAATGATACGGTAAGGCCGTCTGAAAGGTTTTAGGGAACAGTATCGAGGCCGTCTGAAAAATTTTCAGACGGCCTGTTGTCTTACAAAGTGGTATCCAAGGCTTGAGAAATATCCTGCCAGATGTCGTCAACGTCTTCGATACCGACGGAGAAACGCAGCAGGCCGACTTTGATGCCCATCTGCATTTTGACATCGTGCGGCACGCCGCTGTGCGACTGCGAATAGCAATGGTTGACGAGGCTTTCCACCCCGCCCAGGCTGGAAGCCATTTTCACCAGCTTCATGTTTCGAATCACGCTGTTGGCCGCTTCTTTGCTGTCGTTTTTCAGATAAACCGTTACCACACCGCCTATGCCTTTGGGCATTTGCGTTTTGGCCAGTCCGTAATGCTCGTGCGACGGTAAACCCGGGTAAAACACTTTTTCCACCGCCGGATGATTTTCCATGCGTTTGGCGATTTCCAAAGCGTTTTCGCAATGCGCCTTCATGCGCAAGGCCAGCGTTTTGATGCCGCGCAGTACCAGCCAGCAGTCAAACGGCGAAGCCACCGCGCCGCTGTTGACCATCATGGTATGCAGCGGTTTGGCCAGTTCTCTGCTTTTCACCGCCACCACGCCCATCAACACATCGGAATGGCCGCACAGGTATTTGGTTGCCGAATGGAACACGATGTCGCAGCCCATATCCAGCGGCTGCTGCAGATACGGCGTGGCAAAAGTGTTATCGATACCGACCAGCGCACCGGCTGCTTTGGCTTTTGCGGCCAATGCCGGAATATCCACCAGACGCAGCAACGGATTCGACGGCGTTTCCAGCCACAGCATTTTCACATTGTCATGTTCGGCCAAAAGCGCGTCGAGATTATCGGGATTGCTCAAATCGGCAAACACCACGTTCACGCCCCACGGTGCATAAACATCATTCAACAAATCATACGCGCCGCCGTAAATATCGGCCACGGCGATGATGGTGTCGCCCGGCTTGAGAAAAGTACGCCATACCGCGTCGATTCCGGCCATGCCGCTGGAAAACGCAAAACCGGCTTCGGCGTACTCCAAATCGGCCACCGTGTCTTCCAAAATCTTGCGCGTCGGATTGCTCAGGCGCGAATAGCGGTAAGGTGTCTGCTCGCCGATTTCATGGGTGGCGAACATACTGTTTTGGTAAATCGGCGGCATCAGCGCGCGGTTGTGTCCGTCGCAATCGTAGCTGGAATGAATCGCTTTGGTGGCAAATTTCATGACGCAAACCCTGTTTGGATATGAACGGCGTTCATTCTATCACTATCCGAAAAATAGAAACAATCAATACCTGCCCTACCTACAAGTGATATAATCTCGCATTTGGAAAACCCGCTTCCGGCCGAAAATATAAAAGCCGTTTTTTCAGACGGCCTTGAACCGGACGCCGAAGCCCACACATCAAGCATCCGCACTCATTAAGGAAAAACACGCATGAACGCCATTGCAGACGTGCAATCCAGCCGCGATTTACGCAACCTGCCGATTAACCAGGTCGGCATCAAAGATTTACGCTTCCCGATTACCCTCGCCACCGCCGAAGGCGTGCAGGCCACCGTTGCCCGCCTGACGATGACGGTTTACCTGCCGGCCGAACAGAAAGGCACGCACATGTCGCGCTTTGTCGCGCTGATGGAAAAGCAGACCGAAGCCCTGAGCTTCGACCGTTTGCAGCAACTGACGCGGGAAATGGTTGAACTGCTGGATTCGCATTCGGGCAAAATCAGCGTGAGCTTTCCTTTTTTCCGCAAAAAAACCGCGCCTGTCTCCGGCATTCAGTCATTGCTGGATTATGACGTTACCCTGACCGGCGAAATCAAAAACGGCAGCTATACCCACAGCCTGAAAGTGATGGTTCCCGTGACTTCGCTCTGCCCGTGTTCCAAAGAAATTTCCCAATACGGCGCACACAACCAACGCTCGCACGTTACCGTATCGCTGACCGCCAATGCCGAAGTCGGCATCGAAGAAGTCATCGACTGCGTGGAATCGCAAGCCAGCTGCCAGCTCTACGGCCTGCTCAAACGCCCCGACGAAAAATTCGTAACCGAACAGGCCTACGAAAATCCGAAATTCGTGGAAGACATGGTGCGCGATGTCGCCACCCTGCTGATTGCCGATGCCCGCGTGGAAAGTTTCACGGTCGAAAGCGAAAACTTCGAATCGATTCACAACCATTCGGCTTACGCGCTGATTGCTTATCCGTAGAACGGTTTTTCCCGATGAATGCAAAAGCCGTCTGAAAAAATAAGTTTCAGACGGCATTGTCTTTTCCGAACGGGCATGAATGCGTCCTGCAAGGAAGCAGCGGGCAAGACGTTTTATCCGGCCAAGCCCTCATGCCGTCTGAAATCTTCCGCTCCGCAAACCGCGCGTTTGATTTTGCCTACATTGTTTTACCTCAAGCGGTGTGGCTTTCTTGTTTTTCAGACGGCCTTTATTCGCTTATAATGCGCAAACATCGATTTCAAATCATACTTTACGAACACAAGTCCGCCATACCGCAGGTTTTCGAAATGAAAAAATTCCTTTACTTCATTACCGCTTTTTTTGCCCTGTCCAACACGGCCTTTGCCTCGCCTGTCGATGCGTCCAAACTGCTGCCGCCCGAGCAGGCGTTCCGCCCGCAGGTCAACGTTACCGAACAAGGCATCAACGTGCAGTTTCAGATTGCCGACGGTTATTATCTCTATCAGTCGAAAATCATCGGCGATACCGATCCGGTAGGCGTGTTGAAAAACGAGCCGCAATTCAGTCCGGGCGAAGAAAAGGAAGACGAATTTTTCGGCAAGCAAACCGTGTACCACCATGCCGCACAGGTCAACTGGCCGTATGAAAAGCCGACGGCGGCGTATAAACTGACCTTGAGCTATCAGGGCTGCGCGGAAGTCGGCGTGTGTTATCCGCCGGTGGATACCGTTTTCGACATCAAGGGCAACGGTTTGTACGAACCCGAAAACGCAGATGAACCGCTGTCGGCAAAAGAACGCTTTACCCGGCCCGATACGAAATCTTCAGACGGCCTCAAATCCGCACCTGCCAAGAGCGACAGCAGCCGCTTCAAATTGTCTTGGGATACTTTAAACGCCAATCTGTTGGCGTTTTTTCTCGCGGGCTTGGGCTTGAGCTTTACCGCCTGTATGTATCCGCTGCTGCCGATTGTTTCCAGCATTGTCGTCGGCGATAAAAACGCCACCAAAGGCCGTGCGTTTGCTTTGTCGATGGTTTATGTGCAGGGCTTGGCCTTGACTTACACCTTGGTCGGCGTATTTGCCGGCCTGACCGGTGCGCTGCTGACCGTGTGGCTGCAACAGCCGTGGGTGGTGCTGACTGCCGCTGCGGTGATGGTGGTGTTGGCCTTGTCGATGTTCGGCCTGTTCAATATCCAGTTGCCCAGCTCGGTGCAGTCGTATTTCCAGAACCAAAGCAACAAGCTCTCCGGCGGCCGCATGGCTTCGGTGTTTGTGATGGGGATGCTCTCCGCGCTGATCGTCGGCCCCTGCGTTGCGCCGCCGCTGGCGTTTGCGCTGGGCTATATCGGGCAGACCGGCGATGCGGTCTTGGGCGGGCTGGCTCTGTATGTTTTGGCCTTGGGTACGGGCGTGCCGCTGATTATCGTCGGCACATTCGGCGGCCACATCATGCCGCGCGCCGGCGGTTGGATGAACGGCATCAAAGCCGCGTTCGGCTTTATCCTGCTGGTGGTGGCGGTGTATCTGGCTACGCCGTATCTGCCTTACGCTTTGGTCGTGACACTTTACACCCTGCTGCTGCTGGTGCCTGCGGTATGGTTGTTGGCGCGTGCCGGCAAACAGACAGGCCGTCTGAAAAGCGTAGCGATGATATTGGGCTTTTTGCTGCTGATCGGCGGCGCATGGTTCGGCTGGCAAAGCTACCACCGCCAAACCACCGCCCTGCACCACTTCCTGACCCTGACACCGCCGTCGGAAGCGGGACAAGATAGCGGCCACGGCATCATGTTCACCGATGTCGCCGAACTCAAAGCCGCGATGGATGCCGCCTTGAAAGCCGATCCGGGCAAACCGGTATTGCTCGATTTCTACGCCGACTGGTGCGTGTCGTGCAAAGAGATGGCGGCTTACACGCTAAACCAGCCGCAGGTTCACGAAGCCGTCGATATGCAGCGCTTCTTCCAAATCGACGTCACCGCCAACACTGCCGAACACCAAGCCCTGCTCAAAGAATACGGCCTGTTCGGCCCGCCGGGCGTGTTCGTGATTCGTGCCGACGGTACGCGCAGCGAAGCCTTATTGGGTTTCGTGAAGCCTGATGCGTTTGTCGAATGGTACCGGCAAAACGAAAAATAAGCCTTGTTGCAAAGGCCGTCTGAAACGGTGATACAGGTGTTTCAGACGGCCTTTGATTGTCGAACCGATAAAGAAAATAACATGTACACCCGCCACGCCGAACCCCATTTTTCCACCCGGAGCAACTGGCTGCGCGCCGCTGTTTTGGGCGCGAACGACGGCCTGATTTCCACCGCCGCGCTGCTGACGGGGATGGCCGCCGCCAAACCCGATTTTCCAACCCTGCTGCTGACCGGCATTGCCGCGCTGGTCGGCGGTGCGGTATCGATGGCGGCCGGGGAATACGTTTCCGTATCCAGTCAGGCCGACACCGAAAAAGCCGATTTGCAGAAAGAACGCCGCGAACTGGCCGCCCACCCCGAAGCCGAGTTGGACGAACTGGCCACCATTTACGAAATGCGCGGTCTCGAACCGCAACTGGCGCGCCAAGTGGCCGAAGCCCTGACCCGCCGCGATGCCCTGTCCGCCCACGCCCGCGACGAAATCGGCATCACCGAAGCCCGCGCAGCCAAACCTTTGCAGGCAGCCTTGGCTTCCGCCGCCGCATTCAGCGCAGGTGCGGTTCTGCCGCTGGCGGTTGCCCTGCTGATGCCGTCTGAAAACCTGATGGCGGCATTGGCTGCTTCCACCCTGCTCGGTTTGGCGGCTCTCGGCTGGCTTTCGGCACGGCTCGGCGGTGCAAAACCGCTGCGTGCCGTGGTTCGCGTGGTGGCGTGGGGTGTACTGGCTTTGGGTATTACCGCCGTTATCGGCAGATTTTTCGGCGCGGCGGTTTGACGGTTGCGCCGTGTTTTCAGACGGCCTTGAAACTGATATGACTGATGGCAAATACCGGATTAACAGTCATAAGCTTCCGAAGATTTTGAAATGTTCTCAAAGGAAAATTTCAAGCCGTCTGAAAACAGCCTAAGACCTTTGCAAAACTCGGGTTTAACCTGAAAATCTATGTCCATCATTAGCTGCGCGGGAGAAGCGCAGCTAAATGACGAAGGAGAGGTTTCAGACGAAGTTTTTGAATTTTGCAAAAGCTTCGGCTTTGAGGCAGATCCGGCTGATGACGAATGACGGATTAATCAGTCATAGGTTTCCGAAAATTTTTGAATGTTCTCAAAACAAATTTCAGGCCGTCTGAAAAGCAAACCGCCTGCGTGTTCTGTTAAAATAAACCCCGTTTCCAACCCGAGGCCGTCTGAAAAATATTTCAGACGGCCTGTCATGCTGCTGAACCGAACCATGAACTTCCCTCTCCCCGCTCCCGCCCAAAAATCCCGCTGGCCCGATCTCACGCGCGGTTCGCTGCCGTGGGCTTTGGCGCAGAACCTGCCCGACAACGCGCTCAAAGTCATCCTTACCCAAGACACCGAGCAGGCTTTGCGGCTTCAGACGGCCTGGCAGTTTTTCCGTCCGCAGGACAACGCCGTGTTCCTGCCCGACTGGGAAACGCTGCCCTACGAGCGTTTTTCGCCGCATCAGGATTTGGTGTCCGAACGGCTATCCGCCCTGTGGCAGGTGAAAAGCGGTCAGGCCGACGTGTTGGTGCTGCCCGTGGCCACGGCGATGCAGAAGCTCGCGCCGCCGGCCTTCCTGCTCGGGCGCACGTTCTGGCTGAAAACGGGGCAGACGCTCGACATCGAAGTCCTGCGCGGCAACTTGGTGGAGGCCGGTTACAGCCACGTTTCCAACGTGGTGGCGGCGGGCGAATTCGCCGTGCGCGGCGGCATTCTCGACATTTTCCCGATGGGCGCGGAGCTGCCCTACCGTCTCGATTTGTTCGGCGACGAAATCGACAGCATCAAAACCTTCGACCCCGACAGCCAGCGCACGCTCGCGCCCGTGTCCGAAATCCGCCTGCTGCCCGCGCACGAGTTCCCCACCGACGCGGAAGCGCAGAAAATCTTCCGCGCCCGCTTCCGCGAGGAAATCGAGAACGACCCCAACGCCGCCGCCGTGTACAAAGCCGTGAGCAACGGCCATTTCGGCGCGGGCGTGGAATACTACCTGCCGCTGTTTTTCGAAGACGAATGCGCCACGCTGTTCGACTACCTCGGCGGCGACGTGCTGGCCGTCTGCATCGGCGACGTGCACGCCGAAGCGCGGCGGTTCGAGGCCGACGTGAAAACCCGTTTCAAAATGGCGCAGGGCGACGCGTCTTACCCGCCTTTGCCTCCGCAGCATCTGTATCTCACCGCCGACCAGTTCGCAGGCAGTCTGAAACCCTACCCGCAAATCCTGCCCGACCTGAACGGCTCAACCCACCTGCTGCCCGACGTGGCCGTGAACCGCCAGTCCGACGAACCGCTGGCCGCGCTGCAACGTTTTCAGACAGGCTTTACCGGCCGCATCCTGCTCACCGCCGAAAGCGCGGGCCGGCGCGAAACCATGCTCGGTTTCTTCGCCCAGCACGGCCTGAAACCCAAAAGCGTGGACGGCTGGCAGGCGTTTCTGGACAGCGACGCGCCGCTGGCGATTACCGTAACGCCGCTGGCATACGGTTTTCAGACAGGCACAGTAGGTCGGGCATTGATGCCCGACAACGGTGGCGCATCGCAAACCCCGTCGGGCATCAATGCCCGACCTACGCCGTATGAAAACACGCTTTCAGACGGCCTTGAACCTCGTAGGGTGGGTGTCAACCCACCATTAAACGAAACGGGCGAAATGGTGGGTTTACACCCACCCTACGAAACACCCGTAGGTCGGGCATCCATGCCCGACACCGATGCCGCATCACAAACCCCGTCGGGCATCAATGCCCGACCTACGCCGTCTGAAAATACGGAACTTGACGGCAATCACACGCAATGCCTGTCTGAAACGCCCCTCGCCGTCATCACCGAAACCGACCTCTACCAATACGTCGCCCGCAGCCGCACGTCCGCCCGCCGTAAGAAACACGCACAGGTTTCAGACGGCCTGTTGCGCGATTTGGCCGAAATCAACATCGGCGACCCCGTCGTCCACGAGGAACACGGCATCGGCCGCTATATGGGCTTGGTAACGATGGATTTGGGCGGCGAAACCGCCGAGATGATGCTGCTCGAATACGCGGGCGAGGCGCAGCTTTATGTGCCGGTTTCGCAGCTGCATTTAATCAGCCGCTACTCGGGTCAGGCGCACGAAAACGTGAGCCTGCACAAGCTCGGCAGCGGCGCGTGGACGAAAGCCAAACGCAAGGCGGCGGAAAAAGCACGCGATACGGCGGCGGAGCTGCTCAACCTCTATGCCCAACGCGCGGCGCAGGACGGCTTCAAATTCGCGTTCAATGAATTGGATTATCAGGCTTTTTCAGACGGCTTCGAATACGAGGAAACCGAAGACCAGGCCGCCGCCATCGCCGCCACCATCAAGGATTTGACCCAAGGCAAGCCGATGGACAGGCTGATTTGCGGCGACGTGGGCTTCGGCAAAACCGAAGTCGCGCTGCGGGCGGCGTTCGTGGCCGTGATGGGCGGCAAACAGGTGGCCGTGCTCGCGCCGACCACGCTTCTGGTGGAGCAGCACGCGCAGAATTTCGCCGACCGCTTCGCCGATTTCCCCGTGAAAGTCGCCAGCCTGTCGCGTTTCAACAGCGGCAAGGCCACCACGCAGACGCTGCAAGGCATGGCCGACGGCACGGTGGACATCGTCATCGGCACGCATAAACTGGTGCAGGACGACATTCAATTCAAAAACTTAGGCTTGGTCATCATCGACGAGGAACACCGTTTCGGCGTGCGCCAGAAAGAGCAGCTCAAACGCCTGCGCGCCAATGTGGACATCCTGACCATGACCGCTACGCCAATCCCGCGCACGCTCAGCATGGCACTCGAAGGCCTGCGCGATTTCTCGCTGATTACCACCGCGCCCAACCGCCGTTTGGCCGTGAAAACGTTTGTGAAGCCGTTCAGCGAAGGCAGCGTGCAGGAAGCCGTGCTGCGCGAACTCAAACGCGGCGGGCAGGTGTTTTTCCTGCACAATGAAGTGGAAACCATTGAAAACATGCGCGAAAAACTGGAAGCCCTGCTGCCCGAAGCCCGCATCGGCGTGGCGCACGGCCAGTTGCGCGAACGCGAGCTGGAGCAGGTGATGCGCGACTTTTTGCAGCAGCGGTTCAACGTGTTGCTCTGCTCCACCATCATCGAAACCGGCATCGACATCCCCAACGCCAACACCATCATCATCAACCGCGCCGACAAATTCGGCCTGGCGCAGCTGCACCAACTGCGCGGACGCGTCGGCCGCAGCCACCACCAGGCCTACGCCTACCTGCTCACGCCCGAATACATCACCAAAGACGCGGAAAAACGGCTCGACGCCATCGCCGCCGCCGATGAGTTGGGCGCAGGCTTCACCCTCGCCATGCAGGATTTGGAAATCCGCGGCGCAGGCGAAATCCTCGGCGAAGGGCAGTCCGGCGAAATGATGCAGGTGGGCTTCACGCTCTACACCGAAATGCTCAAACAGGCCGTGCGCGACCTGAAAAAAGGCCGCCAGCCCGATTTGGATGCCCCGCTGGGCGTCACCACCGAAATCAAGCTGCACAGCCCCGCGCTGCTGCCCGAAAGCTACTGCCCCGACATCCACGAACGGCTGGTTTTATACAAACGCCTCGCCACCTGCGAAACCGAAGCCCAAATCAACAGCGTACACGAAGAACTCGTCGACCGCTTCGGCCTGCCCGAACAGCCCGTGAAAACGCTGATTGAAAGCCACCGAATTCGGCTCATGGCAAAAGAAATGGGGATAAATACCGTGGATGCAAATACCGAATCGGTTACCGTATCGTTCGGCAAAAACAACCGCATTGATCCGACCGAAATCATCATGCTGATCCAAACCGATAAAAAATACCGCTTGGCCGGCGCGGACAAACTGCGTTACAGCGCGGAGATGGAAAATATCGACGTGCGGATCAACACGGTAAAAAACGTATTGAAAACCTTGAAACAGAAAATATTGGCCGAAGAATAAGGCCGTCTGAAACCAGAGGCCGTCTGAAAAATATTTTCAGACGGCCTCACTGGAAAACCCTTAACCGGCATACCGTCGGATACGGGAATATGTCGGTTGCCCTGACCGAAAGGCAACCATCATCCGCAAACCGTATCACGATATTCTCAATAGGCCGTCTGAAAAACGAAAGCAACCATGACACGAAACGAATTAATCGCCGCCCTGCCCAAAGCCGAACTCCACGTCCACATCGAAGGCACGTTCGAACCTGAGCTGATGTTTGAAATCGCCCGCCGCAACGGCGTCGGCATTCCCTATGCGAGTGTTGACGAAGTGCGCGCTGCCTATGATTTCCACAATCTCCAGTCTTTTCTGGACATTTATTACGCCGGTGCGGCGGTGCTGCTGAACGAGCAGGATTTTTACGATTTGACCCGCGCCTATCTGTTGCGCTGCAAGGCGGATAATGTGGTGCACACCGAAATTTTCTTCGACCCGCAAACGCATACCGCACGCGGCGTGTCGTTTGAAACGGTGTTGAACGGCATCGAACGCGCCTGCCGCGATGCGCAAAACGAATGGGGCATTTCCAGCCGCCTGATTATGTGTTTCCTGCGCCATTTGTCGGAAGAAGCCGCCTTTGAAACGTTGGCACAAGCCCTGCCGTTTCGGGACAAAATCATCGGCGTGGGTTTGGATTCCAGCGAAGTCGGCCATCCGCCGTCCAAATTCGAACGTGTATTCGCCAAAGCGCGCGAACACGGTTTCCTAGCGGTTGCGCACGCTGGCGAAGAAGGGCCGCCGCAATATGTGTATGAAGCCTTGGATTTGCTCAAGGTCGCGCGTATCGACCACGGCGTGCGTTCGGAAGAAGACGATGTGCTGATGCAGCGTTTGATCGATTTGCAGATGCCGCTGACCGTCTGCCCGTTGAGCAATTTGAAATTAAAAGTGGTGAGCCATCTGAACCGACACAATCTGCGCCGTATGCTGCAACGCGGCGTGTCGGTAACGGTGAATTCAGACGACCCTGCCTATTTCGGCGGCTATGTGAACCAAAATTTTATTGAATTGGCCGAGGCTTTGGATTTGAGCCGTGACGACATCCGCACGCTGTGTAAAAATTCATTCAAAGCGTCGTTTATTGATGATGCGGAAAAAGAAACATGGTATCGTCGCATTGACGATACCGTTTAACCGTAGGACTCAACCTCAATCCAGAAAGGAACCAACATGGCTCAAGTCACTTTCAAAGGCGAACCGGTAGAAGTGGGTGGCACCCTGCCCCAAGCCGGACAAAACGCTCCTGCATTTACCTTGGTTGCTACCGATTTGTCCGAAAAAAGCCTGTCGGATTTTGCCGGGAAACGCAAAGTGCTGAATATTTTCCCGAGCATCGACACCGGTGTATGCTCAAAATCGGTACGCGAATTCAACGAACGCGCCGGCAGTTTGGACAACACAGCGGTTTTGTGCATTTCCGCCGACCTGCCGTTTGCCTTGGCGCGTTTCGGCGGTGCGGAAGGCATTGAAAACGTCACCTCGCTTTCTACTTTCCGCTGCAAAAACTTCAAACAGGATTACGGTACCGAGTTGCTGTCGTCTCCGCTGAAAGGTCTGAACGCCCGCGCGGTGGTCGTATTGGACGAAAACGATAAAGTGCTTTACAGCCAATTGGTACCTGAAATCGGCGAAGAGCCGGATTACGATGCCGCTTTGGCCGTATTGTAAACAGATACGGAAAGGCCGTCTGAAACCTGCGTTTCAGACGGCCTTTGCGATTTAAAACATCAGCTTTCGAGTACGCTGGCCGATGCGGCCTCCGCTTTGACTTTGGCAACCGCCGCATCACGCGCGGCAGCATCGGCCAAAAGCGGACTGGTGCCGATGATTTGGCCGTTGGTGGCTTTGAGGTTGAAATAGAATTTGCCGTTGTTGCTCTCTTTCAATTCATAACGCGCATCTTGGACTGAATTTTTGCGTATCGATTCGATGCCGTTTTGTGCCGAGGCTTTGCTGTTGTACTGTTCGCTTTTGAGCAAGGTTTTGTCGTCATCATCCGACAGGATAAAGCTGAAGTGACCGTCGTCGCTTTTGCGTAATTCAAATGCTGCCATTATTGACTCCTTTTCGTTGTTTGTTTCGTTTGCACCGCTGTCCAGTGTATAGAAGCCACACTGAGGGTTTTAATATAAAAACTGTTTTCCTCCGTGTCAACCGAACCGCCCGCTTCCCGATGCCTCCGTTTTTAAAGCCGGTTTAAGGCCATGATTTGATTCTATACAAAGTGTCCGAACAGGTGTATCCTTTGCGTCTGACAAATACATTCATAAAATATACATCTTTTCAAAAGGCCGTCTGAAAGCCTTCAACACCGACCAAGGAACCCGATCATGACTGACTTTACCGTTTGGGAAACCGCACCTTTCGGCGCGACCATCGACCATATCCTGCAACGTTACCACAATATCCACCGCGCCCAGCTGGAAGAGCTGGTTCCGCTGGCGCAAAAAGTGGCGACGGTTCATGCCGATACGTTTCCGGCCGAAATCGCCCAATTGCTGGCCGACATGCAGAACGAGCTTTTAAGCCACATGATGAAGGAAGAGCGTATGCTGTTTCCGATGATTAATCAGGGTGTCGGGCGCGGCGCGGCCATGCCCATCAGCGTGATGATGCATGAGCATGAAGAACACGACCACGCCATCGCCCGGTTGCGCGAATTGACGAATAACTTTGAGATTCCGGAAGGAGCCTGCGGCAGTTGGACGCGTCTCTACCGCTTGGCCGAAGAAATGGTCAATGACCTGACCGACCATATCCGTCTGGAAAACGAAATCCTGTTTCCGCGCGTATTGGCTTCTTAAACGAACGCGTTATGCAAAGGCCGTCTGAAAAGTTTTCAGACGGCCTCGAATTTTTGCCAAACCTAAATTTTATATGACATACGCAGTTCTCATCCCGATAATCGGCCATCCCGATTTTCAGACGGCTTCAAACCGGCTTCCGCTGCACCTCTTCAAACACCAGCAGCACCCGTTTCACTTCATCCGCTTCTTTCAACGTGCGGATACGGTCGAACAGTTCCTGCGCCTGAGGAAATTCCTTCTTCATCATGCCCAGCCACTGTTTTAAACGCGCCACAGGGTATTTGTTGTTCGCTTCTTTCGCCACGCACAAATCGAAAAACAGATTAATCCAGCCCGCGATTTCGGCAAAATCCGTTTCCTTCACCGCTTCGCCGCGTTCGTATTGCTTAATCTGACGCGCCAAATCAGGGCGGATAACCGCACCGCGGCCGAGCATGACGCTGTCGCAGCCGCTGACTTCCTTAATCGCCAGATAATCTTGCAGCGTGAACACATCACCGTTGGCGGTAACGGGAATATCGACCGCATCGCGGATTTTCCGTACCCAATCCCAATGCGCCGGCGGCTCGTAGCCCTCGACTTTGGTACGCGCGTGAACGGTCAAACCGCATGCCCCGCCTTCCGCTATCGCCGCCGCACATTCCAACGCCAAATCCGTATTCTCAAAACCCAAACGCATCTTCCCCGTCAGCGGAATATGTTCGGGCAGACGCGCGCGCAGGGTTTTGACAATATGGTGAATCAGCTCCGGCTCCTTCAGCAATACAGCCCCGCCCTTGTGTTTGTTGACCGTCGGCGCGGGGCAGCCGAAGTTTAAATCGATTTTATCCGCACCGAAGCGCACCGCTTCCAGCGCGTTTACCGCCATATTGTCCGCATCGCTGCCCAGAAGCTGCACCGTGCAGGGCGTACCGGCAAAGGTTTTGTTGCCGTTGGCGATTTCCGGCACATATTTCAACCAAGTGCTGCGCGAATGCACCGTATGGGTAATGCGCACGAACTCGCTGACGCACTCGTCATAGCCGCCGATGCGCGTCAGCAAATCGCGCATCACGTCATCGCACAATCCCTGCATGGGAGCCAACAATAACCTCATCATCCAATCAGGCCGTCTGAAAAAACGAAATGCGTATTGTAGCGGTATATCGGTTAAAATACAGCCTTTGCAATATTTTTTCAGACGGCCTGGCCATGACAACCATTAAAATTCCGGCAACTGCCGCCATGCTGGTCAAAAATTCCGAACGCTATCTGGCGGAAGTCTTGACCGCATTACACGATTTCGACGAAGTTCTGCTGCTCGACAACGGCTCGACCGACGGTACCTTCGGGATTGCTGCGCAATTTGGCAACGTGAGCTATTACAAGCATGATTTTACCGGATTCGGCCCCATGAAAAACATGGCGGCGCAACTGGCGCAAAACGACTGGATTTTCAGCATCGACAGCGACGAAATCCCCGATGCGGAACTGATTGACGCCCTCCGCACCGCCGTTGCGGAAAACCGCCCGCAAAACATCTATTCCCTGTCGCGCCTGAACCATTACAACGGCCGCCCGATGAAAGGCTGCGGCTGGTATCCCGACATTCTGCCGCGCCTTTACCACCGCGGTTTTACGCGCTTTTCCGACCGTCAGGTACACGAATCGCTCGTCATTCCGAAAGACGCGCAGGTGAATACTTTGGCAGGCCGTCTGAAACATTATTCGTTTGAAAACGCCGAAGGGCTGATTCGGAAAATGCAGCAATACTCTTCGCTTTACGCCGAAGAAAACCGCTTCAAAAAGAAAACGTCGCCGGCCAAAGCCCTGCTCCACGGCGGCGTGTCGTTTATTAAAAATTATTTTTTCAAGCGCGGTTTCGCCTACGGTTCAGACGGCCTGACGGTATCGGTGGCCAATGCGCAAGGCTCGTACTACAAATATGTGAAACTGTACGAACGCAACCGCGACATGAAAGTTTCGCTGATTATCACGACCTACAACCGTCCCGACGCGCTGCTGACGGTATTGAAATCCGCCCTGTCGCAGACGCGTATGCCCGATGAAATTGTCGTGGCCGACGACGGTTCGACCCGCGAAACCGCCGATGTTATCCACTACATCAACCGCCTGACCCCCGTTCCGGTCAAGCACGCTTGGCGGCCGGACGACGGTTTCCGTGCCGCCGAAGCGCGCAACCGTGCGCTGGCGATGGCCGAAGGCGACTATATCGTGCTGATTGATGGAGATATGCTGCTTGACCCCTCATTTGTCGCCGACCACCTGAAACTTGCCTTGCGCGGCCGTTTGGTACAAGGTTCGCGCGTGATTTTGAGCGAAGAACGCACGCAGGAAATTCTGGCTTCCGAGCAATTGCCCGACCTTTCCCCGTTCAGCCGAGGCATAGAAAAACGCCTTTCCGCCCTGCGAAGCCGCTGCCTGTCCGCCCTTATCGGTCGAAAAGGCAGCCGGAACCACCGCGGTATCAAAACCTGCAATATGGGTTTCTTCCGCGCCGACGCGCTGGCGGTCAACGGTTTCAACAACCGGTTTGTCGGCTGGGGACGCGAAGACAGCGAATTTGTCGCCCGCTGTTTTCACAACGGCATGAAACGCTACAATCTGAAATTCGCCGGTGT
The DNA here is from genome assembly GCF_047837985.1 of Neisseria sp. CCUG12390. Classification (GTDB taxonomy): domain Bacteria; phylum Pseudomonadota; class Gammaproteobacteria; order Burkholderiales; family Neisseriaceae; genus Neisseria. The sequence continues at coordinate 1,391,016 of NZ_CP181244.1, forward strand.
CGCCTATCATCTGTGGCATCACGAAGCGGAACGTGCCGCCCTGCCGCAAAACGACGCGCTCCTGCGGCATACGCTGGAAACGCGGCAAATCCGCTGCGAAAGCGGTGTCGGCCTGTTTCTGAAAAACACCAAATAAACGGCAAGGCCGTCTGAAAATGCCGAATCGGTTTCCAGACGGCCTGTTGCTTACAACTGCTTGCCCAAACGGATGTTTTTTTACAAACATGAAAAAAACCGTTATTTCAAAAGTGCTATACTGCGACCATAAAACCAACAAAAACAGTGAGGTCACAAATGTCACCCCGTCCCGTTACGATTACGTCCTACAATATGCACAAAGGCATGTCCGCGCTCAACCGCAAATTCCAGCTCGGCAGCATGGGCGATGCGTTGCAGTCGCTCCAATCCGATGTGCTGTTTCTGCAGGAGGTGCAAGGCATGCACCTGCCGCGCAGCAGTAAGATTCAGGAATATCCCGCCGAACCGCATTATGATGTTTTGGGCGAACATTTATCGTTCAACCGCAGCTACGGCAAAAACGCCGTCTATCCCGAACGTCATCACGGCAATGCGATATTGAGCCACTTGCCCATCGAAACCCGCAACAACCTCAACATCACGGTCAACAAGCACGAGCAGCGCGGCGTGCTGCATTGCGAAGTCCAGCCCGAAGGTTGGGACCTGCCGCTGGTGTGTCTGTGTGCCCATCTGAATTTGCGCGAACCGGACCGTGCCAAACAGTATCAGGCTATTTTCGAATACGTCAGTCAGCAGATCGATACGCAAAGCCCGCTGATTATCGCCGGCGATTTTAACGACTGGCGTTACAAATCGGCACTCTCGCTGGGTAAAGCACTCAACCTTGACGAAGTGTTCCTCGACAGTAAAGGCAAGCGCCCGAAAACCTTTCCTTCTCGCATGCCGCTTCTGAGCCTGGACCGCGTCTATACCCGAAATCTGGAAATCATGGATACCAAAATCCACAACAGCCGCAATTGGCAGATGCTCTCCGACCATCTGCCTCTGAGTGTCAAAGTCAAACCCAAACTGCCTTAAGCGGCCGACCTTTGCAACAGGCCGTCTGAAAGTTTTACCGGCATTCACACCGTGTAAAACCTTTCAGACGGCCTCTATTGCTGATAAGATTGCCGTTATCACGATTCCAGCCCAAGCCGCCGATGATGGACAACGAACACGATTATCTCAGCCGGATGCCGTTTCACATCGTATTCATCGATCCGCTGCACACCGATTTCCAAAGCAGCGCCCGAAAACTGAACGAATACATCGGCCGCAATCCGCCTGCACACGCCCGTCTGCACCAGCCGAAGTTTGCGGCGAAAATTTTGGAAATGGCCGCCTACCGCAACAATATGCGCGTGGTCATCCGCAAAGCGGATGCTCAGATCAAGCATGATTTGCACTATCTTATCCGTAAGGGCGTCTTTACCAGCGATGAAAAAATGTGGGCGTTCATCAACGACCCCGACAATCTGGCCATGGTGAAAAACTAGGCCGTCTGAAAATAAAAACCCATAAAGCAAAAGGTTAAAAATGCTGCTCTTTATCGACAACTACGACAGTTTCACCTACAACATCGTGCAATATTTCGCCGAACTCGACCAAGAAGTCGTGGTGCGCCGCAACGACGACATCACTTTGGACGGAATCGCCGCACTGAAACCGCAATATCTGGTTATCGGCCCGGGGCCCTGCTCGCCGAAAGAAGCGGGTATTTCCGTGGCCGCCATGCAGCACTTCGCCGGCAAACTGCCGATTATGGGCGTGTGTCTCGGCCATCAGACCATAGGCGAAGCGTTCGGCGGCAATATCGTGCGCGCGCAAACCCTCATGCACGGCAAAGTTTCCCCTGTTCACCATAAAGGCACGGGCATGTTCAAAGGCCTGCCCAATCCCGTGACCTGCACGCGTTATCACAGTCTGGTCATCAACCGCCATACCCTGCCCGACTGCCTCGAAGTCACGGCTTGGACGGACGACAGCGAAATCATGGGCGTGCGCCATAAAGATTATCCGATCGAAGGCGTACAGTTCCACCCCGAAGCCCTCCTGACCGAACACGGCCACGATATGCTGCGCAATTTTTTGGAGGAATTCAAAACTTTCAGCACCACAAATGCCGAATCCCGATAAGCGTTTGAAAGCCACCATGTAAAAAATTCAATTTAATTGAAACTAAAATACATGACAGCGGTCTGTATCCAAATACAATAAAGGCCGTCTGAACCTGCCTGCGCATTCAGACGGCAGTTTCAGACGGCTTTCCTGTCTTTGATTTGCTCATCGAATATTTCCGAAGCCTCTGCAACACATAACGGCAAATGCTCCTGCAAACTTACCTACCATAAAAAAATAACGTAAATTTAAGATTCGCCGAAAAAACGGCAAACATCAGGAAATCTGCAGTTTTGTCGGTATGCTGGGTACCGGTGTGCAGATTGGACGTTTTATAGCGGAAAACTTGATTTCCGCTGTCGCTAAAGTCTCCGAAAGCCGTAACCGCCATTCTGTTTTGCAGAACGATTGCGGGCGGTTTCCGGATGTTCGGCCATGCGTTCGCCCTTTGCCGTATCTTTCGGCGGTATGTCTTCGGTTTACGGAAAACCGATAAGGATTGCCGCATCATGCAGAAACACCGCTATCCCCGCCGACAGGTGGTTTTTTATTCGCTCATCGGAGGACTGGGCGTATCATTGTTCGTCATGGAAGCCAACTGGCAGATGCTCAGATGGGCAGAACGGCAGGAAGGCTTTTCTCCGCCGGTTTCCGGCGCACCCGCGCATCTTTTGGAAATCCTGCTCTATACCGCCCTGACCTGCCTGCCGCTGATACTCATCACCGTGGCGGTATGCATCAGCAAGCGGGTTTACCGCGACAAACGCGGGGCATACATCATCGGCTTTTGCGCCACCGCCGTCTTCCTGATGATTGTTCTCGGTTCATGGCTGTATCAAATGGTAACGACTTATTTTCAGGAGCGGACGCTTTGGCTGCCTGCCGACGATTTCGGTTCGTCTCTGGCCTATATCTGGCTGTGGCTGTGCATCTCGACCGTCATGCTGTCTGCATGGCTGTCGGGTGCGCCGAAACCCGAAAGTGCGGTAGAATAACGCGCATACCCAACGGATAAGCTAAGGAAACCACATGATTACCCCGCAGCAGGCCATCGAGCGTTTAATCAGCAACAACGAGCTTTTTTACGATGAAATGAGCGATTTGATGCGCCAGATCATGAGCGGCCAGGTGCCGCCCGAGCAAATCGCGGCGATCATTACCGGCTTGCGGATTAAGGTGGAAACCGTTTCCGAAATCACCGCCGCCGCCGCCGTGATGCGCGAATTTTCAACCAAAGTACCCGTTGCTAATGCCGACAATCTGGTCGATATCGTCGGAACAGGCGGCGACGGTGCGAAAACGTTCAATATCTCCACCACTGCCATGTTCGTCGCCGCGGCGGCAGGCGCAAAAGTGGCCAAACACGGCGGCCGTTCGGTATCGTCTTCCAGCGGCGCGGCCGATGTGATGGAGCAGATGGGGGCGGTTCTGACCCTTTCGCCCCAACAGATTGCCCAAAGCATCGAGCAAACCGGCATCGGCTTTATGTTTGCGCAAAACCACCACAGCGCGATGCGCCATGTCGCGCCCGTGCGCCGTTCGCTCGGTTTCCGCAGCATTTTCAATATTCTGGGGCCGCTGACCAACCCGGCAGGCGCGCCCAACCAGTTGCTCGGCGTGTTCCACACCGACTTGTGCGGCATTCTCTCGCGCGTGTTGCAGCAGCTCGGCTCGAAACACGTTTTGGTGGTCTGCGGCGAAGGCGGCTTGGACGAAATCACGCTGACGGGCAACACCCGCGTGGCCGAACTCAAAGACGGCACCATCCGCGAATACGACATCCACCCGCAGGATTTCGGCATGGAAACCCGCCGCAACCTTGATGAAATCCGCGTGGAAAACAGCACCGAATCGCTGGCCAAAATGGATGCCGTCTTAAACGGCGGACACGGCGCGGCACGCGACATCGTGCTGCTCAACGCCGCTGCCGCACTCTATGCGGGCAATGTGGTGGATTCTTTGGCTGCCGGTGTTACCGCCGCCCAAGAAGCGATTGACTCAGGTAAAGCTAAGGCCAAAAAAGCAGAATTCATCGCATTCAGCCGACAGTTTGCCGGATAATTCCGATTCATTCAAAGGCCGTCTGAAAGGCATTGCGGCAAACCGCGACCGCTTTTTCAGACGGCCTTTTTGTATTTTTTGCGACGGCAGTAACAGGCCGAAAACTCTTTTGCCAATCCCTGAAAATTCAAAAATCTCCAATCCGTCATGGGCGGCACGGACAACGTAGCGGACTTGCGCCGCTGATGACGGCTGAAAATGCCCAGGCCGTCTGAAAACCGTTTTCCCTCCCTTTCAGACGGCCTCGGTCATATAACGAAATCATCTTTACAATAAACAAACCATTCTTTCCCTTTTTCAGACGGCCTGTATTAAAGTAGCGGCCATATCCCACCATTCCGTTATCAAACCATGCGATTACTGAAAACCCCCAGCGTCTTACCGGGCTTTAACATCAGCTTAGGGCTGACCGTATTGTGCCTGTCGCTTTTGGTCGTTTTGCCGTTTGCGATGATGGCGGCCAAAGCCGCCGAAATCGGTTGGACGGCGTTTTGGCAGACCATTGCCGAACCGAATGTTTTGGCGGCGGTATGGCTGAGCCTGAAAATGTCGTTTTACGCCATGCTGACGAATATCGTGTTCGGCACTTTGGTCGCGTGGGTGCTGGTGCGCTATGATTTTCCGGGCAAAAGCATGGTCAACGCGCTGGTGGATCTGCCCTTCGCGCTGCCCACGGCGGTAACGGGCATTGCGCTGGCGACGCTCTACGCGCCCAACGGCTGGATAGGCCGCTGGTTCGAGCCTTTGGGCATCAAAATCGCATTTACGCCCGCCGGCATTTGGATCGCGCTGGTGGTGGTGAGCCTGCCGTTTATCGTGCGCGCGGTGCAGCCGGTGTTGGAAGAATTGTCGGGCGAATACGAAGAAGCGGCGGCCACTTTGGGGGCGAACCGCTTCACCGTGTTCCGCCGCGTGCTGCTGCCCGAAATCATGCCGGCGCTGATTACCGGCGCAGGCATGATGTTTGCGCGCGCCACGGGCGAATACGGCTCGGTGATTTTCATCGCGGGCAATATCCCGATGGTTTCGGAAATCCTGCCGCTGATTATCACCGGCAAACTGGAGCAGTTCGACGTGCAGGGCGCATCCGCCGTCGCGCTTTTTATGCTGATGATTTCATTCGCGGTTTTATTTGCATTGAATGTTACGCAATGGGCGTTGAGCAAACGGGCGGGCGCGAAGGCTTGAGGCCGTCTGAAAACCTTGATGCGCGCCCGTATCCGACAAAATGCCCACCGATTTTCCATGCCGTCTGAAAACGCCGGACGATTTTTCAGACGGCCTCCATTCCGAAGCGAGACCGATTCGACATGAAAACCCATTCCGTCAACCCCAATCTGACCGAACCGCGCTGGCTGCGCTTTACCCTGACCGCCGTTGCGCTGCTGTTCCTGCTCGTCATGCTGGTCGTGCCGCTGGTCGCGGTGTTCTACGAAGCCTTGAAAGGCGGTTGGGATTTGTATGTGCAATCGATTACCGACCCCGAGGCCTGGTCGGCCATCAAGCTGACGCTGATTACCGCCGCGATTGTCGTGCCGGTCAATGCGGTGTTGGGCGTGGCGATGGCGTGGCTGCTGACGCACTTTGATTTCCGCGGCAAACAGTTGCTGACGACCCTGCTCGATTTGCCGTTTTCCGTGTCGCCCGTAGTGGCCGGTTTGATGTTCGTTTTACTGTTCGGTGCACACACCGCATTGGGCGGTTGGCTCGAAGCGCAGGGCATACAGATTATCTTCGCCATTCCGGGCATTATTTTGGCGACGCTGTTCGTCACCTTCCCCTTTGTCGCCCGCGAAGTGATTCCGCTGATGCAGGCGCAGGGCGACAGCGAGGAGCAGGCCGCGCTGATTTTGGGCGCGAGCGGCTGGCAGATGTTTTGGCGCGTCACGCTGCCCAACATCAAATGGGCGCTGCTCTACGGCGTGATTCTCACCAACGCGCGCGCGATGGGCGAATTCGGCGCGGTGAGCGTGGTGTCCGGCCACATCCGCGGCGAAACCAACACCATTCCGCTCTTGGTGGAGATTTTCTACAACGAATACAACTTCACCGGCGCGTTTGCCTTGTCGGGCGTCTTGGCTCTATTGGCTCTGGCGACTTTGGCGGTGCAAAACTTCATTACTAAAATGCAGGAGAAAAAACTCGCGGCCGCCGAACGCGTGCAGTAAAACAACCAAAGGCCGTCTGAAAACCGATTGCGTTTTCAGACGGCCTCACAACCCGAAACAGGAATATCCGCATGAGCATCACCATCCAAAACCTGAACAAACATTTCGGCAGCTTCCACGCGCTGAAAAACATCAATTTGAATGTCCCCACCGGCAAGCTCACTTCCCTGCTCGGCCCTTCCGGCTGCGGCAAAACCACGCTGCTGCGCATCATCGCCGGCTTGGAAAACGCCGACGGCGGCCGCATCCTGTTCGACGGCAAAGACGTCACCGACACACATGTGCGCGAACGCAAAGTCGGCTTCGTCTTCCAGCATTACGCCCTGTTCCGCCACATGAACGTGTTCGACAACGTGGCCTTCGGCCTGACCGTTTTGCCGAAAGCCGAACGCCCGTCCAAAGAAAAAATCCGCGCCAAAGTGGAAGAATTATTGGGCTTGGTGCAACTGTCGCACCTGGCCAAATCCTATCCGCACCAGCTTTCCGGCGGCCAACGCCAGCGCATCGCCCTCGCCCGTGCCCTGGCCGTCGAACCCAAGCTGCTGCTGCTTGACGAACCCTTCGGCGCGCTTGATGCGAAAGTGCGCAAAGAATTGCGCACATGGCTGCGCGATATTCATCATAATTTGGGCGTAACCAGCATTCTTGTCACCCACGACCAGGAAGAAGCACTGGAAGTTTCCGACGAAATCGTCGTGATGAACCACGGCAAAATCGAGCAGACCGGCAGCGCAGAGTCGATTTACCGCCAACCGGAAAACGCATTTGTTACCGAATTTTTAGGCGAAACCGACGCCTTTGAAGGCCGCATCGAGAAAGGCGTGTGGCATTACGGCGATTACCGCTGGCCGCTCGACCGCCAATACAAATGGCAGGAACAGACCGCCACCGGCTACATCCGTCCGCACGAATGGCAGGTTGCCCAAACCGGCCAAACACCCATGCTCACGGCAGTGGTCGAAAAAATCCACGCCGTCGGCGCACTGACCCACATCACCGTCAGACACGCCGACCGCGACGTACACGTCACCCTCTCCGGCAGCGACGCCGCACGCCTGAACCTGACCGCAGGCAACGGGCTGGCTTTGGTACCGAAACAGATCTACATCTTCTCGCAAAACGAATTGATCGAATATTCGATTTGAAGGTACGGATTCGGATAAAAGGCCGTCTGAAAAACAGTTTCAGACGACCTTTCTGTTTGAAACGCAACCACAAGCGGGAATAAACCCAATATCGGATTCAGGCTTGAAGCCGGGCTTTATATTCTGATTGAGGCCGTCTGAAAACTGAGCGGTTCTGTTTTCAGACGGCCTTTCGCCTTGAACATTGTCAACAATCGGCGCATAATCCTTTCTTATATTTCCCACTTACCTACGGCAAAAGGATACCCCATGACCAACTATCTCACCCCCAATTTCTCATTCGCACCGATGATTCCCGAACGCGCCTCCGGCAGCCGCGTTTGGGATACCGAAGGGCGGGAACTGATTGATTTGTCGGGCGGTATCGCCGTAAATGCCTTGGGACACAGCCATCCCGCGCTGATTGAAGCCCTGACGGAACAGGCGCAGAAGGTTTGGCACATTTCCAATCTCTACACCACGCAGCCCGCGCAGGATTTGGCGCGCCGCTTGGTGGAAAACAGCTTCGGCGACAAAGTGTTTTTCTGCAATTCCGGTGCGGAAGCCAACGAAGCCGCATTAAAACTGGCGCGCAAATACGGCCGCGACCACTTCGGCGCGCATAAAACCGAAATCGTCTCCTGCGTCAACAGCTTCCATGGCCGCACGCTATTTACCGTATCCGTCGGCGGCCAGCCCAAATACAGCCAGGATTACGCGCCGCTGCCACAAGGCATTACCCACGTCCCGTTTAACGACATTGCCGCGCTGGAAGCCGCCGTCGGCGAGCAAACCTGCGCCGTGATTATCGAACCGGTTCAGGGCGAAAGCGGCATCCTGCCTGCGGAACGGGAATATCTCGAAGCCGCCCGCCGCCTGTGCGACCGACACGGCGCATTGCTGGTTTTCGACGAAGTGCAAACCGGTATCGGGCACACCGGCAAACTGTTCGCCTACGAACATTACGGCGTAAAACCCGACATCATGAGCCTCGCCAAAGCCTTGGGCTGCGGCTTTCCCATCGGCGCGATTGTCACCACCGACAAAATCGCCCCGACTTTCGGCCCGGGAACCCACGGCTCGACTTTCGGCGGCAACCCTCTGGCCTGCGCCGTAGCCAACCGCGCGTTCGACATCATCAACACGCCCGAAACCCTGAACCATGTGGAAACGCAAGGCAGAAAACTTCAGACGACCTTAACCGGATTGTGCAACAAAACGGGCGTGTTCAAACAGGTTCGCGGCATGGGTCTGCTGCTGGGCGCGGTCATGGCCGACGCTTATGAAAACCGCGCCGGAGAAATCTTCAACGCCGCGCTGAAACACGGCCTGATGGTTTTGGTGGCGGGGCCGAACGTAGTGCGTTTCGCCCCGAGCCTGCTGCTGAACGACGAAGACTTGGCCGAAGGCATGAAGCGTTTGGAAGCGGCGGTTAATGAGTGGCTGGCCGCTGCCTGATAAAATTTCTCATAAGACGCAGGCCGTCTGAAAATCGGTTTTCAGACGGCCTATCGAGATTCTAATGAATAAGAAAACCTTACTCCTTTATTCCTGTTTGGCCTTAATGCTGCCGACACTGTCCGCCTGCGCACGTGAAATACCGACGATAATGGAATCCGTCGAATTACCGGCAGCCGTTCACGGCCATGCCTATGAAGCCGAATTTACGCTGCCTTACTCTATCCATGTTTCCCCTCATTGGACGATACCGCTCAACAGCCATTTCAAAATCGAACCGATACACGACGGCAGCGGCGCGCACAACCGCTTTATTCTCAGCAACAACGCTGAAAAGTATGTTCCGGAAGGCAGTTATGAAATCTTGAAACTACACGGTCACAGCGGTGGCGGCCGTTCATACCGCACCCACATCATCGAATTGCCCGTCTGGATTTTTGACGAAGGCGATTCCAGATTGAAATACTGCACGCGCCTGCAACCGAAAAAAGACGTGCTGATGTATGATTGCAGCCGCCTGAATAAAATACGTGCACAGGCCGCACAAGACGGGACGTTTTGCCAGAAATTTCCCAATGAGTGTTGACGATTCGTTCCATGCGGCAAGGCCGTCTGAAAACCGATACCTGTTTTCAGACGGCCTTTGCCTTTGCCGGAAATGTTATAATCGCCCTCTTTCCCAATCTTACCGCGTTCCATGAAACTCAATCCCCAGCAGCAAGCCGCCGTCAATTATCTGGGCGGCCCCCTTTTGGTTTTGGCCGGCGCAGGCAGCGGCAAGACGGGGGTCATCACGCAAAAAATCAAGCACCTGATTGTCAACGTCGGCTACCTGCCGCACACGGTGGCCGCGATTACCTTCACCAACAAGGCCGCCAAAGAGATGCAGGAGCGCGTGGCGAAAATGCTGCCCAAATCACAAACGCGCGGCCTGACGATTTGTACGTTTCACTCACTGGGCATGAAGATTTTGCGTGAAGAAGCGAATGTGCTGGGCTATAAAAAGAATTTTTCCATTCTCGATTCGACCGACAGCGCAAAAATCATCGGCGAACTGTTGGGCGGCACGGGCAAAGAAGCTGTGTTCAAAGCCCAGCACCAAATCTCGCTGTGGAAAAACGATTTGCGCACGCCCGAACAGGTTTTTCAGACGGCCTCGAACGAGTGGGAAAAGCAGATTGCGCAGGTTTACGCCGGTTATCAGACCACGCTGGAGAGCTATCAGGCGGTGGACTTCGACGACCTTATCCGCCTGCCTGCTGTTTTGCTGCAGCAAAACAGTGAAGTGCGCAACAAATGGCAGCGGCGTTTGCGCTATCTGCTGGTGGACGAATGTCAAGACACCAATACCTGCCAGTTCACGCTGATGAAGCTCTTGATCGGCCTGGAAGGCATGTTTACCGCCGTGGGCGACGACGACCAGTCGATTTACGCATGGCGCGGCGCAAACATGGAAAACCTGCGCAAAATGCAGGAAGACTATCCGCAGATGAAAATCATCAAGCTGGAGCAGAACTACCGCTCTACCGCGCGGATTTTGAAAATCGCCAACAAAGTGATTGAAAACAATCCGAAACTGTTCCAAAAAACCTTGTGGTCGCAATTCGGCATGGGCGAAACGGTGAAGGTCGTGGCCTGTCAGAACGAGCAACACGAAGCCGAGTGGGTGGTCAGCCAAATCGTGAAGCAGAAAGCCGTGTCGGGCGACAAGGCCAAATACGCCGATTTTGCCGTGCTTTACCGCGGCAACCATCAGGCGCGTGCGTTTGAAGAAGCCTTGCGCAGCGCACGCGTGCCCTATCAGCTTTCGGGCGGCCAGAGTTTTTTCGACAAGGCCGAGATTAAAGACGTGCTGGCCTACATCCGCCTGCTTGCCAACCCTACCGACGACCCTGCTTTTTTGCGTGCCGTCACCACGCCCAAGCGCGGCATCGGCGACGTAACGCTGGGCAAACTCAACACCTACGCGCACGAACACGAATGCAGCCTTTATGAAGCCGCGCAGAACGAAAGCGCGCTCTCATCACTCGGTTCCGCAAACCGCGGACATGTGCAGGTATTTATGGAAATGATGGAAGTCTACCGCAACCGCGCCGAAGTCGCCGACGCAGGCGAACTCATCACCAGCCTGCTCGAAGAAATCGGCTACGAAAACCATCTTTTATTAAACGAAGAAGGCAAAGCCGGCGAAATCAAGTGGCGCAACGTGTGCGACCTGACCTCGTGGCTCGCGCGCAAGGGGGAACAAGACGGCAAAAACATCATCGAAATCGCCCAAACCATCGCCCTGATGACGCTTTTGGAAGGCAAAGACGAAGAAGAAAACGACGCGGTCAAACTCTCCACGCTCCATGCCAGCAAAGGGCTGGAATATCCGTATGTTTTCCTCGTCGGCTGCGAAGAAGGCATCCTGCCGCACGCCGACAGCATCGAAGAGAGCAACGTCGAAGAAGAACGCCGCCTGATGTACGTCGGCATCACCCGCGCCAAACGCCAGCTCACGCTTACCCATTGCGTGAAACGCAAAAAACAAGGCACTTGGCAATTTCCCGAACCCAGCCGCTTCATCGGCGAAATGCCGCAGGAAGACATCAAAATCCTGGGCCGCAAAGACAGCGAGCCGATTGTCAGCAAAGAAGAAGGCAAAAGTCATCTGGCCGATTTGCGTGCAAGGATTGCGGCGGCGAAAAAGGAGGCATGATAACGAAGGCCGTCTGAAAACGAGCATAGTGAGTTTTAGCTTTGCAGAAACCCGCTGCGCTTGTTTTCAGACGGCCTGAGTGCAACAAAACCACCCGTCACGGACGCGGCAGCATGAACAATACCTGCTCGTTTTGCTCCGACCACATCAGTTTGGCCGTTTCACGCAATCCGCTGCGGCTGAAACTTTCGGGAATCTGCCTGATTTCGTTCAAATAACGGGCATCGCCGTAAGTCTGATGGCTGACGACCAACCGTTCGAACCACAAATCGGGCTTGAGCCTGCGCGCGTTTTCCTGCTCGACAAAAAGTTTGCGCAAATTGCGCGCCTCACTGAAGCCGATACCGTCGGGCAATCCGCGCAATACTTTTTGCGCTGCCTGCCAATCGGCCTGCGCCTGTCCGTTTGGCGAATCGAATGTCAGATGGCTTTCAATTCTCGACTGGCCGCCGTTTGGCGCGGCATGGAATTTCACGCCGTAAGTGCTTTGCTGCCTGCCGCGCAATTCGTCTTTCAGACGCGCATTGGCAAGATTGTTCAACAGCTTGATTTGTTCGTATTGCGCCGGAGAAAGCTGCCGAGTCGGCACCCATGACCAAGCCTGTACTTCAATACCCTGCGTATCGTTTGCCGCCACCTGCTGCGTCTGACGGCCGCTTTGCAGCGGATAATGTGTCGGCGGTATCCGACGGCGCGGAATACCGGCTAAATATTGTGTCATCAACGGTTTGATTTCGTCCGCCGACAAGTTTCCGACGATATAGTAGGTCGTCGGCGCAGCGGACAAAGTCTGCCATTGCTGCTGCAAACCGGCGGCGGTCAATTCCGCATAGGCGCGGCTTTCAGACGGCCTCAACAGATTTTTACCATGGCGCATGGTATTCAGAACATGGCTCTGCCGCCCCGATTTGGAATATTGGCCGACTTTGAAGCGCGATTCTTCCCGCTTGACCGACTGCTGCCAACCGCCGAAATCGGCTGCCGTCTGGTAATGGCGGTAAAGCTGCAACAGCGGCTGCAATGCGGTTTTGGCGACTTGGGCATCGGTGGTTTGCTGATAGCCGTCCAAGCGGAAGCGGTATTGCTGTATGCCCTGTTTCTGCTGCCATTGCTTGAACGTGGCAACGTTCATGCCCTGCGGTACGGAACGCGCCAATACGTCGGCCAGGATTTCCGCCTGCCATGCCTGTTGCGGGTCGCTCAAATAACCGACATTGGATAAGGCTTTAAAATAAATCCTGTTTCCCGCCATCGGCAATTTCATGATAACGGCGGTGTCGCCGTTGCTCAAATTCAAATAATGGATATTCAGTTTGTCGTCCCGTTTTTCCGAAACGATTTGTCCGCCTTGTGCAGAAGCAAAATGCGGTTCAGTGAGGCCGTCTGAAACCTGTTCAGACGGCCTGACAGCCTGATTGAGTTTTGCAATAGCAGGCAAATTCACTTTTTCGTCTGCCTGCGCCTGAACCTGAATCATTTTGTCGGGCGCATTGAGCCAGTCGGCAATGCGCCGGTTCACGACTTTGGCGTTGATGCGGTAAAGCTGGCTGCGGTCTATGGTTTGGATTTCCGCATCGGGCATCGGCAAACCGCGTAATACGGTTTCGTCGCTTAAGGCAACCACTTTGCCCAAATCATCCGGAATCGCGGCCTGCTGCGGCGACAGATTGCGGTGCAGCACCCTGCGGTATTCCGCCAGTTCTTCATCGGTGGCCGGGGTATTTAAAATCTCTTGGCGCAAATGGCGCAACACGTCCAGCATTTCGCCGTGCTGATTGGGCGCGGTTTCCGATTGGAACACCAACGCGCCGGTATTGCGCCCGAGGGTATCCATTTTCAGCACCACGTCTTCGCCCGACTGCCTGATTCGGCGGTTGACGATAAACGCGGCGAAATTATCCAGCAGCCGCTGGTAGGCGTGTTCTTCGTAAGCCGGGGTCGGCTGCTTTTTGAAACGGAAAACCAGCGACAATTTGTTTTCCGCATTGTCGCGGTCGGCCACTTGCGCAATGTGCCAACCGTTTTGCAGCGTCGGCTCGTATTCTTCGCTCCGCCGCTCGCCCAGCGCAATCGGCTGCAAACCGCCGAATGCTTTCTGAATCAGGCGTGCGGTTTCGTCTATGCTGACATTGCCCATCACCACCAACACCGCATTGTTCACGCCGTACCAGCGGCTGTGAAAATCAGCGGCGGTTTTCATGTCGGCTTTTTCGATGGCTTCCAGACGGCCTATCGGTGCATAACGCCCTTGCCGCGCGCCTTTGTACATCAATTCATGCTGCTGCCGGTTCAGACGGTTTTGCAGATTTTGCTGTTGCCGCCACTCGCTCAGAATGACCTGCCGCTCTTTCTCCCAATCTGCAGCGGAAAACTGCTTGGGCTGCAAAATCTGCCGGTAAATCAATAAGGTTTCGTCCAACTGCTTCAGCCCGCGCGGCGGAGTCAGCATATAGCGCGTGTAATCATAAGTGGTTTGCGCATTGTAATGGCGGCCCATCTGCCAGCCGTCTTTGTTCAGCCGGTTGGAAAGGCCTTGCGGATTTTGGGGAGACGATTGGAACACCATGTGTTCGGTGATGTGGGCGATACCCTCTTCGCCGTTATTTTCATCGGCAGCACCCACGCCGATATTCAGGCGCGTCACCAACCGTTTTCCGGCGGAAGGTACTTTGAAAATGTGATAGGTCAGACCGTTGGCAAGCCTGCCGGTTGCGTGCAGCGATTGTTCCGCATAAGCAGGCAGAGCCGTGCCTAAGGCTGCAAGCACGACGATATAAGTGAGCTTCATGGAAGAATTCCCGTTTGGTGGTAGGCCGTCTGAAACGGTTCCGGATGAAGTATTATATCTCTGATTTATTTAAAATGAATACATCATGCCTGCTGATTTTTCAGACGGCCTCAAACTTGACGCCACACCATATCGATATGCGCAATGCCGTCTTCCAGATAATCGGCCGAAACCGCATCAAAACCCAAGGATTCGTAAAACCGCCGCAAATAAAGCTGCGCCTGGATATGGATTTCATACTCCGGGAAACGGCTTTGCACAGCCTGCAATGCCTGCTGCATCAATATCCTGCCCAATCCCGAATCCCGCCGGTCTCTGACAACCAATACCCGCCCTATTTTCGCCACCGGATCATCGCTGATGATTCGGCAGTACGCCGACAAGATGCCGTCTTGTTCCGCAAACAGATGCAGCGCATTCAAGTCTTTTTCGTCCACTTCGGGATAGGCGCAATTTTGTTCCACCACAAAAACATCGACCCGGCTTTTATAAATCTGCCAAAGCTCGAAATTGCTTAATTGGGCAAACGGTTTTAAATGCCAATTCATATTTGACCTCCAATGGTGAAGGCCGTCTGAAAATTCAGACGGCCTTTTGATTTTGTCCACGCTCTTTTCAGACGGCCTCAATCGGTAAAAAAGGTGTGTGCACCCAAGTAGTTTTTCGCATAAAACGGCTTGGAGAGCTTCTCGGTCTGAATGGTCTTGCCGCTGCTGGGCGCATGAATAAATTCGCCGTTGCCGATGTAGATGCCGACATGGGAATATCTGGTGCGCTTACTGGTGTTGAAAAACACCAAATCGCCCGGCTTCAATTGGCTGTCGGGGATTTTGCGCGAAGCGGCGGCCATGTCGCGGGCGGTACGCGGCAGGCTGACACCGAGTGCGTTTTTATAGACAAATTGAATCATGCCGCTGCAGTCAAAGCCGGTGGCGGCATCGCTGCCGCCCCATCTGTAAGGCGTGCCGACCAAGCCCATGCTTTGAATCATGATTTCCTGCGAGCCGTGCGCGCGGTCGATGTGGCTGATGCGCACAGGCTTGATGCTTGGCGACACAGCGGCAGTTTTACCCTTGAACTTGCGCGGCGTTTTGTCCGCCGTCGTGCCGCAGGCGGCAAGCAGAACTGCGGCGGTACCCAACGATAAGATTTTGCTCACGGATTTCATGATTTTCCTTTCAGACGGCCTTCTTTTTCAGACGGCCTTACAGCAAAGATTCAATCGGCAAAAACGACAATATCCGCGCGGTTACGCGTTTCCAAAAGCCGGCTTCCGGCTCTTTGCCGTAGGTTTTGCCGTCTTCGGGGTTGTACCAATGCAGCTTGTGGAATTTGTTCATCGTCACTTTATAGGCGTATTTCGGCGTGGTTTCCGCCAGACTGCGCTGCATCATGCCGGCCACTTCGGGACTTTCGATGACGACGCCCATTTCGGTGTTCAGGCGAGCGGAGCGCGGATCAAGGTTGAACGAGCCGATAAACACGCGTTTGGCATCGACGATGAAGGTTTTGGCATGCAGGCTGGTGGCCGAGCTGCCCGTCAGGCCGCGGTCTTTGGTTTTCGGCACGGCATGGCTGGGCTGCAATTCGTAAAGGTTGACCCCGGCTTTCAGCAGAGGCTTGCGGTATTTCACATAACCGGAATGCACCGCCGCCACATCGGTCGCCTGCAAAGAATTGGTCAGTACGTTGACATCAATGCCTTCTTTGGCCAATTGCGACAAGGCCTGCGTTCCGCTTTTAGTCGGCACGAAATACGGGGAAACGAGATACATGCTCTCTTTCGGCTTTTGCAGGGCGTTAAAGAGGCGTTCGGCAATCGGCTGTTTCGAGCGGTCGCGGTTCAGCCCTTTGGCCGGATCGTCGCTAATCAGGCGGGTATGCACGTTAAACCATTCGATATTGTTTTCCTGCATGGATTTGAACAGCCCCGAATTTTCGACTTCTTTGCGGTAATCGGCCAGCACTTTGTTGCTGTCTGCCCGGTTGTATTCCAGCTCCTGATAACCTTTTTCGATGCTGCCTTTTTTAATCACGCTGGTCGCGTTGTAGGACGATTGGCTCGCCCAATAGCGGTCGAAATCGCGCGACACCTGCGTCACCACCGGCCCCGTAGCCAGAATATCCAAATCGGCGAACACGGTATCTTCTCCGACTTGGAAATACTCGTCGCCGATGTTGCGCCCGCCGACGATGGTGGCGCGGTTGTCGGCGGTGAAGGATTTGTTGTGCATACGGCGGTTGAGGCGCGGAAAGTCGGTCAGATAGCCCAAAGCGCGCCATTTGCGCGAAACAAACGGGTTGAACAGGCGGATTTCGATATTCGGATGGCTGTCGAGCGCAAGCAGGACATTGTCCAAACCGTTGGTGTTGTTGTCGTCCAAAAGCAGGCGCACGCGTACCCCGCGCTCGGCGGCGCGGTGCAGCAAGTTAAACAGCAGCCGGCCTGAAATGTCGTTGTGCCAGATGTAATACTGCAAATCCAGGCTGACATCAGCCGATTCGATTAAGGCCGCACGCGCCACGAAAGCTTCATGCGCATCATTCAGCAGATAGACGCTTGAAGTTTCGGGGTCATTGTCGACCGCACCCTGCTGGGACGGTTTTAAAACCGCGTCCAAGCGTGGCGCGGAGTCCACCTCGATATACCGGCTTTCCGTCCGCCCCTCCAACGGCGGCAGGGCGGCGCAGCCCAAAAGAAACGCGGGAAGCATGAATGTCAAATATTTCGTTTTCATTAAAATAACGGTTTTCAGACGGCCTGCAAAAGAACCAATCAGCATCCGACCGTTTTATGTCATGCCGTCTGAAAAAATGAATTTAAATTCTTACTGAAAGCATTTTACCTGATTTTTATTGCTGCCCCGTAAGATTTTGGCCGTCTGAAACATGTAAACGGCTGAAAATCAGGCCGGACAACAAGGTAATCAGGCCGACACCGGCAAAGGTCAGCCGGAAAGCGGTATGCAGATCGGCCCGGCCTATGCTGCTGTCGCGCCAAAGCTGGAGCATCAGCGCGCCCAGCGCAATGCCCAGTGCAATCGCCAATTGCTGGTTGACCGCCATCAGGCTGTTGCCGCTGCCGGTCTGATAGCCGCGCAAATCGGCCAAAGTGAGCGTGTTCATCGATGAAAACTGAATCGAGTTACAAGTACCCATCAAGAAGAGCAAGCCCACCCATACGGCTACCGGCGTACTTTCGGACGGAACCGCCAACAGCATAATCAGTACACCCAAGATGCGCGTGTTCCAAATCAGCACATTGCGGTAGCCGAAGCGCGCCATCACGGGCTTGATGACCGGTTTGACCAGCAGCGAAGCCAAGGCAACCGGTGCCACCAGCCAGCCCGACAGCGTCGCGCTGTAACCGAAAGCCACCTGGAACAGCAGCGGCAGCAGAAACGGTACGGAGCTGATACCCAACCGGCTGATCAGGTTGCCCATCAAACCCAGCCGAAAGGTACGCACTTTAAACAAATGCCCCGCGTAAATCGGATTGGACGCGGTTTTCGCATGGCGGTAGTAAAGCCACATCAACAGCGTACCGCTGGCCGCCAGCAGCAGGGAAAACGGTTTCGCACCGTCATGGGATACGATTTCGACCGACAGGGTCAGCGCGCAGGCCGCCGCAGCAAACATCAGAAAACCGCTCAAATCCAAAGCCGCTTTCTCACCTTTGACATTGGGCATGATTTTCCGGCCGACAATCAGGCCGAGCAGGCCGATGGGCAGGTTCAACAGAAAAATCCAGTGCCACGAAGCATATTCCACCAGATAGCCGCCTGCCAGAGGCCCCAATACCGGCCCGATTAAAGCGGGCATCACCGCATAGTTGAACGCGTTGAGCAATTGCGATTTTTCATACACGCGCAAAATCGTCAGACGCGGCACCGGCACCAGCATCGAGCCGCCAATCCCCTGCACCGCCCGTGCCAACACCAGCATTTCCAAGTTCGGCGCGGCGGCACACAGCAGCGAACCCAGCATGAAGACGGAAACCGCACCGAGAAACACGTTTTTCGTACCGAAACGGTCAACCAGATAGCCGCTCAAGGGAATCAGCAAGGCCACCGTCAAGGTATAGACAATCACCGCCATCTGCATGTTCAGCGGCGACTCGTGCAAATCTTCGGCGATTTTCGGCAACGCGGTATTTAAAATCGTGGCATCCAGCATCTGCATGAAAATGGCGATGGCCATCAGCAGCGGCAGCCAGCGGGAAGGTTTGGCGGCGGTGTGTGTCATGTTCGGATGAAATATTTCTGATTAATGTGCCGTATTTTACGCCAATTTAAGGCCGGATACGGCAAAGGCCGTCTGAAAAAGACAAACGGTTTTCAGACGGCCTCAAAAGCGCCTTGATGCCTTTTTGCCCGCAATACAGTGAACTGAAAATCCAAATATTTTGCGGGCAACCCGTATCCGCCCTACAAATTTCTTATGCGGGCATAACGGAATCGGATCAATACGCCTCGCCCGTATTCCATCAATGCCATGTCCCCAATACAGCTTGCGGAAAATCGAAGCGGTTGGAGGCAGTCCGGTTTGGGCGTTCCGGAAGGTGGCAACCTGTAAAGCGCAAAGGCCGTCTGAAACGTTTCAGACGGCCTTGTTTTGCATCCCGTAAACAGGAGATGTTCCGTATCCTCATGTGTGCGGCTGAACCTGCCTGCCGTTAATGCCCACAGCCGCAGCTTCCGCCGCCGCAACCGGCCTGCACAGCGTTTTCAGACGGCCTGTCTGCCTGTTCCGCATCTCGGGCGCGGTATTGCAGCGGGTATAAATCCAGCTTTTCCATCAACAGGCGGTCGCCGTCTTCTTCGGGGTTTTCGGTGGTGAGCAGTTTGTCGCCGTAGAAAATCGAATTTGCTCCCGCCAGAAAACACATGGCCTGCATGGCTTCGGGCATGTTGCTGCGGCCTGCGGACAGGCGCACAAAGCTTTTGGGCATGGTAATGCGGGCGACGGCGATGGTGCGCACGAATTCCGTCCAGTCCAAATCTTCGGCATCGGCCAGCGGCGTGCCTTCCACTTTTACCAATTGGTTAATCGGCACGCTTTCGGGCTGCGGGTCGAGGTTGGCGAGGCTGGCGATTAAGCCCGCGCGTTCGGGGCGGGTTTCGTTCATGCCGACGATGCCGCCGCAGCAGACTTTCAAGCCCGCGCTGCGCACTTTGCCGAGCGTGTCCATGCGGTCTTCGTGGCGGCGGGTGTGGATGATGTCGTTGTAGCGTTCGGGGTCGGTGTCGAGGTTGTGGTTGTAATAATCCAGCCCGGCTTCTTTCAAATCTTCGGCCATGCCGTCTTCAAGCATGCCGAAGGTGCCGCAGGTTTCCAGCCCCAAGCCTTTGACGGCTTTGATGATTTCGGACACGGTTTCCACGTCTTTCGGCTTCGGCCCGCGCCACGCCGCGCCCATGCAGAAACGGCTCGCGCCGCGCGCTTGGGCGATTTTGGCTTTTTCGAGGATTTCCGCCACGTCCATCATGCGTTCTTTTTCCAGGCCGGTGTTGTAGTGGGCAGATTGCGGGCAGTATTCGCAGTCTTCGGGGCAGCCGCCGGTTTTGATGGAAAGCAGGGTGGAGAGCTGGATTTCGCGGGGGTTGAAGTTTCGGCGGTGGACTTCGGCGGCTTTGTACACAAGGTCGAGAAACGGCATTTCGAACAGTTCTTCAACCTGGCATTTGCGCCAGTATTGGGCGGTCTGGTGCGGCTTGCGCTCGGTTTTTCGGCGCAGGGCGACGGGGGATACGGTCATGATTTGTCTTTCTTCATTCGGTTTGCAGCGGCGCAATGACGCTGACGGCTGGGCTGACGGCGCAATGACGGCAGCGGCGGATAAAGGCCGTCTGAAACATAACCGTATCTTTATGAAGCGGTTTAGGCTATGATTTCAGACGGCCTGAAAAGTGTAACCCTTTTGAAAAACCACCGCAAAGGATTTTTAATGACACCATTCAAATTAGCGGTTTTCGATTGCGACGGCGTATTGGTCGACAGCGAACGCATTACCTGCCAAGTGTTGGCCGAATGCTTGGCTGAACAAGGCTTGGTGATGGACAGCCGCGAAGTCTGGCATTTATTCGTGGGCAAATCCATACCCAAAAGCATGGAGATGATCGGCGAAATGCTGGGCAAAAGGCCGTCTGAAAGCATGTGGCAGGAATTTTCCAAACGCGCCAACGCCGCATTGAAAAAAGACGTCGAAGCGGTCAAAAACATTGAAGCCGCACTCGATGCACTCGATATTCCTTATTGCGTGGCTTCCAACGGCGATTTTGCCAAAATGAACACCACGCTCGGCACCACCGGCCTGCTGCCGCGCTTCCAAGGCAAAATGTTCAGCGCAACCCAAGTCAAAGCCGGCAAACCCGCGCCGGATCTGTTTTTGCTGGCTGCCGAAACCATGGGCTTTGCGCCGCAAGACTGCGTCGTGATTGAAGACAGTCCGACCGGCGTGGCGGCCGCCATAGCCGCGGGCATGACGCCGTTCGGTTACGCACAATGGACGGCACGCGAAACCTTGCACGAAGCCGGTGCGGCGGTACTGTTTGACGATATGGTGCAATTGCCGCAATTGATTCGGAATTACCGCGCATAAAGCCGAAGGCCGAACCTGCTGAAAATCCAGCAATTTATGGAAATTCCTGATTCACCGTTTGGCTGCGGACGAAACCGGTTTTCTTCAGTTTGCCAAAGCTCCAAGGCCGTCTGAAAAAATATTTTCAGACGGCCTTGAAGCTTGGAAACAAAAATCAGCTTTACGCCTTGCCGATTAAATATTCCACCAAATCCGGCACACCTTCCGCCGCACGCTTGCGGATTACCTCAATATCCGCTGCCACGCTTTGCGGATTCGGATCAACCAGATACACATCGGCGTGCGGCGGCGCGTAATGCACCAGCGAAGCCGCCGGATAAACCTGCAGCGACGTACCGACAATCACCACCACATCGGCATCGCGCATTTCTTCCGCGGCAGTATCGAACATCGGCACCTGTTCGCCGAAAAACACAATATGCGGCCGCATCGCACCGCCGCCGCTGCTCACCGTTTCCGCGGTTTGCTCGCCGGTAAAGTCAATGATTTCGTCGGGATTGTCGACGCTGCGCAATTTATTCAGTTCGCCGTGCAGGTGCAGAACATTTTTGCTGCCCGCCCTTTCGTGCAGATTGTCCACGTTTTGCGTAATAATCTGTACGCGGTAATAACCGGCCAACTCCACCAAAGCATAATGCGCCGCATTCGGTTCGGCCTCATTGGCCTGGCGGCGGCGTTGGTTGTAAAAATCAATCACCAGCTGCGGATTCTTCGCCAGGGCTTCGGGCGTGCAGACATCCGTTACCCTATACCCTTCCCACAAACCGCCCGCATCGCGGAATGTCAACAAACCGCTGTCCGCGCTGATTCCCGCACCGCTCAAGACCACACATTTTTTCATCCTGCCGCTCCGCATGAAGGCCGTCTGAACGCGTTTCTTCATATTCAGACGGCCTGTATCCCGTTTCAGGTTTCCGACGATATTTACACCAAACCCTGTGTTTTCAGAGCCTTTTGCACCCCTTCATCGGCTTCCACACGCCGATAAAAACCTTCCAGCTTATCCAAGTGGCCCAAATCAACACCCAATGCTTTCGCCCAACGCAATGTGACGTACACGTACACATCGGCGATGGTCAGTTCGCCGGCCAGATAATCCTGATTCAGCAAGGCTTCGTTGACCAAGCCGTAATATTCGGCCACCTTCAACATCGCGCGCGCACGGATTTGCGCACCCTCGCCCTCGCCTTCGATAAAACGGTTCGGGTTGAATACATAGTTAAACGTCGGGTGCAAATCGGCATTGGCAAACGCCAGCCATTGCCGCGCTTTGGCCTGCCGGCGCACATCGCCGCGGCCAAACAATCCGGCTTCCGGATATTGCGTATTGATGAAATCCAAAATCGCCGTATTCTGCGTCAGCGTCCAATCGCCGTCCTGCAAAACCGGTACCGATCCCTGCGGATTCAAGGCCAGAAATTCCGGCGTTTTCAAGGCATCGCGCGCCACCTGCACCGCTTCAAAATCCGCTTTCGCCCATTCCAAAGCCACATGAGGCACCAACGGACACGCACCCTGCATATAGTAAAGTTTCAACATGTTTTTTCCTTTCAATGTGTAACGAGGCGTATTGTACTGCATTTCAAAAAGGCCGTCTGAAAGCATCATTTGATGAGAAACTTTCAGACGGCCTCAAGCTCAGTCGTCGGGCTGAAACTTCGCAGCGTCACGATCGCGCCCAACGGTATCTTTGTCTTTCAAAGTTGCGCCCAATCCGAGCATTCTTTCATATTCGGACGGCACGGCGCCATCATCCTCTTCCATACCGAATGCGCCGGCATTGACCCACAACGTCAATATCCCCGCCACGGCCGCCAAAAAGCCGATAATGTACCAAAACATAGTTTTTCCTTCGCTGCCGCACCGAAGCGGTGCGGTTTCCATCATAACGGGATAAACTGTATCATATTCCGGTAATCAGCGGTATGCCGTCAGCCGATAAGGATGTGGTGCAAATCGACTGTTATGCTGCCAACCGCCGACTGCCGCCGCTTGGCGCAATCCGTGCAGGCAGCCTTAGACCAAGCCGGACAAAGCAACCGCATAATTATTCAAGACTATGAATCAGATGTGCAGCTTTACTGCATCAGCTTGGAAGTTGACTGGATTTTTAAGCGTATATAATATTCAGTTATCGTAATCAGTTATCTGCGGGGATGGCGGTGTCCTTTATTTTCAATCTGATGTTTGTTGTTGCTTGGCTGCTTATGCTGTCATTGGTCTTCGGCTGGGGTTGGATTGCCGTCGGTGTGACGTTGTTTTTTGTTTCAGCCGCCGTCATCGGTTTGCGCAGCAAGCCACCCGTTTGAAGTTTCTGAAGCCTGTTTTCGAAAAACCGTCTGTTTCAGACGGTCTTTCGTATATCCGCCAAAAGGCGGTTTTTTTATGGAGCAACGCTTTATGCACATTATCCTATCCTGCATTGAAACATTTTGATGTTTACTCAAAGGATAAATTATCCTTACCTGATACAATATCCGGCTGCCTGCTACGTTAAAAAACGAAAAGGCCGTCTGAAAAACCATTTTTCAGACGGCCTCGAATATTTTTAATCAACCGCCGCACGCGCCGCAGCATCCGCCTTCGCTGTGACCGCCGCGTTTTTCCTCATTGTTCAAAACCGGAAGTTCAGCCCCTTCTTTGGTTTCTGCTTCTTGATTAGGCAGATCGTTGACTTTGATTTTAACCTCTTCGCTCATGGCATGCCTTTCATGTAGGTTTAATGTCCGGCATTATAACATGCCTTTTATATTCTTCTTTTTGATTCGGCACAAAATAGTTAAATGTATTAGGCCGTCTGAATGTTTCAAGAAACCGGTTGGCTTCGTGAAACATTCAGACGGCCTGTTCGGATGCTTCGCAAAATCAGAACAAAACCGGAAGCAGAATCCGCCGTTTCCACAAAAAGGAAATCATGCCCGTCCGCTTCGACAGTTTAAAAATATCAGGATAACCGCGTGACGGATGCCTGTCTGCACACGGAAAAGGCAGCAGGTTATCGTTTGCCGACAACGCCTGTTTTTGCAAAGTTGCCTGCTTTTATTTCAATCTTCGCCCCATACTTCGGCGGCGATTTCTTCCACCAAGCGCACTTTCGCCCATTGTTCGGCTTCGGTCATGATGTTGCCTTCTTCGGTGGAGGCGAAACCGCACTGCGGCGACAGAGCCAGCTGGTCGAGCGGCACGATTTGCGCGGCTTCGGTAATGCGCGCTTTGATTTCGTCTTTACTTTCCAACTCGGGGAATTTGGAGGTAATCAGACCCAAGACGATACGGCCTTTGTGCGGATTGTCGTTGAAATGTTTCAACGGCTCGAAACCGCCCGAACGCTCGTTGTCGTATTCCAGGAAATAGCCGTCGTAAGCGGTCTGTCCGAACAATTCGGGTGCAACGGGATCATACGCGCCGGTCAGGAGATAGGACGATTTGTAGTTGCCGCGGCAGACGTGCGTCGTAATCACCATGTCGGCCGGTTTGTCGGCCAAAATCGCCTGAATGTTTTCCAAAGCGAATTTTTTGCTGGCTTCAAAATCGAATTCGGGATTGCTGAAATTGTTGCACAGCGTGCCCCAATACACATCGTCGATTTGCAGGTAGCGGCAGCCGGCATCGTAAAACGCTTGAATCGCGTCTTTATACGTTTGACGCACGTCTTCGCAGAATGCGGCTTTGCTTTCGTACACGCCGGTATCCCAAATAAACGGATACATCAACTGGTTCGGACTCGGAATGGTGTATTTCACAATACCGCGGCCGCCGACGATTTCGGCCAAGGCTTTGTAGTGGGCGATGAAGGGATGGTTTTCGTTCCAAGACACTTTGCCGTTGCAGCGCGTATTGTATTTGCGCACTTCCGTGCCTTTAAACGCATAAGCCTGTTCCGGTACAAAGCCTTCGATGCCGTTGAGGTTTTCCAAAAAGTCGATGTGCCACCATGAGCGGCGGAACTCACCGTCGGTAATGACTTGAATGCCCGCGTCCAGTTGGTCTTGCACCAGTTTGGCGATTTCCTGATCTTCCACGCGGGTCAGTTCTTCGCGGCTGATTTTGCCTTCGGCAAAGTCGGCACGGGCTTTTTTCAGGTTTTCGGTGCGCAGGTAGCTGCCGACGGTATCGGCGCGCAGCGGCAGGGTTTTGCTCATGGTTCATTCCTTTCGATAAAATATTAATCTGTCGGCAAGTATAAATGAATTCGCGCCAGTCCTGAAGCTGAAGGACATGAAAAATTCACGCGTTGACGTGATTCAGATTCATATAAAAAGGCCGTCTGAAAAATCCGTCGTCTCAACGGGATTTCTTTTTCAGACGGCCTTTCATTTATATTGAACAACGCTATTCTTGGGCACGGATTTGCTGCAAAAAGCGGCGGGTTCGCTCGTGTTGCGGATTATCAAACAGCACTTCCGGCGCGCCCTGCTCGACAATCACGCCGCCGTCCATCACCACCACGACGTCCGCCACTTCCATGGCGAATTTGATTTCGTGAGTTACGACCACCATCGTCCAACCTTCCTGCGCCAATTCTTTCATGGTGTTCAGCACATCCTGCACCAACTCGGGATCAAGCGCGGAAGTCGGCTCGTCAAACAGCATCAATTCGGGCTGAATCGCCAACGCACGGGCAATGCCGACACGCTGCTGCTGGCCGCCCGACAATTGGTACGGATACAGATCCACCTTGTCACCCAAACCGACTTTTTGCAGCAGCCCCAGCGCCGCTTCCCGAGCCTGCGACACCGGTTTGCCCTGAACCGCCACCGGCCCTTCCATCACGTTTTCCAATGCGGTTTTGTGCGGAAAGAGATTGTATTGCTGGAACACCATGCCGGATTTCCGACGCAGCGCGAGGATGTCGGCTTTGGTCGGTTTCTGCGAAAAATCAATACTCAAAGGAGCGTCATTATCAAACGCAATCTGTCCCTGTTCGGGCATTTCCAATGCGTTCAGGCAGCGCAGAAACGTGGTTTTTCCCGAACCCGAAGGCCCCAGAATCACGACTACCTGACCTTTGTTCACATCCAAATCGATACCGCGCAAAATGGTGTTGTCGCCGAATGTTTTATGGATATTACGGATTTTAATCATCTTTTTTCCTTATTTGGCGACATAACGGTCAAAGCGTTTTTCGATTTTTGCCTGAATCAGGAACAATACCCAACAGAAACACCAATATACGATACCTGCCTCGATATAGACCGGCAGGAAATCGTAGGCGCGGTTGGCCACTTCGGAAGCCACGCGGAAAAGTTCGGTAACGGTAACGACGGCGGCCAAAGACGTATTTTTGAACAAGCCGATGAACTCGTTGCTCAAAGGCGGGACGGAGACGCGGAACGCCTGCGGCGCGACAATGCGGCGGAAGGTCTGCATATAGGTCATGCCGATGGAAAAACCTGCTTCCCATTGTCCTTTCGGTACCGACAAAATTGCCGCGCGGATGGTTTCCGAAGCATACGCGCCGACGTTGAGCGAGAAGCCGATAATCGCCGCCGGAATCGGATCGATGAATACACCGATGGCGGGCAGACCGTAGAATACAATCGAAATCTGTACCAGAATCGGTGTTCCGCGGATGGCGGAAACGTAGATTTTCGCCAAAGCCAGAAAAATCTTGTGCAGCCAGTTTTCAGACGGCATCACGCGAATCACCGCCACGATAACGGCAATGATCATACCGATGACAAACGAAGCCACGGCCAGCGGCACCGATACCAAAAATCCGGCCTTGACCATAGGCCAAAACGCGCTAATTACCAAATCAGCGCGCGTTTCCGTCATAAACGGCAGAGAAGCCAGTAGATTATTTAACACTGATGTCTTTTCCGAAGAATTGTTCGCCCAATTTTTTCAAGGTACCGTCTGCCTGCAATTCTTTCATTGCTTCGCTGAATTTGGCGACGGCTTCGTCGTTGCCTTTATTGACAATCAGGCCGGCACCGACTTTTTCGTCCGCAGGCGCAGTCCACACGATTTTCACACCGGCATTCGGATTTTTCTGCAGATAATCCAACACCGCCAATTCATCGTTCAGCGTCACTTCGGCACGCTTTTGTTCAATCAGCATCAGCGATTGCGCCAAACCGTCCACCGGTACGATTTCGGCTTTGGCCGCAGTGGCGCGTTCGCCGTAGTTGCTGGTCAGAGACTGCGCGGCTTTTTTGCCGGCGATTTCTTCAACCGATTTGATGGTGCTGTCGTTGCGTGCCACCAATACCGGGCCGCTCCAGCTGTACGGCTCGGATTTGTCGAATGTTGCCTGACGCTCGGGGCTGGTCAACGCCACTTGGTTGGCCACCACGTCGAAACGGCCTGCTTTCAGACCGGCCATCATCGCATCCCATTGGGTTTCTTTAAATTCGACTTTCACGCCCAGCTTTTCCGCCACCGCACGGGTGACTTCCACATCATAACCGGTCAGTTTGCCGCTTTGGTCATGATAGGTAAACGGTGCGTAAGTCCCTTCGGTACCGACGGTGATGGTACCTTTATTATTGATGCGCTCAATCAGCGAACCTGAAGCATTGGCCGTACCCGCCGCGCCGGAAGCGGCATTTGATGCAGCAGAGCCGCCGTCACCGCCGCAAGCCGCCAAAACCAGAGCAGCCATGCTGCCCAATAAGAATTTTTTCAACATCGCTTGATTCCTGTGTGCATTTTAAAGCGGCTATTTTAATGGATATGGGGTTTAAACACAAAGAATGCTTTTGCTATGACTTATAATTAAAAAATATAACAAAGGCCGTCTGAAACAGCATTTTTGAAATATTCTGTTTCAGACGGCCTTTGTCCCCAAATCAGACCATTAAATGTTTGCTCATTTGCGCCGCATGATTGTCTTCAAACTTAATCAATGCCGCACTCTCTTTATGACCCAAGAGAGATGCGCAAACTGACATGGGCGCTTTGTGCAGCAAATGATTGTAGCGTTCCGCTCCGCGGTTGTAGGCGCGGCGCGCATGAAGCACATCGTTTTCCGAGGCATCCAGCATTTCCAGCCGGGTAGCTACATCTTCATCCTCACGGTGTTTTAATTCGTTTTTCAGATGACTTTGCAACGCCCTCAAAGAAATCGTCAACCGGCTTTCTGCCTTGGATAATTTGGCCAAAGATTCTTCCGATACCGACCGCGCCGCCAATGTCAATGCCCATTCCGCTTCGGCGCAGGCCTTAGCCAAATCGTTTTTTAAATCTTCCGCATTGAGCAGATAAAGCTGCGATGCTTCCAAAACATGTTTTGCGGCCTGATGTCGGCACAGCAAAGCGATTTTCAAAGCCATAAAAGATTCTTGGTAATCCTGCTTTACCGCCGTTAACTTTTGTTTACAGATAACAATGACACCGGCCAATAAGACGAGAATCAATAAAATTGCCAGCATTCCCATAGAGTTTTCCTTTTTTATTGTCGCAGGTGCGTTCATTTTTATGGCACTATATCACACTGCACCCATGCCGGAATTATAACCTAAAATGAATAAATTTTCCCATCATGCATAATAAAGGCCGTCTGAAAATTTCAGACGGCCTTTATTATAACTAAAAATATCTTTACAAATCCAACGAAACTTCTACATTATCAATCAAACGCGTGCTGCCCAAACGTGCCGCAGCCAAAACCACCAAATCCTTGTCACCCACACGCGCCACCTGCAGGCTGTCTGCATGGCGGATTTCGACATAATCCACCGTCCAGCCGGCCTGGGTGAGATTTTCGACAGCCGCCTGCTCGATTTGCGCATACGCAACATTACCTGCCTGCAATTGCGCCGCCGCTGTTTGCAGTTCACGGTACAAGCGCGGTGCTTCAGCGCGCTCGGCTTCGTTCAGATACTGGTTCCGGCTGGACAAAGCCAAACCGTCGGAAGCGCGGCCGGTGTTGACCGGAACGATTTCGATATTGAAATTCAAATCCTCCACCAGCCCTTTGATGACTGCCAACTGCTGATAATCTTTCTTTCCGAAACAGGCAACATCCGCTTCCACAATATTGAACAACTTGCTTACCACGGTCGCCACGCCGCGGAAATGGCCGGGACGGAACTTGCCGCACAATTCGTTTTGCAGATGAGGCGGCTCGACGTTGTAACGCTGCTCGACATTGGGATAAAGCTCTTTCTCGTCGGGCGCAAACACCACCGCCACACCTTCTCCGGCCAGCTTGCCGGCATCCTGCTGCAAGGTGCGCGGGTATTTATCGAAATCTTCGCCCTGGCCGAACTGAAGACGGTTGACGAAAATACTGACCACCACATTATCGGCACGTTTTTTCGCTTCGCGCACCAAAGCCAAATGGCCTTCGTGCAGATTGCCCATGGTCGGCACAAACGCCACTTTGCCGGCGGTTTTACGCCACTCGCGCAATTCTTTAACGGTATGAATGATTTGCATAATCTGAATAATCCTTGGGACGGGTAGGCCGTCTGAAAATAACGGCACGATTATACGCCTTGCACCGGCGATAACCAAATTGGAACCGCCCGAAACCGTCAGGCCGTCTGAAAAACAACTTTTCAGACGGCCTGACGGTTTAAAGTTCAGTCATTTTGCCGCTATCTGATTTTCCGCTATCAACCGCACAAAATCACAGCCTGACTGCTTAATCGGCAAAAGTATGCTCGGGTGCAGGAAAGGTTTGGGATTTGACCTCATCCACATATGCCTTTACCGCAGCCTGAATACTGTCTTTGCCCTGCATAAAGTTTTTCACGAATCTGGCCGTTTTGCCCGGGAACACGCCCAGCATGTCGTGCATCACCAAAACCTGCCCGTCGCAATCCACGCCCGCGCCGATCCCGATGGTCGGGCAATTCACGCTTTCGGTTACCCGTTTGGCCAATGCAGCCGGTACGCATTCCATCAAGACGATTGCCGCCCCCGCTTCGTCATGCGCCTTGGCATCATTCAACAAAGCCTGCGCCTTATCACCGCGCCCCTGCACTTTATAGCCGCCGAACGCAAACACCGACTGCGGCGTCAAGCCGATATGCGCGCACACCGGAATACCGCGCATTTGCAGAAATTCGGTCGTTTCCGCCATCCATACGCCGCCCTCCAGCTTGACCATATGCGCGCCGGCCGCCATCAATTCGGCCGCCGCCGCAAAGGCCTGCTCTTTGCTCTGCTGGTACGCGCCAAACGGCAAATCACTCACAATCATCGCGTTTTTCGCACCGCGCGCCACAGCTTCGGTGTGGTAGCACATATCGCGCAGACTGACCGGCAGCGTGGAAGCACGCCCCTGAACGGTCATGCCCAAGGAATCGCCCACCAGCAAAACATCCACGCCGGCTTCGTCCATCAAGGCTGCAAAACTGGCTTCGTAGGCAGTAAGCATCGAGATTTTGCTGCCTTCGGCTTTCATTTTTTGGAGCGTGTTCACAGTAATCATGGTCGTGGTTCCTGTCTTTTTCAGACGGCCTTATCGGATTAAAACGAGGCCATTATAAGGCTTTGGTGCCAAATGTATATCGATAAATAAAAAACAGCTTAACCACTATCCATGATTAAGCTGTTTTATTTTGGTGCCGGCACCAAGAGTCGAACTCGGGACCCCCTGATTACAAGTCAGGTGCTCTACCAACTGAGCTATACCGGCTTCACCGATTGCAAAAAAAGCAATACAGTAAAAACTGGTGCCGGCACCAAGAGTCGAACTCGGGACCCCCTGATTACAAGTCAGGTGCTCTACCAACTGAGCTATACCGGCTGGGAAAGACAGCATTATGCCGTTAACTTTCTGCATTGGCAAGGGCTTTGCCGCCAAAAAAATCCAGCCCTTAACAAAACACTTGATTTTTAATTGAATATTACCTTCTTTATTTTTAAGGCCTCCGTATCATAAAAATCAAGCGGATAAAATACCGTACCCGCCCGGTCATAGGCCGTCTGAAAAATACCGCAAACTCTGTTAAAATAATCGGCTCCCCATCTTTTACGATTCCCCCACATGGCACAACATCCCTACCGCCGTCTGCGCGCACCGCAAGCTCAGCTGCCCGAAGTCGGCATTTCCGAAGAAGACAATATCCGTTCGCTGCATTTGGGCAGCGCGACCATTCAAAGTTCGATGAATCTCGACCACCCTGCCGAACTGGTTTTGTCTTACAGCCGCGCGATGATGGGCTGGCTTTTGTTTGCCGAAAATACGCCGCGCCATATCACCCAGATCGGTTTGGGCGGCGGCTCTTTTGCCCGCTGGATTGATGCCTACCTGCCCGATACCAAGCAGACTGCCGTCGACATCAACCCGCAAGTGATTGCTGTGGCACGCAGTTTGTTCGAGCTGCCGTTTGAAGGTGAAAAATTCGAAATCGTGGAAGCCGACGGCGCGGAATACATCAAAGTGTTCCGCCGCAATACCGACGTGATTTTGGTGGACGGATTCGACGGCGAGCAGATTATCGATGATCTGGTAAGCGAACCGTTTTTTGAAAACTGCCGTAATGCCTTGTCGGAAAACGGTATTTTTGTCACCAACTGGTGGAGCGGCGATAAACGCTACCGGCATTTTGTCGAACGGTTACTGAACGTATTCGAGGGGCGCGTTTTGGAGCTTCCTGCCGAAAGCCACGGCAATATGGCAGTCATGGCTTTTCAAAACAGCCCGAAACAGCAAAATATCGATGCGCTGCAAAAACGCGCCGACAAATTGGGCGAACGTTACGATTTGAATTTCAAGCGCATGTTGGCGGATTTAAAAGCGAATAATCAGAACAACGGCAAACATTTTTACCTGTGAGCCAAAAGATACCATTCTGCAAGACAAAGGCCGTCTGAAAATTTTCAGACGGCCTCACACAAAAATCAAAGGAAATCATTATGTTGAAACCCGAGACGCTCTCGATTCAAGGCCCTGTCGGTTTGCTTGAAACCATTTACCTGCCTGCCCAAGGCAACGCCCGCGGCGTGGCGGTCATCAACCACCCCAACCCGCTGCAAGGCGGCACCAACACCAACAAAGTCATCCAAACCGCCGCCAAAGCCTTAACCGGCCTCGGTTTCCATTGCTACCTGCCCAATCTGCGCGGCGTGGGCAACAGCGGCGGCGAACACGATTACGGCCGCGGCGAAACCGAAGACTGCATCCGCGTCATCGACTACGCCCGTGCGCAACACCCCGAATTGGAAAAATTCGTGTTGGCCGGTTTTTCGTTCGGCGGCTATGTCGCCAACTTTGCCGCACAAGAGCGCGAACCGGATATGCTGCTGCTGATGGGTGCCGCGCTGAACCATTACACCGACCGCCCTGAGCCGCAAGCCGCCCCGAATCCGAACAAAACCTTAATCATCCACGGCGCGGAAGACGAAGTGGTTGAGATCAAAAAAGTTTTGGCCTGGGCGGAACCGCAGGATATTCCGGTGATTGCCATTGCCGGCTCCACCCACTTTTTCCACGGCAAACTGATTGCGTTGCGCGATACGGTTGCGCGTTTTTCGCCGGTGGTTTTAGATTGATTTCCTTTGGCATCAACTGTGTGTCATGCCGTCTGAAAGATTCGGAAATATTTCAGACGGCATAATATTTTGAATTTAAACTGTGTTTCATGACCATAAACGCCGGTTTTCATCACTTCGCAAATTCGGGCTTTTCTACCTTAGGCATATGGTCATAGGCTTTCCAGAGGAGTTGTTTGGGTAACAAATCGGCTTGTTCATGAGCATAGACAATTTTCAGCCATATTGCGGCATGTTCGATTTGCCCTTTGCTAAGCCAATCATTTTCCATTTTTCTGTTTAATAATTTTCTGGCGGCAGAAAACAATTCATCATATGAAAATTGATGCTCCGCGTAATGCAGGCAATAAGCATAAGCCAGTTTCGCTTCCGACATATGGAGATGTTTTGTCGAAATTTCAGCCGGATGATATTGACGGTATCCTTCAATGCCTTTCTCATATTGTTGCGCTAATAAACAACGCGTGCCCCAATCAGCTAATTGGGCAGTGGGCATTTGACTTTCAGGGTAGAGATCTGGATTCAAGAGACTTTGCTGATGAAAATCCAAAACCCTATTCCACAAGCTTAAATCATCTTGATTATCGCGCAACCATAAACCCAAGGCCAAACTGATATGCAGATTGGTTTGATGAAAGGCGATACTTTCATTATGGTTGGGACCTATGCCCTCGTTGTGTTCAATCCCATGATATAACCAATTGATGCCGCGCTCTAAAATAGGGGCATAGCGCTCCCCTAAATTAACCAGTGTGGCATTTAATACATCTGTTATATCATGAGAACCGTAATTGCCTAAAAAATCATTATTTTCCGGATTTGTATGGTTAAAACAAAAATCATACATAAAGCCGGTATAGCTCTCTATTTTTTTTGCAACTGAGAATTTCATTGATTACTCCTAAGGCTGTAATTTGCTGTCGATCACTTTGATGTAGAAACCCTGAGACTTTTTACTCTCCGAACATTTTCCGCCAAGCGTGCGGATTGGTTCCGTAATACTTGAAAAACTGCTGGCGGAACGATACTGCGTTTTGAAAACCGGTTTTCCCGGCGATTTGTTCGACGGTAAAGCCCGTGTGTTCCAACAAATCCAAGCTGCGCTGCAAACGCTCCTTGTGCAGCCATTCGAGAAACGTCATGCCGGTGGCTTTTTTGAAGTGGCGGATGAACGTGCTGCGGCTCATGGATACGCGTCCGGCGGCGTCATCAATGGTTTGCGGCAAATGCAGGTTTTCGCGCAAATCGTCCAGCAGCGCGTTGATTTGCGTATCTTTGGTCGATTGCGCCAGCGGCCGTTCGATAAACTGCGCCTGCCCGCCTTCCCTGTGCGGCGGCACGACCAGCATCCGCGCGGTTTTGTTCGCCGCTTTCGCGCCGTAAAACTTGCGGATGATGTGCAGACAGCAATCCAGCGCGGCAGCCGTGCCTGCGGACGTAATGATGTTGCCGTCTTCCACGTAAATCGAGTTTACGTCTAATTTGACCTGCGGAAAGCGGCGGCTGAAATCGGCCTCGCCTTTCCAATGCGTCGCCGCTTTTTTGCCGTCGAGCAGACCCGCGTAAGCCAGCGCATACGCTCCATAGCACAACCCGACAATATATGCACCGCGCCGACAGGCCGTCTGAAGCGCGGCGGCCAATTCGGGCAAGGGTTGCGTTGTTTCGTCTTTCCACCCCGGCACCACCACAATATCGCATTGCGCCATCAATTCCAAACCGCCGTCGATAGGCGGCTGCATGATTTGGTTTGCCGGCGGTTTTCCCGTCGGCGTCACGATTTTTACGTCAAACAGCCCTTCTTCCGCCGCATCCTGAAACGCCATATACGGCACGGAAAAATGAAACGGATTGACATCGGGGTAAAGCAGCAAAGCGATTTTCAGCATGATGGTTTTCCGGACATGAAATTGACCCGATTCTTACGTTTTTTGAACTGAATGTCAATTTTCAGACGGCCTGCGGCTGCGTACAATGCGTTTCATCGATTCAATCATCACGTTTAAGGAATAAATCATGAAACCGAATGCCTTGTTTACCGCCGTATTGGCCGCCTCTGCTCTGTTTGCCGCCGCGCCTGCTATGGCCGAAGTGAGCTATCAGCATATCCGCAATGCCACCGCCAAAATCAATTATGGCGGAACGACATTTTTGGTTGACCCGTATCTTGCGCCCAAAGGTGCCTATGCCGGCTTTGCCGGTACGGTCAACAGCCAACTGCGCAATCCGTTGAACGCATTGCCACAGTCGGTCGCCGATGTAGTGAAAGGTGTGGACGCGGTTGTCGTTACCCATACCCATGAAGACCATTGGGACGAGGCCGCACAAAAACTGCTGCCGAAAAACCTGCCTGTTTTCGTGCAAAACGCCAATGATGCGAAAATCATCCGTGCGCAAGGTTTTAAAGACGTGCGCGTGGTCGGTCAAAACACCGAATTCAAAAACGTGCGCCTGAGCAAAACCGGCGGCCAACACGGCAGCGATGAAATGTATGCCAACCCGCAATTGGCGGAAATGCTGGGCGATGCGATGGGCGTCGTGTTCCAAGCCCAAGGCGAGAAAAGCCTGTATATCGTCGGCGACACCTTGTGGAACTACCATGTCGATCACGCATTGGCACAGTACAAACCCGAAATCATCGTAATGAACACCGGTCTCGCCCGTATGCCGCAATTTAAAGAAGGCATCATCATGGGAACGGAAGACGTGGGCAAAGCCTACCGCACCGCACCAAACGCGCAAATCGTTACCGTACATATGGACGCGGTTAACCACGCCACGGTCAGCAGCGACGATATGCGCAAATATGTGAAAGCCAACCGCTTAGGCTCGCGCGTACACGTGCCAAGCAACGGCCAGACGCTGAAATTCTGATGAATCATGGTCAAAGGCCGTCTGAAAAGCAGATGATGTTTTTCAGACGGCTTTTTCCGCAGGCGGATTGATGTAGAAATTGATACTGCCGAATTTTCAGACGGCATTCATGCCGTCTGAAAAATCTTAAGCCGGCACACTTAAGGCTTGCTATCCAAATCCGATTAACGGAACAGAAAAAACAAAAGGCCGTCTGAAAACTGAATTCGTTTTCAGACGGCCTTGATTCAGGCTACGGATTATTCAGCCGCTTTTTCTTCGCGTGCCGGTGCTTCCAGCAAGGCTTTAATCGACAGACGCACGCGGCCGCGGTCGTCCACTTCCAAAGCTTTCACGTTAACGGTTTGACCGACTTTCAGGTAGTCGTTCACATTGTTGACGCGCTCGTGGGCGATTTGGCTGATGTGTACCAAGCCGTCTTTGCCCGGCATAACCGATACAATTGCGCCGACGTTGTTGTCCAAAATCTTCACAACCGTACCTTCGTACACTTTGCCGACTTCCACTTCGGCGGTAATCTGCTCGATACGCGCTTTGGCGGCATCGCCTGCCTCCTGAGTGGTCGCGGCAATGGTAATCGTGCCGTCTTCGGCGATGTTGATTTCGGTGCCGGTCTCGGCGGTAATGGCACGGATGGTCTCGCCGCCTTTACCGATGACGTCGCGGATTTTGTCTTGGTTGATTTTCATGGTAAACAGGCGCGGCGCATGGGCAGACAATTCTTGCGGACCAGCCACGGCTTCCTGCATTTGCTTCAGAATGTGCAGACGCGCTTCTTTGGCTTGAGCTAGGGCGATTTGCATGATTTCTTTGGTAATGCCTTGGATTTTGATGTCCATTTGCAGCGCGGTAACGCCTTCGGTGGTACCGGCCACTTTGAAGTCCATGTCGCCTAAGTGGTCTTCGTCGCCCAAAATGTCGGTCAACACGGCAAATTTGTTGTTGTCCAAAATCAAACCCATAGCGATACCGGCAACATGTGCTTTCAACGGCACACCGGCAGACAGCAGGCTCAGGCAGCCGCCGCAAACCGAAGCCATCGAAGACGAGCCGTTAGACTCGGTGATTTCGGAAACCACGCGCATGGTGTAGCTGAAATCTTCAGGCTCGGGCAATACCGCCAACAATGCGCGTTTTGCCAAGCGGCCGTGGCCGATTTCGCGGCGTTTCGGCGCACCGACACGGCCGACTTCGCCGGTGGAATACGGCGGAAAGTTGTAGTGCAGCATGAAGCGGTCGGTGTACTCGCCGCTCAAGGCATCGATGATTTGCTCGTCGCGAGAAGTACCCAAAGTCGCCACGGCCAATGCTTGGGTTTCGCCGCGGGTAAACAATGCGGAACCGTGGGTGCGCGGCAGTACGCCGGTTTGGATGTTCAGCGGACGCACGGTGCGGGTGTCGCGACCATCGATACGCGGTTGGCCGTCGAGAATCTGACTGCGCACGACATCGGCTTCCAGGTGTTTGAAGATGCCTTTGATTTCGTTCGCCGTCAACGTATCGGTTTCTTCGGTAATCAGGGCTTCTTTCACGGCTGCCCATGCTTCGTCCAGCTTGGCCGAACGCGCCTGTTTGGAACGGATTTTGAAGGCTTCTTTGATGGTTTCGCCTGAAATTTCGCGGATTTTCGCCACCAGTTCTTCATTGGTTTCCGGCGCTTTCCAATCCCATACTTCGGGGTTTACGTCATCGGCCAGTTCATTGATGGCTTTGATGGCGGCCTGCATTTGCTCGTGGCCGTAAACCACCGCGCCCAACATCACGTCTTCAGGCAGGATGTCGGCTTCGGATTCCACCATCAACACGGCTTTTTCCGTACCGGCAACCACCAAATCCAATTGTGATTGCGCCAATTGCGCTTTGGTCGGGTTCAAAACGTATGCACCGTTGACATAACCCACGCGCGCCGCGCCAATCGGGCCGGCAAAAGGCACACCGCTCAAGACCAGTGCGGCAGATGCACCCAGCATGGCCGGAATGTCTGAATCGATTTCAGGGTCAACAGACACCACCATCGCCACGATTTGGATGTCGTGGTAGAAACCTTCGGGGAACAGCGGACGAATCGGACGGTCGATCAGGCGGCTGGTCAGGATTTCTTTTTCGCTCTGTTTGCCTTCTCGCTTGAAGAAACCGCCGGGGATTTTACCTGCGGCATAAGTGCGTTCCAGATAATCAACGGTCAACGGGAAAAAGTCTTGGCCTTCTTTCACGTCTTTGTTGGTCGTTACCGCAACCAATACGACGGTATCGCCCATCGATACTTTAACGGCCGCAGCGGCTTGGCGGGCGATTTCGCCGGTTTCGAAGGTTACGGTTTGGTTGCCGTATTGGAAGGTTTTAACGTGTTTGTCGAACATTTTTGTCCTTTCGATGATGCCGCACCGCTAAAACACTAATGATGCACACTGAAGCGTGAATGTGCATGGTTAGGGTTTCAGACCGATGCGGCCGGGTTGGTCAGATTTTTCAGACGGCCTCAGGAAACTTCCCTGCTTGCGCCAGCCTGCGATTATAACGTTAAATGCAGGTTAAATCTACATAAGATATTTTCTCAAACAGAGAAAGGCCGTCTGAAAAACAGTGCGGTTTTCAGACGGCCTTTTTCGGTATTTAGCGGGTCAGCAGATTCCATGCTTCCCGATATTTTTCAAGGGTTTTTTCAATCACTTCTGCCGGCACTTTCGGCGCAGGAGCCTGCTTGTTCCAGCCGCTTTGCTCCAGCCAGTCGCGCACGAACTGTTTGTCGAACGACGGCGGATTGGTGCCGACTTGATATTGGTCTGCCGGCCAGAAACGGCTGGAATCGGGGGTCAATACTTCGTCCATCAGCGTCAGCGTACCGTTTTCGTCCAAACCGAATTCGAATTTGGTATCGCAAATAATGATGCCGCGCGATTTGGCGTATTCGGCTGCCTCGGTGTAAAGCCGAATGGCTTTGTCGCGCACTTCGGCGGCAAGCTCTTTGCCGATGATTTGCTCGCATTGTTCGAAACTGATGTTTTCGTCGTGGTCGCCCACTTCGGCTTTGGTTGACGGCGTGAAAATCACTTCGGGCAACTGCTGCGCTTCCCGCATTCCTTCCGGCAGTTTGATGCCGCAAACCGTGCCTGTTTTTTGATAGTCTTTCCAGCCGCTGCCCGCCAAATAGCCGCGCACAATCGCTTCGACTTTGACCGGCATGAGTTTTTTCGCTACGACGGCACGCTTTTCCAATGTTTTGGCTTCGTTCTCCGGCAAAACATCGTAAACGGTATCGCCGGTAAAATGGTTGGGCATGACATGCGCCAGTTTCTGAAACCAGAAATTAGAAATCTGCGTCAGGATTTCGCCTTTGCCCGGAATCGGGTCGTCCAAAATCACATCGAATGCCGACAAGCGGTCGGATGCGACCATCAGCATACGTTTGTCGTCGATTTCATATAAATCGCGCACCTTACCCGAATAAATTTTTTTCAGACTGATTTCAGACATTTTGATTTCCTGCAACGGTTTATCGGAAGCGCAAATTATAACAAATAAACTTTGCAACCGCTGTATTTGCCGGCAAAAAAGGCCGTCTGAAAATTTTCAGACGGCCTGTAACGGAGATTTATCTACCGTATCGTGGCATTAAATGGAAGCGGTGGCTGCCTGTTCTTGAATTTGGGTCAACACCAGCGAACCGGTATCGTAACCTGATACCGCGTAAGTTTTGCCGTCGGTGAATGTGAAATTCTCGATTTGGTTCTCAGAACCGACAAACCAGTCTCCGACCAAAATGCTGTCGGTGCTGTTTGCGAAGGTAATGCTCAAATCATCTCCTTCTTGGCACAGAATCACATCTTCCACGCAGATACCGCTGCCGAACGACAAGGTGTCGTCGCCGCTGTTGTCTTCAATGATGTCGTAGCCGTAGCCTTTGTCGAAGAAGTAGGTGTCGTCGCCGCTGCCGCCGATTAACACGTCGTTACCTACGCCGCCGTCGAGATAATCACATCCGTCTTTGCCGACCAAGCAGTCTTCGCCACCCAAGCCGTAAAGTTTGTTGTCACCCGAATTGCCGTTGATGGTATTGTTCAGCTCGTTACCGGTGCCGTTCAGATTATCCGAACCTTGCAGATAGAGATCTTCCACATTTCTCGGCAAAACGTAGTCGATTGAGCTGTGTACGCCGTCATGGCCGGAAGCGAGGTTGCCGTCTTCGATAACTTCATCGCCCGGATTTTCCACATAATAAGCATCGCCGCCGTCGCTGCCGCGCATGATGTCGGCTCCGGGGCCGCCGTTCAGGTAATCATTGCCTTTGCCGCCGTTCAGATAGTCCTTGCCTGAATCGCCGTACAACGTATCACCATTGTCATCACCCTTAATGGTATCGTTACCCGGACCGCCGTGAATGACATCGGCTCCGCCTTTACCATAAATGATGTCTTCACCGTCGGTACCCCAAATGGTATCTTTACCCTGCGTACCTTCGGTATTGCTGGCACCGTCTTCGGGCTTCACGATATGAATGACATTGCCCTGATTGGTATCTTTTCCGCCATATGCATTGGTTTGATTGCCGTCATCAATGCAATCCTCGCAGTCATCGTCATTAGGCTGCGGTTTTGGCTCAGGTTTTGGCTCTGGCTTCGGCTCAGGTTTCGGTTCTGGCTTCGGCTCAGGTTTCGGTTCTGGCTTCGGCTCAGGTTTCGGTTCTGGCTTCGGCTCAGGTTTTGGTTCTGGCTTCGGCTCAGGTTTTGGTTGCGGCTTAGGAAAAATTGGTTTGTTCGGCTCGCAATCATACTTATAGGTATAGCACACTACTTTATATATCGGCTTAACAGGTGCACACAACAAAGAAGAATGGCCTGAGAAAGATTTGATTGAGTAAGAAGGTGCGCAATAATTATTGAAGCTCACTTTATAAGATGTCGTAGGCGAGCAGTAGTTGTTATATGATTTGGCCGGTGCGCAATATTTATAGCCGGCAGAAGAAAAACCACCTTTAAAATAAGTCATTTTATATCACTCCCAAAAAATTAAAAAAATGCAAACTGATACCCGGAAAATCAGGTAGCCCAGCAAGCTATATTATTCTAATAATTTTTACGTCATCATTTAATTTGATTAATCGAACGGTATCAATCAATGACAAAAGGGATTTTAAACGACATAATAATATTCACTTTCTTTACTTATATTGATTTTTTTAATTTTTCAAACCAAATTATTCCAAAGACCTGAAAATAACAAAGAAATTACAATAAATCATTGTATTAATTACCTATTATTTAATTTATATCCAAAATTATAGCCCGAAAATATTGATAAGTCATAATAATTAATTTGCCTATAAGCAATAAAATATCAATTATATAGCTTGCTAAAATTCCATCATTCTTTACACAGTCACTCTGATAAAACAAAATATGACTTATATATAAAATAAATTAATATTTATATATAGTTACATACTTATTAAATAAATATATATTTAGCATAATATTTCTTGTATAAAATACTGTAACCAAAAATTGCCGAACTCAAATTATCAGCAATCCGAGCATCAGTCTTCCTTGATTTTATTCCCCCTTTCTTCAGCAGCATAAGATAAAAGGCCGTCTGAAAACCGATTAAATCGGTTTTCAGACGGCCTTTAAACAAAGTAAAACAAACTACACCATCATCACATCGTTATCCAAATCATCCCGATAAATGGCGTTAAGCTCCTGCGGATAAAACTCGGCCAATACATCATTTACCGCCTGCAGCCCAGTTTCCAGGCCTTTGATATATTCTTCCTCACGAAAAAATGTACGAATTAAATCACAAATTTCCTGCCATTTTTCTTGAGGTACTTTGCGGCTGACTCCGCGGTCGGCAATAATTTCAACCACATGATCAGCAAAAGAAACATACACTAAAACACCGCTGTTATGTTCAGTATCCCACACACCTAATTGGCCGAACCATTGCAACGCACGGGTGTGCGGATCCAAACCGGCCAGCACTTCGCTGCTGGCGTAACGGGATTCGACCACAAAGCGGATTTGACCGGCATGTTTTTGCTCCGAAAAACCGATTTCGCGGCTGATGCGTTCCAAATCAGCAGTCGGAAAAAACTTCTCTACCCGCCAACGCGGATGTTTCCAGTGTTGCCACAAACGTTTGAATCTGTTTTGTTCCATTACCAACTCCCCGAGGCACCACCGCCGCCAAAGTTACCGCCACCACCACCGAAGCCTCCGCCGAAACTACCGCCGCTGCGCCAGCCGCCACGCGGACTGCTCCCGCCGAATCCGCCGCCGGAAATAAATGCGCTTGAGCCCAGCAGGAAAGTAAACAGCGCGCCACCTATGGCTGCGACGATGCCAATCCACAATGCCCAGCCGAACATGACAGTCAGGCCGAACAACAACCCGCCGGTAATCAGGCTGCCTAAAAAGCGGCCGAATATGGATTTCAAGAAACTGCCGAACACCAACGGAACGAACAGCAACATCATCCACGACGGCTCACCGTCTTGTCCTGCATTCGTGTCAGCCGCTTCCGGCAAACCTTCACCGGCAATCAGTTTTTCAATCTGCGCCACCGCTTGATTGATGGCCGCATCGTTTTGCCCTTGCTGCAGATAAGGCCGCATCACATCGTCCAAAATACGCTTGGCGTACACATCGGGAATCGCACCTTCCAAGCCGCGCCCTACCGCCAGATGGCTTTTGCGCTCGTCACGCACCAGCAGCAGCAGTACGCCGTCGTTAATGTCTTTACGCCCCGGCTGCCATTCTTCCATCACGCGCAACGCATAGTCAAACGGTCTTTCCGGCGCAATCGTCGGCACGGTCAAGACCACAATCTGGCTGCCTTTTTCCCTGCTGTATTGCAGCAAATGCGCGTTCAAAGCCGAACGTGCTTCTGCGCTCATCATCTGCGCGTTGTCCATCACCGGCGCAGTCAAAATCGGAACAGGTACCAATTCGGCCGCAAACAGTAGAAAACTGCTCAACAACGCGGCCAGTGCGACAGCCGTTTTTTGAATCACAGACTGCATAACTCCGCCTTTCCGGATTTTGACAAACCGCATCAAAATCCTATGTTTTCAGACGGCCTGAGGATTTCCCGGGCCGTCTGAAAAATCAAACAATCAGAATTCGACTTTAGGTGCGTTGGAAATAGAACCTTCGTTTTCCACGCTGAAATTCGCACGCGGCTGCATACCGAAGATTTTGGCAGTGATGTTTTGCGGGAACTGGCGCAAAGTGGTGTTATAAGTCTGCACCGCCTTAATGTAGCTGTTACGCGCGATGCCGATACGGTTTTCCGTACCTTCCAATTGCGCCTGCAAATCGCGGAAATTCTGATCTGCTTTCAATTGCGGATAGTTTTCGGATACCACCAGCAGGCGCGACAATGCGCCGCTCAATTCGCCCTGCGCCTGTTGGAACTGCTTCAACTTCTCAGGATTGGCCGCATCTTCCGCATTCAGCTGCATGCTGCCGACTTTGCTGCGCGCTTCGGTGACTTTGGTAAACACGTCTTCTTCGTGCGTTGCATAACCTTTGACGGTATTGACCAGATTCGGAATCAAATCCGCGCGGCGTTGGTATTGGTTCAACACTTCCGACCAGGCAGCGTTGGCCGCTTCGTCTTGCGTCTGCATGGTGTTGTAACCGCAACCGCTCAGGCTGAACATC
Source organism: Neisseria sp. CCUG12390 (assembly GCF_047837985.1). Classification (GTDB taxonomy): domain Bacteria; phylum Pseudomonadota; class Gammaproteobacteria; order Burkholderiales; family Neisseriaceae; genus Neisseria. Next base: position 1,434,039 of record NZ_CP181244.1, read on the forward strand.
GAAGTCATCACGGCCAATACGGCCAACCATTTTTTGAACATTGCATTCTCCGTTAATATCATATTAAAAAGATTTCCGGCCTGACTCAAAAATCTAACGAGGCCGTCTGAAAACTTGTGTGCGAGTATAACTGAAAAAATATTTTTTCAATCAAAAAATGACGGACAAAATGAAATTACGGATAATCGGTAACGGATTTGCACTATAATAATCCCTGCGATTACCGAAACCACTTGTCAAACCAGTGAGGAGAAGCCCATATGCGAATTTTACTGACCGGCTCCAAAGGCCAACTGGCTCATTGCCTGCGTGACCGTCTGCCTGAAAATTGGGAACTGATTGCCACCGACTCCAGCTCTTTAAACATTACCGATGCGCAGGCCGTCAAAAATATGGTGCACAATTTCCAACCGGATGTGGTTGTGAATGCCGCCGCCTATACCGCCGTTGACAAGGCCGAGGAACAAATCGACGAAGCATTCGCCGTCAATGCCGGTGCGGTGCACCATCTCGCTTCGGCCGCACACGAAATCCATGCGCGGTTTATTCATGTTTCGACCGATTATGTATTCGACGGTTCCAACAAAAGCGCGTACCGCACCACCGATGCCCCGAACCCGCAAAGCGTTTACGGCAAAAGCAAACTGGCCGGCGAACTGCTTGCCTTGTCTGCGCACCCGGAAGCTTTGATCGTCCGCACTTCCTGGCTGTTCAGCGAATACGGCAACAATTTCGTCAAGACCATGCTGCGGCTGGCCGGCGAGCGCGACAGTTTATCCGTCGTCAACGACCAAACCGGCAATCCGACTTATGCCGGCGATTTGGCCGCCGCCATTATTGCCGTCATCGAAGAAACCGAACCGCGCCGCGGGATTTATCATTATTGCGGCGACAAATCGGTCAGCTGGTATGAATTCGCCCAAGCCGTTTTTCAGACGGCCTCCCGGTATATCGAAGGTTTTAAAATGCCTGAATTGAAAAGCGTTCCCGGCAGCGAATACCCGCTACCTGCCCCTCGCCCTGCCTACAGCGTGATGGACAACCACAAAATCGAGCGCGATTTCGGCGTAAAAGCATCGGACTGGCAGAAAGCCTTAAACGACATCATGGGCAAATTGTAAATTCCAGCTGTCCCGCTGCTTGAAAGGCCGTCTGAAAACATCATTTGAAAAATGTTTTCAGACGGCCTTTTCGCCAACATTCTGTCATCTTGATACTTTATGATGTTTTCTGACAGAGAAACTCAGGAACTTTACACAACCGCTCTAGTCAACCGGAACGGAATTACCTAATATCCTGAATATCTCACGATAGTGCGGATTCGATAAAACTGCTTATCCGTATAATAAGTAACAAAGTGAAAGGAAGTATCATGCAACACCGTCGACGCCAGTCCATTTTCCAAGCGGCCAAACGTGCCTCTTTCGGCAACAAACCGACGACGCCTGCCAAAGTGCAAAGCCGTTAATCAGAAATCAAGGTGCGCCATGCCGGGCCGCACCTTTAACCATTCCGAATGCCGTCTGAAAATCAGATTTTCAGACGGCATTGTCACATCAAGACTGTACCTGCAGATGTGTTCTTAATTTGTCTTCGTCTAAAAACCAATGGCAGATTTCCTGCTCCCCGTGCAGCAACACCGGCACCAGTTCATTGTATTTTTCTTCCAAAACCGGATCTTCATCGACATCAACCACATCCAGCTCAAAACCGAATTCCTGCCGAAGCGGCAGCAATTGGTCGCGCATTTTATGGCACAGGCTGCAATATTCGCGGAACATCAAAGTCAGTTTCATTTATCTTTCCTTTGTTTTCAGACGGCCTTTAACGATAATGCATCAACACCAGCGAAATCGGGATAACCGACAGCAACGTCGCCATCAGCATCGCACCCGATGTTTCTTTGGCAAAACCGTGCAATCCACCGAACAGCGCATACAGGCTGGGCATCGGCGTCGCGGCAAACAATAAGGCGGCGAAAATCATGTCTTCACCCGCGCCGGCCAGCCATAAACAGACAAACACCATTAACGGACACAAGACCAATTTGCCGAATGCCACCCACGCCATGTCCTTCACATTGCCGCGTATGCTCATGCCGTAGAGATTGCCGCCGATCATCAACAGCGCAAGCGGCGAAGTGGCCGCCGCGAGCATGGCGAAAAGTTTGTCCATAAACACCGGCAGCGGCAGCCAGCCGAAAGCAAATACCAAGCCTATCGGCATCGCAATGATAATCGGATTGGTCAGCAAACTTCTGCCGATACGGACAAACAGCGCCCGGTAATCGGTTTGCCCGCCTTTGGCCAAATCCAGAAAAATGAACATCAACGGCAAAATCAGCAGATTTTCCGTTAATACGTTCATGGCAAAATACACACCCGCCGCCGGGCCGATTGCCATCAGCAATAAGGGATAGCCGACAAAACCGGAATTCGACATGCCCACCGCCAAACCGTTTAAAGCGGCCAGCTTGGAATCAAGGCCGCGTTTTTTCGTGGCGTACCAACTGATGAAAAACAGCAAACCGGATGCCAGCGTATAGCCGTAAAAGTATTCCGGCTTGAACACATCGGCTATCGGCCGTGTCGCAATGGCATTGAACACCATCATCGGCATACCGATTTTAATGACGAATTTACCCAAACCGTCGAACTGATCGCGGCTGAAAACCCGCTGCCGCATCGCTCCGTAACCGATGGCAATCATTAAAAACACCGGTGCGATGATGGTAAAAATAGCTGACATAACAATCCGTAAAGTTTCAAACTCCGGCCACAAGCCGGATGACTATTGTAAAACAGAATAGATGTAAAAAGGCCGTCTGAAAAAGACTTTTCTCATCTTTTTTCAGACGGCCCGAATGCACTTATCGGGTTATGGGACGATTAGGCTTTCTTTTTGAACACGGCATTGAGGATGCAGCCCAGAATAAAGCCGACCACGGCAGGCAATACCCAACCCAAACCGATGTCGTACAACGGCAAAGCGTTGTTGATGGCTGCGGCGGTTTCATTGCTGAAACCGAATGCCGCTTTGTACGCATCCAAAATACCGACAATCAGGGTAAAGAAAATCGTACAGATATAGACGATGCGTCCGCCACCGAACAAATTGTGCAGAAACGCCAGCAGAATAATCACCACGGTCAGCGGATAAAGCAGCATCAGCACCGGAATCGAAAAGCTGATGATACCGGCCAAACCTTTGTTGGCAAAAACCATAGACACCACGGTAAAAACGGTAACAAAGGTTTTGTAGGAAATGCCCGGGCACAAGCGGTTAAAGAATTCCGCATTGGCCACAATCAAACCGATTGCGGTACTCAGACACGCCAAGAAAACAATCACGCTCAATAAGATGTTGCCGCCGTTGCCGAAATAATATTGCGCCGTTTTCGATAATACCGCCGCACCGTTTTCCTGCAAACCCAAACCGGCCACACTGGTTGCCCCCATATAGCCGATCATCAGGTAGACCAACGCCAGACAGGAAGCTGCAACGACACCGGCAATGGTTGTGGTGCGCAATAATTCGGCACGGTTATCCACACCCATGGCGCGGACGGCATCAATCACGATAATGGCAAATACCAGCGATGCCAACGCATCCATGGTACCGTAGCCTTCCAAAATACCTTTGGCAAACGGCCGGACGGCAAAATCACCTTGTGCCTCAGTCAATGCCCCCATCGGATTCATCGCCGCATAGCCCATCAAAATAACAATTGTGATTAACAATGCCGGGGTCAAAATTTTGCCGATACGGTCCACCAGTTTGCCCGGTGATAACGACAGCCAATAAGCGACGCCGAAGAAGAATAAACTGAATAATGCCAGTCCCAGCGTTTTGTTTTCTTCGCTGATATAAGGTACCACGCCGATTTCAAACGACACCGTTGCCGTGCGCGGCGTCGCAAACAAAGGGCCGATGGCCAGATACAGAGCCGAAGCGAACAAAATGCCGTATAAAGGGGTCACGCGGGAAGCCAACACCTGCACATCACGGGAATTGGAATAACCGATCGCAATCACGCCCAACAAAGGCAAGCCCGCCCCGGTCAGCAAAAAGCCCAGCATGGCCGAAAACCAATTTTCACCGGCCTGTTGCCCCAAAAAAGCGGGAAAAATCAAATTACCGGCACCAAAAAACAAAGCAAACAGCATCAGACCGACAGCCCACAGCGATGCTTTTTGATTTCCTGAAGAATTCATGTGTAACACCTGTTTTTCTTATTTCTACAATAAAACATCATGCACCACCGCGGCTCAAACACCGCATGCACAACCGATTTCACATTTACTTTTTACGGGCAAACAACGCTTGTTGCTTTAGCGACGCCCATCATTTCGTCCGAAAAATGTAAAGCAGGTGTCAAGAATAGTCAAATTTTCAAAAATCATCAACTTATTTTTCATGATTAGCCGATATCGGCCGAAGAATGGCAAACTGAAACAGCATCGGTCCGATTCAAGCATTGTGTCCCGTCTGCCCGACACGCAACAAAAGGCCGTCTGAAAACTTTTCGCAATCAATGATTTTGAAAAATTTTCAGACGGCCTTACCGTATTCTGACCGAATCAGGCTTGGATATTAATCCCTGCCGTAACGGTGGTTTGGGCTGCTGCGCCGTTATTCAGAAACGAAGCGGCCAAATCGCTGCAACAACCGCAACAAGTCGCAACACCCAATTGATCCTGCAAATCGCTCATGGTCGTTGCGCCCGCAGCAACGGATTCTTTAATGTCGCGGTCGGTAATGGCGTTACAAATGCATACAAACATGTGAGTGCTCCTGAGTCCCATCTCATAATGAGATTTAGTTTTATTCTTAACCGTGAATATAAATAAAAACTGTTCCTATTGCAATCAACCGGCAGTATAAATTCATTGGAAATTTTTTATTAAAATCTAAATCTTGATAAAATTACTAAAATATTTTCAAATGGTTGATTTAAAAAGGCCGTCTGAAAACACAATGGTTTTTCAGACGGCCTTTCCAGCCATATCTCAAGCCAACACACCCAAAATCACACTATCTGCCCGAAACACCGCCGTAGCATACTGCCCCGGATGCAGATCAAGCTGTTCGGTGCTTTGCATGGTTACACCCGCGTTGATATGAAGACCGTTGCCCAAATCCAAAGTGACAATCGAATTGACCGCACCGCGTTCGACATGGGCGATGATGCCTTTCAGTTGGTTACGGGCCGAAAGCCTGATATGTTCCAAATCGGTGGCAATGATGATGTTGGTGGATTTCACCAGGGCAACCGCGGCTGCACCTTCTTGCAGACTCAATTCGGCACAGCTTTCGCTGGAGATGACGGCGGACAATTCGTGACCGCTCTGCAAAGACAGCACGACTTGACTGTACATGCCGTCGGTAAAGATACTCTTGACCACTCCGGCAAATTGGTTGCGCGCACTGGTTTTCATAATGTTCCTTTTTTGATTTCAGACGGCCTATTCATATCTGAGGCCGTCTGAAACTCAGTTTCTCGGATGATGCTGTTCGACCACACTTTTCAGACGCTGGTTGGCCACATGGGTGTAGATTTCCGTGGTACTGATGTCGGCATGCCCCAACAAAGTCTGTACCACCCGCAAATCCGCGCCGTGGTTGACCAAATGCGTGGCAAAAGCATGGCGCAAGCCGTGCGGGCTTAACGCAGTGATGCCTGCGGTTTCGGCATACTCCTTCACAATCATCCATGCCAATTGGCGGGAAATGCCGACGCGTTTCTGGCTGACAAACAATTCGTCGCACATCTTTTCTTTCAGCAACAAAGGGCGTGCTTCCTGCAGGTAACGCTCGATCCAGTAAACCGCCTCACCGCCCAAGGGGACGATACGCTGCTTATTCCCTTTGCCGACCGTTCGAATCAGACCCTTACCCAGATCCATATCGCCCAATTGCAGCTTCACCGCTTCGGTCACGCGCAGGCCGGTGGCATACATGACTTCCAGCAAAGCTTTGTCACGCAACCCGTGAGGTGTGTCGGTATCGGGCGCGCTTAACAGCCGGTCGATTTGGTTTTCGGTGATGAACTTCGGCAATTGCTGCATCTGCTTCGGCGATTTTAAAAAAGCAGTAGGATTATCAGCACGTTGGCCGGTTTCTTCCAACCAAGCATACAGCCTTTTGCATGCCGACAACGAACGCGCTTGCGAACTGGTTTTTTCGGCGGCATCGTACACGGCTTCGGCCACATCTTCACGCATCGCATTCAGCCAATCAAGCTGTTTATTGTGCAGACGCGCCGCCACTTTCTCTAAATCCCGCCGGTAGCTTTGCAGGGTATTTTGACTCAGGCGGTGGTGCAGCCAAAGATGTTCCAAAAGGTTGTCGATTAAAATATTCATCATGATTGAGGCCGTCTGAAAAATATGACGTTTTCAGACGGCCTGTTATGCAGGTGATGACGCGCTGACGGTTTCCAACACTTCCTGCGCGTGGCCGGCCACTTTGACCTTGCGCCATTCGTGTGCGATTTCGCCGGCCTCGTTTAACACAAACGTGCTGCGCTCGATACCCAAGGATTCTTTCCCGTACAGCTTTTTCAGCTTGATGACATCAAACATTTTGCACACGGTTTCGTCTTTATCGCTCAAAAGCTCGAATCGGAAGCCTTGTTTCGCGCAGAAATTTTGGTGCGCTTTTACGCCGTCGCGCGAAATGCCGACCACGGTGTAACCCAATGCTTTGAATTGATCCAACCGCGCATTGAAATCCAAACCTTCCGTGGTGCAGCCGGGGGTACTGTCTTTCGGGTAAAAATACACAATCAAAGGCAGGTGTTCGGCGGAGTGGAAATCTTCACCGCTACTGGATGGGAGGGTAAATTCATATTTTGACATGCTGTATTCCGTTTCAGACGGCCTGCGTCCTTTGCAAAATTCTTCTCTTCGGTATATTCCTGATGCACAGTTTATCTTGATGATACGCCTGTACTTTTTACGCCGGCATACTTCAGACGGCATCCGAATCAATGTCTTGCAAAAGTCTCGGCCTATCAGGCTATTTTTCACTTAAATTCAGATAATTGCGGCTGCCCTGCAAATCGCTTACGGCTCGCAGCAACAACTCGAAATGCTCTTCGTTGCCGTTCACATCCAATTCGTCGGCATTCACAATCAGCAACGGTGCATTTTGGTAAAGATGGAAAAAACGGCTGTATTCCACGTGGATACGGTTGAGATAACCTGCCGGGAACAGATTGACCGCACTGTCGCCGCGCTTTTGCAGGCGTTTGCGGTCGGTATCGGCAGCGGTTTGCAGATAAATTACCAAGTCCGGCACGGGGTATTGCGGCAACGTACGGCGTTTCAATGCCCAAAACAAGGCTTGTTCTTTATCGTTCAACACCACCGGCACGAAAATCTGGTCTTTTTCCAGCAAAAAATCCGCCACAATCATGCCGCCCTTTTCTTCTTCGGCGTTAATGACATCCACGCTTTCGGCACGACGCATCAGAAAATATAATTCAGCCGCCAAACCGTGATTGCTGGCATTCGAATAAAACTGCATTAAAAAAGGATTTTGTTCGGTATTTTCAGTCAGATGAAGTGCATCAAAATGGGCTGCCAAGCGGCGGCTCAATTCTGACTTACCGCTCCCGATGGCGCCCTCAACCACAATATAACGATAGTTCATGTAAATTCCCTAAACTGTATTTTTATTTTCCGGCGGTATTTTATCAGAGCCATTATGAGTCGCCCCGATTTGTCGGATAAAAATCGATATTCAACCGGCTACTTGCGAATTGAACGATTAAGGCCGTCTGAATATTGATAGAATCTTTTCAGACGGCCTGATTGCCGGCCTAACTACATAACTTAATCCCATCATCGCCCAATCGGGCAGCAATATCGGCTGCCCTGCCGTATTCCCCCAATTCGAAATCAGGCAAAATCTCGGCCAGCGGTTTCATCACAAAACTGCGCTCATGCGCCCGCGGATGCGGCAGGGTCAAATGCGGATTACCGCTGCTTTGATGATCATAGTCGATAATGTCCAAATCCAAGGTGCGCGGTGCATTGCGGAATGTGCGTTCACGGCCGAAATCCGCTTCGATTCGGTTTAATGCGGCCAGTAAGTCTTTCCCTTCCAATGTGGTGGACACCGCACAAACGGCGTTGACAAAATCAGGCTGGTCGTCATAACCGACGGGCACAGTGATGTAGAGCGAAGAGATTTGTTCAATCTTAATCTGCGGATGGGCATCAATCGCTGCCAATGCGGATTTAACTTGCTCTACGGGATTCTGCAGATTGCTGCCCAATGCGATGACAGCGGATTTTCGGTTCGGCATATTCAGACGGCCTTAAAAATAAGGTTTGAATAAGGCCATATAGAGAATCGTCAATACGCAAGCCATGGCACACACGTAAGTGGCATAAAATTTGGTTGAACGCGGAGCAGAACGCATCATGGCTACGCCGAAACCGATATATACCAACAGTAAAACGATTTTAACCGCAAGCCAAGGGGCGTTGAACGGAGTGAAATGGGTCAGCTTCATCAGCCACAAGCCGGTAAAGAGCAACATGGTGTCGTTCAAATGCGGCAAGGCCTTTAATACACCGGCCAAGGGCTTTTGCGGATTTTTCCACAGTAAGAAAAAGCGCAGGTTAAACAGTAAAATGGTAACCGCCACAAAAAACATATGGCTATGTTTGACAATCAGATATTGCATGATAATGGTTATGGTTGGTTTGAGAATGCCGCTATTTTACCTTAAACATTCATTTTCGACGTAACTTTTCTATCGCCAGCACATATGGCGGATGGTTCTGACGGTTGACGAAGCAGTATTTCAATACTGCAAATTCTTGCTGCGGCAAGCCTTCCGCCCATGATTCGATTGCGCGCGCCTCCACTCGACCCGCATCATGTCCCGGATAAAGCACTGCCACCGCGATGCCGCCGGGATTCAAAAGCGCCAAGACGGCATTCAAAGCATCAAGGCTGCTTTCCGAGGATGTCGTAATGCTTTTGTCGCCGCCGGGAAGCCAGCCGAAATTGAATACCGCAGCATCCAATCCCTGTCGGATGTAATGATTGATGTGCTGGTGGCCGTCGTGAACCAGTTGCACACGATTTAACAGATTTTCAGACTCCAGCCTTACTTTGGTCTGCTCAATAGCCTGATGCTGTATATCAAACGCCCAAACTTTTCCTTTTTCGCCCACCGCATCGGCCAAAAACACCGTATCACAACCGTTTCCGGCCGTACCGTCCAATGCAGTATCTCCGTTTTTCAAATGATTACCTAACATTTGATGGACAAACGGTAAGATATTTAAGATGGGCATTTATTATTCCTTGTATCACGGCTTACATTGAAATAAAACAGCATCAATTTACCATAGACTTTCTACTGCGTTACTTATATTTTATTTCAAAAATTATCCGCCATGCTTCACAGGCCGTCTGAAAATAAAAATACCTTACCGCCAACAAACGGTAAGGTATTGAAAAAAATAACCTGAGTTATTCTGCTGATTGTGTTTCCACCTGCACCGGCGCAGTTGCTTGCGGTTGGGCAGCAGGTTTGTTTTCATGCTGCAGGCTTACCGCGCGAGCCGGAACAATGGTTGAAATCGCATGTTTGTAAACCATCTGGGTTACCGATGTGTTACGCAGCAAAACAACATATTGGTCGAATGACTCCACCTGGCCTTGCAATTTGATGCCGTTGACCAAGTAGATCGAAACCGGTACATGCTCTTTACGCAACGCATTCAAAAAAGGATCTTGTAACATTTGTCCTTTAGCTGTCATATTCTTAAACTCCGTTATTATGATTTTGAGGAAAGCAGGAAAATTGCTTCAGGGGTAATTGTAGCCTTGAATGCACACCTTTACCAACGATTTTCGGTAAGAATATGCAAACTTTTTAACCATAAAAGCCCATCAAGTCTTGCAATGTTTTACCTGATTTTCTCAACTGAGCAAAATTATTGTCACAATAAATAATCGGCCTGCTGCATCCGAAAATTTTTCAATCATTTTGAATGCTGTTTTTTGACGCTGACTTGGCGTTTTTTGGCTTTACCGCCGCTGTTGCGTACTTTTTCATTTTTTCGCTCTTCACGCTTGGCAATACGGTTGCTGTAAGCCGCACGGCGCAACGGTTTTTTCTTCGGCTTATCCTCTTTTTCTTCGTAAGGATTTTCCGAAACATTATATTGAATCCGCAACGGCGTACCTTGCAAATTAAAGGCTTTACGGAAAGTCTGGGTCAAATAGCGCGTATAGCTGTCGGGAATGGCGTGCAGAGAATTGCCGTGTACCACAATTACCGGCGGATTCATGCCGCCCTGGTGAGCATAACGCATTTTCGGACGGGTCAAACCTGAACGCGGCGGCTGTTGGCGCTCGATGGCCGCCTGAAGCACACGGGTAATTTTCGGTGTCGGCATGTTGATCATCGCTGCATCATAAGCCGCTTGAATGCTGTCGAACAAACCGTCGATGCCGCGTTCTTTTAAGGCGGAAATAAAATGGAATTTGGCAAAATCGAGGAAATACAGCTTACGGTTGATGTCGCGCTTGACTTGCTCGCGACGCTCTTCGCTGATGCCGTCCCATTTGTTCACCGCCACCACCAACGCGCGCCCCGCTTCCAGTGCAAAACCGGCAATCGTGGCATCTTGGTCGGCAATGTCTTGTTGCGCATCCAATACCAACACCGCCACATTTGCCGCTTCCACCGCCTGCATCGCCTTGATGACCGAAAATTTTTCCACCGCCTCTTCAACTTTACCGCGACGGCGTACGCCTGCCGTATCGATAATGGTAAACGGCTTACCTTCCCGCTCAAAATCAATGTGGATACTGTCCCGCGTAGTGCCGGCCATATCGAATGCAATAACCCGCTCTTCCCCCAAAATAGCATTGACCAAAGTCGATTTGCCGACATTCGGGCGGCCGATTACCGCAAAAACAGGATGCTTGGCGGTTTCTTCCTCTTCTTCCGGTTCGGGAAACTCTGCCAGAATATCTTCAATCAGATAATATACACCGTCGCCGTGCGCACCTGAAATTACATAAGGTTCGCCCAAAGCTAATTCGTAAAACTCGGCAGACAGCACCGCCCGGTTCCCGCCCTCGCCTTTGTTTACGGCCAGATAAACCGGACGCGTGCTTTGGCGCAGGCGGTCGGCAATGATTTTGTCTTGCGGAGTCAGCCCGGTACGCGCATCAACCAAAAACACCACCGTATCGGCTTCGTCCACCGCCTGTAAAGTTTGGCGCGCCATTTCATGCAGAATTCCGCTGTCGACTACCGGCTCGAAACCTCCGGTATCAATGACCAGATAAGGCTTGCTGCCGACTTTACCGTGGCCGTAATGACGGTCGCGCGTTAAACCCGGCAAATCGTGAACCAGTGCATCTTTGGTTCGCGTCAATCGGTTGAATAAGGTGGATTTGCCGACATTCGGCCGTCCCACCAATGCAATGGTCGGTTTCATTCTTTCACTTTCTTATGTTTTCAGACGGCCTGTCGGCATTTCGCGGGCCGTCTGAAAAACAGATAAGGGCTTGCCGGATACCATACCGGCAAGCCTTCTGTCTCAATCTTCAATCTGCACCATCAGTTTGAGAAACTCAAAACTCATGCTGCAACGGGTCAACCGTATTCCATCGATACGGTTTCAGACGGCCTTATTTTTGCGAATCCAATTTCATTTGAACCAATTCGCGGCCAACCGAATCTTTCGGTAATTTTGCCAATGCCTGAGCATAACTTTCGGCAGCCTCTTTGGCTTTGTTTTGCGCAACAAAAACATCGCCTTTGGTTTCCAGCAGCAAAGCTTCGTAATCGGCATCGACTTTGGTATCCAACGCGACCAAAGCTTCATCGTATTTTTTCTGCTGCAACTTCACTACGGCCAAACGCTGCGCCGCAAGTGCTTGAACCAACGGCTCTTTTTGGTTTTTCAATACCCAGTTCAGATGGCCTGCCGCCACATCGTAACGGCCGGCATCAAATTCTGTGGCAGCCACCATCAGCGTAGCCTGTGCGGCAGGAATGGTTTCGGCAAAATTTTGCTGAAGGTTTTGCAAATCGGCGTTAATCGCTTTGGCATCGCCTTTGTTTTGCGCTTTTTCAACCAATTGCGCCAACACACCCGCCGCTTCTTGGCTTTTTTTCACCAAATGGCTTTGATACATGGTATAGCCCAAGTAGCCCAATGCAGCCAAAATCAGCAGGGCGAACAGCCAACGGCCGGTACTTTTCCAAAAGTATTTGAAATTGTCTAACTCTTGTTGTTCTTCCAAATGAGCTGCCATTTATGCATTCTTCCATTGTTGTAAAGTATTGATTAAATCGGCTGCGGCTACCGTAATTTGGCCTTTTTCGCCCTGCATGTCTTTCAGCGTGACTTTGCCTTCGGCCAATTCGTCTTGCGCCACAATCAGAGCAAAATGTGCGCCGCTGCCGTCGGCTTTTTTCATTTGCGCTTTCAGGCTTTGATAACCCGAATGCTGCAAAACATTAAATCCTTCGACACGCAAGGCCTGCGCATACCGCATCACCTGCAAAGCTGCTCCCTCGCCTTGATGCATCGCGTACACATCCGGAGCCGCGTGCGCCTGCAGCGAACCGTATTCGCGCACCAATAACAGCAGCCGCTCGATGCCCATCGCAAAACCGATCGAAGCAGCCGGCTTGCCGCCCAATTCCTCAATCAAACCGTCGTAGCGGCCGCCGCCGCATACGGTGGCCTGTGCACCGAGTTTCTCGGTCGTCCATTCAAACACGGTTTGATTATAGTAATCCAAACCGCGCACCAATCGCGGATTTTCGGTATATGGAATGTCCAAACCGTCCAACATGGCTTTGAAACCGCTGTAATGGGCACGTGATTCTTCGCCCAGATAATCTACCAAACGAGGCGCGGCATTACAAATTTCCTGCAATTCGGGATTTTTGGTGTCAAGCACACGCAGCGGATTGGTTTTCAGACGGCGTTTGCTGTCTTCGTCCAATTTGTCTTCGTATCCGGTCAGATAAGCCACCAACGCGGCACGGTGTGCGGCACGTTCCTCACGATTGCCCAAGCTGTTGATTTCCAGCGTCAGATAATCGCTGATGCCCAGCTTCTTCCACAAATCCGCCGACATGGCAATAATTTCGGCATCGATGTCCGGCCCTTCGAAACCCAACGCCTCAATACCCACTTGGTGGAACTGGCGGTAGCGGCCTTTTTGCGGACGCTCCCGACGAAACATCGGTCCCATATACCATAATTTCTGCGGGCTGTTATACAGCAGGTTATGCTCCACCACCGCACGCAGGCATGATGCCGTACCCTCCGGACGCAGGCTCAGGCTGAGTGAATCGTTGGAATCGGAAAAGGTATACATTTCCTTGCCGACCACATCGGTCTCTTCGCCGATGGAACGCACAAACAGACCGGTCTGTTCCAAAATCGGCGTGCGGATTTGCTGATAACCGTAGGCACGCGCCCATTGGCTGACCGTATCTTCGAAGGCCTGCCAAAATGCGGCGGTCAGCTTGAAATCTTTTTGTTCGACAGGCAAAAGGTCGTTCATGCCTTTTACCGATTGGATTTTTTGTGCCATTTCAAATCGGAATGCTGGAATCAAACAGTCGGCAATTATAGCTTATTTTTAAATGACTGTGTTTTCAGACGGCGTTTTTCATGCTTTAAGGCCGTCTGAAAACTGTTTCAATGCCGATAAGGGTTCGGGTAAAATATCCGGATGAACACGCGCACAACCCCTCTGCCTCTGCTTGACGGCGTAAAGCCCAGTTATTTGGTACTCCCGCACGACAAATCGTTTTACGGCTTGCCGCTTCTGTACTTTTTATGTGTCCGTTTTCCGTTTGTCGATGAAAGCCATTGGCGCAAACGGCTGGACAGCGGATTTGTGGTCGGTTCAGACGGCATGGCTTTGAATGCGGATACTCCGTTTCAACCCGGACAAACCGTTTATTATTATCGTGAAATCAACCGTGAAGACGAACCGCGCATTCCGTTTGACGAGAAAATCCTGCATATCGACGAACATTTAATTGTGGTCGACAAACCGCATTTTCTGCCTGTCATTCCGAGCGGCCGTTTTTTGCGCGAAACTCTACTTACCCGCTTACGTCTTCGTCCCGAACTTCAACACTTAAATGTAGAACACATCACCCCGATTCACCGTTTAGATAAAGACACCGCCGGCGTGATGCTGCTGTCGCACAATCCGGCCAGCCGCCGCGATTACCAAACCATGTTCCAAGACAAAACGGTACGCAAAACCTACGAAGCCGTTGCGCCTACGCGCACGGATTTGGTTTATCCCCATTCGGTGGAATCACGCTTGGTGCGCGGTGAGAAATTCTACCTGACGCAAGAAGCTGCCGGCGAACCGAATGCCTTTACTGTCGTCGAATTGATTGAAAACCGCGGTGAAAACAGCCTTTACCGCCTTTATCCGTTGACCGGTAAAAAACACCAGCTCCGTGTGCACATGATGAATTTAGGCATGCCGCTAATGAACGATGCGCTTTATCCGACCCCGCTTGCCGTCGGAGATGAAGATTATGAAAAGCCCTTGCAGTTATTGGCGAAAAGCATCGAATTTACCGATCCGATAAACGGACACATTCGAAAATTTGAAAGCGGGCAACAGCTTTGATAGTCGTTTGAAATAGAAACAAGACAAGGCGGCAGCGACCGCCGTGTACACCTAGTACATCATAAGGAAGCTGGCAACGCTGTATTATTGTTATTCAAACGACTATACAAAACAAAAGGCCGTCTGAAAATCATGTATTTTCAGACGGCCTTTAATATGGATATTATGCGTTTTTAATCGGAATCACGCGCGGTTGGACACGTTTTGCGCCGCCTTCACGGTAATTCTCTTTCACATATTCCTCGACAATCGCCAAAAACTCTTGGGCAATGTTATCGCCTTTCAAAGTCACTTTGCGCTCGCCATCGACATATACCGGCGCAACCGGTGTTTCTCCCGTTCCCGGCAGGCTGATGCCGATGTCGGCCAGCTTGCTCTCACCCGGCCCGTTTACGACACAGCCCATAACGGCTACGTTTAATGACTCCACCCCCGGGTAAACCGTCCGCCATACGTTCATTTTTTGGCGCAGATAATTCTGCACGTCTTGCGCCAATTCTTGGAATACCGTGCTGGTCGTCCGACCGCAGCCCGGACAAGCGGTTACCATCGGTGTAAACGAACGCAAGCCCATGGTTTGCAGAATTTCCTGCCCGACAATCACTTCCTGCGTGCGCGAACTGCCCGGCTCCGGTGTCAGGGAAATGCGGATGGTGTCGCCAATGCCTTCCTGCAGCAATACGGCCAGAGCCGCCGTCGATGCCACGATGCCTTTGCTGCCCATACCTGCCTCGGTCAGACCCAAATGCAGCGGATATTGACAGCGGCTGCCCAACTCACGGTACACTTGGATCAAATCCTGTACCGCGCTGACTTTGCACGACAGAATGATTTTGTCTTCAGGCAAACCCAAATCCACCGCTTTTTGCGCTGATTCCAAGGCGGAAACAATCAATGCTTCTTTCATCACTTCTTCAGGCGGACGCGGCGAGGCAGAAGCCATGTTGGCATCCATCATCCGCTTGGCCAGACTCTGATCCAACGACCCCCAGTTCACGCCGATGCGCACGGCTTTGTTGTTTTCCGCAGCCGTACGAATCATATAGGCAAATTTCTCATCCCCCTTTGCACCCTTGCCTACATTTCCCGGGTTGATGCGGTACTTCGACAAAGCTTTGCCGCACTCGGGATATTCGGCCAACAGGCGTTCGCCGTTGAAATGGAAATCGCCGACCAATGGCGTGTTGTAGCCCATGTCGTCTAAGCGTTGGCGGATTTCGGCCACCTTTGAAGCGGCTTCCGGGCTATTGACGGTAATCCGTACCATTTCCGAACCGGCATCACTCAGCTCTTTGATTTGCAAAGCGGTGCCTTCCGCATCGGCGGTATCGGTATTGGTCATGGACTGCACCACCACCGGCGCACTCGAGCCGACGGTGACATGGTCAATCTGCACTTGATGTGTTTGGCGGCGTTTGAGTGTATTCATGTTTATTGTTTTCCTGCGATAAAGGTGGCAGACTGTTTGCCCGGTGCCCGGTGCTCAATCGGGCGAATCACCGTGCCGCCGTAATTGGCTTCGGCACCAGCGGCAATACCGATCCAAACCTCATAAGGCGCCCCGCCTTTGAAACGGCGCTCGCTGCCTGCCGGAATGATATTGCTGAATACCATTTTCCGGTCTTTGTCATGGATAATCAGATTGCTGCGGTATTGCACTTTTACCCATAATTCATCGGCAGCCACTTCGATTTTCGGCTCAGAAGCGGCTGAGGCGGCAACATCCGAAGCTGCCGAGGCCGCCGCAATCACTTGTGTGTTTTGCTCGGTCATTTTCGACACTTCGACGTTGCTGGCTTTCAAGGCCGGTGCTTGCAGACTGTTTTGCACGGCACTGCTGTCTTGTGTGTGCTGCTGGGTGTTTTCCAAATTGGATTTATTCTGCCAAGCATAAATACCGCCGGTAATTAAAACTAATGCGGCGACACCTAAAATCCATTTCGGAAACCCGTTTTTTTCTACGCTTTGGTAATTAAAACCTTCATCTTTATCGCGTTTTACGGCATAAACATGATCGGTTGTCTGCGGCACAACGTTTTTCAGACGGCCTGAGATTTCCTGCTCATCCATTTTTAACAGACGGGCATATGAACGCAGAAAACCGGTAGCAAAAACCAGGCCGGAAAAGCTGGAATAATCGCCTTTTTCCAAATCCTCAATCTGCTCGACCGATAATTTCAGACGGCCTGCGATTGTATTGATGTCCATTCCCTGCTTCTCGCGCAATTGGCGCAATTCGCTGCCCAATGCTCTTGCCGCTTCGATGTTGTGTGCTGTTTGTTGTTGGTTTTCCATATTATCGACCTGTCGTCACTGCCTGTAATTCTTCCGAATAAGGGAAATTGGCTCTTAATTGAGCCTCATACTCATACGCCGCCTGGGTATTGCCCAGAGCATTGGACAAACGCCACCCCAACAGTAAATCGTCTGCCTGCAATACATCGACCTTACTTTGGTATTGGCGGAAGTAATAATCCGCATCGTTCAGACTGCCTGCCAGCATTTTGGTACGCGCCAGCTCTTTGAATGCGGGAGGAAACTGGGGAGAAGCCGCCAAAGCACGCTCCAGATAGGCTTCTGCCAATGAAAACTGTCCCATCTTAGTGCTGCAGATGCCTTTGTTCAAATTTGCCACATACGGACTGGGATAAGTCGGGTCAGATAAAGCCTTATCGAAATATTGAATCGATTCAGCGGGATTATTCATCTGGCTGCACACAAACCAACCGTAGTTGTTGTTGATTTCGGCACTTTCCGGCTTCAAAGACAAGGCTTTCAAAAAGCTTTCTTGCGCCTTGTCCTGCACTTTCAAATATTGGTAAATCTGCGCACGCACCAACCAGGCCACTTCGTTTTTGGCATTGGAATCCAGTGCATCTTCAATGGCCTGCGTAGCCTGACGGTAGTCCTGAACCCGCATATATTCCAAAGCCAATTGGGTTTTGATATTGGAAACCTGTTCCGCACGCTCGCGCGGGCTTGGACCTGACGAACCGGCACATGCCGCCAATGCTAAGGTTAAAATCAAAGACGGTAAAATATTTAGTTTCATGGCTTATCCCTGTTGCTCAACCAAAATCTGCTGCCATTTCTGCTGACGCTTGGTTTTATCCTGTACCTGCCCCGCCAGTTGGCCGCAAGCCGCATCGATGTCGTCCCCACGGGTTTTACGTACCGTCACGACATGTCCGGCCTGTTGCAGAATATCGCGGAACACACGGATATTTTCATTAGAAGAACGCTCGTAACCGGAATTCGGGAAAGGATTAAACGGAATCAGATTGAATTTACACGGCACATCTTTTACCAGTTCAATCAATTCTCGCGCGTGTTGCGGTTTGTCGTTTACTCCGTCCAGCATGACATACTCAAAAGTAATAAAATCACGCGGAGCTTTTACCAAATAACGCTGACATGCAGCCATCAATTCTTTCAGCGGATATTT
This sequence comes from Neisseria sp. CCUG12390, assembly GCF_047837985.1. Lineage (GTDB taxonomy): Bacteria > Pseudomonadota > Gammaproteobacteria > Burkholderiales > Neisseriaceae > Neisseria. The sequence goes on from NZ_CP181244.1 coordinate 1,452,148, forward strand.
TTTATTCAACGGCACAATCTCATCGCGCACAGCATCATTAGACGCATGAAGCGACACCGCCAAAGCCACCGGCATGGCATCGCGCAGACGGTCCATCTGCGGCACCATCCCCGATGTCGAAACCGTTACGCGGCGGCGGCTCAGCCCATAGCCGTGGTCATCGAGCATAATGCTTAAAGCTGTGACTACGTTATCAAAGTTGGCCATCGGTTCGCCCATACCCATCATCACCACATTGGAAATCACGCGTTCGTTTTTCGGCGTCACCCCCATGGCTTTGTTGGCCCACCACAGTTGACCGATAATTTCGGCTGCAGTCAGATTACGGTTGAAGCCCTGCCGGCCGGTAGAACAAAATGTACATTCCAACGCGCAACCGACCTGCGAGGAAATACACAAGGTACCGCGCTCCGCTTCCGGGATAAACACCGTTTCCACGCCGTTACCGGTGCCGACATCCAGCAGCCATTTACGCGTACCGTCGGCAGACTCTTGGGCGGTCATCAATTGCGGTATGCCTACTGTGGCTTGTTCATTCAATTTTTGGCGCAATGATTTGGCCAAATCGGTCATTTCATCAAAGTCGGATGCCCCCGATTGGTGAATCCAGCGCATAACCTGCTTGGCTCGGAACGGCTTCTCTCCCATCGCAGCGAAGTGTTCGGTGAGCCCTTTTAAATCAAAATTCAGTAGGTTGGTTTTCATATATTCTTAAAACTACGAGAAGCTGTTAAATTAAAATTGTATGTTAGGGCAAGATACAGCTTTAATTTAAACGCTTTTTATGAATCATTTATTTTCAGACGGCCTGCTTGACGGCTTGCAGCCAATTAAAAGGCCGTCTGAAAATGTATCCGACAAAGTCCTGTAGCCGTCTGCCTGTTTTTCCCGAGTACAAATGGTTTTCGGAAAAATCATTCAGACGGCCTCAAACAAATCGGCAATACGTCAATCAACGTGGGCAGATTTCGCTGTTGTCAAAAAAGTAAGCGATTTCGATGGCTGCATTTTCCAAGCTGTCGGAGCCGTGTACCGCATTGGCATCGATAGAATCGGCAAAATCAGCGCGGATGGTACCGGCCGCAGCCTCTTTAGGGTTCGTCGCACCCATCAGTTCGCGGTTTTTCGCCACGGCGTTTTCCCCTTCCAATACTTGGATCATCACAGGACCGCTGGTCATGAATTTAACCAAATCGGCGAAGAACGGGCGTTCTTTGTGTACGGCATAGAAGCCTTCGGCTTCGGCTTGGGTAAGATGTTTCATTTTCGCGGCAACGATTTTCAAGCCGTTGCTTTCAAAACGGTCATAAATTTTACCGATAACGTTTTTACCTACGGCATCAGGTTTTACGATAGAGATGGTGCGTTCGATAGCCATATAAGATCCTTAAATTTATTGCATTTTGCAATATTGTTTTCAAAATTCGACAAGTTTTTATTTTACCAAACTTCATTTGTTTTTGGTAAAAAGCCTCCTTGCCGTTAAAAGTCAGGCATGTTTTTTCTTACCCAATGTCAAATGCGGCTGCGCCAAATAAACTTCAGACTGCATCTCCACCATACGGCTGGCGGTACGGGTAAATTCAGCAGCAAAATCGCCTTCGACATAAATATCGTTGACATCCACCGCGCTGGTGGCGCACAGCTTTACACGGAAATCATACAAAACGTCAATCAGCCAAGTCAGGCGGCGGGCTTCGGCTTTCTCCTGAGGCGTTAAACGCTCCAAGCCGGACACAAATACGATTTCGTAATGCTCTGCCAAATGCAGATAATCCGCCTGTGAGCGGGGGCCAAAACACAAAGCACGGAAATCAAACCAAATTGCCTTATCGGATTTGGCTTTATGTGGAATTTCACGACCGTGAATAATACTGACACCAGGATTCAATTCCGATGTATGCGCCATCTCTTTAAACAATCCGGCCAGTTTGTTTTCATTTTCTTCATTGCTCGGTACAAAGAAAATTTCGGCAGGTTTTAAAGTACGCAAGCGGTAATCTTCGCCGCCATCTACGTTTAAAACCGTCAAACTGGATTCAATCAAAGCAATAGTCGGTAAAAAACTGCTGCGGTTTTGTCCTTGCGGATACAGCTCAGACGGCGCATAGTTGGAAGTTGCTACCAACACCACACCTTCGTTCAACAGGTTTTCCAATAAGCGTCCGAGAATCATGGCATCAGCAATGTCGCTGACGTGGAATTCATCGAAACACAATACACGCGTTTCTTGGGAAATTTCGGCAGCAACAGCCTTGAGCGGATTGGCCTCGCTTTTTAAACCTTTCAAGCGCTGATGGATTTCTGCCATAAAAGCATGAAAGTGAACACGACGCTTGCGCTTATAAGGCAGGCAGCCGAAAAAAGCATCCATTAGAAAACTTTTACCGCGACCGACACCGCCATAAAAATACAGCCCTTTAGGCACTTGCGGCGAACGCAAACTGCGCCCTAAAAAGCGGTTGCGTTTTCGTTTGAACATCATTAATTCAGTCCACAAACGGTCTAAATGTTCAATAGCAACGGCTTGAGCCTCATCACGGATAAAATTGGGTTGTTGGGCCGCAGCCTGATACCAAGTCAGCGGGCTGTGGTTTTCAAAACTCGGCGGAACAAACAGATTTTCTCTATCACTCATCAACTGGCCTTATTATTTATTGATTTCAACTGAATGGCAGCCATTATAAATGATTTCAGACGGCCTCAAAGCATTTCCGGTATGAAACTTATTTATTTCTTGAATTTATAAGAAAAAACGCCGCATTTCTGCGGCGTTTGCTTACTCAGTTTTTAATTGGCGCTCTCTTGCAGAGCCAAGTCCACACGTTCGCGCAACTCCTTACCCGGTTTGAAATGAGGAACATGCTTTTCAGGCACTTCCACACGCTCGCCGGTCTTAGGATTACGGCCTACACGGGCAGGACGGTGGTTCAAGTCAAAGCTGCCGAAACCACGGATTTCAATCCTTTGGCCGCGAGCCAGCGAACGGGTCATGGTATCCACCAGAACCTTTACGCTGTACTCAACGTCTTTAGCCATCAATTGAGTCCCGTTTTTTTCGGCAAAAACCTCTGCCAAACGAACCATTAATTCAGACTTAGTCATCGTCTGTAACCTTATTCTTCACCGGATAATTTGGCTTTCAGCAAGTCACCCAAGCTGGTGGTACCTGCATTGGCAGTCGCTGCAGAATTAACCGAATTCAAAGCTTCGCGGTTTTCTTTGGCATCTTTGGCTTTTACAGACAAGCGGATGCTGCGGTTTTTGCGGTCAACAGTCGCGATAACGGCTTCAACTTCATCGCCTTCTTTCACAACGTTACGCAAGTCTTCTACGCGTTCGCTAGACCATTCGGCTGCAGGCAGGTAAGCCTCTACTTCGTCAGACAAGGCAACAACCGCACCTTTGGCGTCAACAGACTTCACGGTACCCTTAACCAAAGCACCTTTGTCGTTTACGCTGACGAAATTACCGAACGGGTCGCCTTCCAGTTGTTTGATGCCCAGAGAGATACGTTCTTTCTCAACATCAATGGCCAATACGACGGCTTCAACTTCTTCGCCTTTTTTGTATTTGCGTACCGCTTCTTCACCGGACTCAGTCCAAGACAAGTCAGACAAGTGAACCAAACCGTCGATGCCGCCGGGCAAGCCTACGAATACGCCGAAGTCAGTGATGGATTTAACCGCACCGGACAATTTGTCGCCTTTGTTGTGGTTGACAGCAAACTCTTCCCATGGGTTAGCCTGACACTGTTTCATGCCCAAAGAGATACGACGACGGTCTTCATCGATTTCCAAGATCATGACTTCTACTTCGTCACCCAATTGAACCACTTTGCTCGGGTGTACGTTTTTGTTGGTCCAGTCCATTTCGGAAACGTGTACCAAACCTTCGATACCTTGTTCGATTTCAACGAATGCACCGTAGTCTGTCAAGTTAGACACTTTGCCGAACAGGCGGGTACCTTGCGGGTAACGACGGGTCAGACCGCTCCACGGGTCTTCGCCCAACTGTTTCATACCCAGAGAAACGCGTTGTTTGTCTTGGTCGAATTTCAATACTTTGGCTTCAACTTCTTGGCCGACTTCCAACACCTCGCTCGGGTGTTTCACGCGGCGCCATGCCAAGTCGGTGATGTGCAGCAGACCGTCGATGCCGCCCAAGTCAACGAACGCACCGTAATCGGTGATATTCTTAACGATACCTTTGACAACCGAACCTTCTTGCAGGTTTTCCAGCAAGGCTTTGCGCTCTTCGCCCAAAGTGGCTTCCAGAACAGCACGGCGGGACACCACCACGTTGTTGCGTTTTTTGTCCAGCTTGATAACTTTGAATTCGATTTCTTTGCCTTCAAAGTGCGAAGTGTCTTTAACCGGGCGCACGTCAACCAAAGAACCCGGCAGGAATGCGCGGATGCTGTTGATCATCACGGTCAGGCCGCCTTTGACTTTGCCGTTGATGACGCCGGACAGAATGTCGCCGTTGTCCATTGCTTCTTCCAAAGCAATCCAATCGGCAGCGCGTTTGGCTTTTTCGCGGGACAGCTTGGTTTCGCCGAAGCCGTTTTCAACAGATTCGATGGTTACGGTGACAAAATCGCCGACTTTAACTTCAATTTCGCCTTGAGTGTTTTTGAATTCAGCTACGTCAATCAGAGACTCTGATTTCAAACCTGCGTTGACAGTCACAAAGTTTTGGTCGATTCCCACCACTTCAGCAGTAATCACCTCGCCCGGATTCATCTCTTGCAGGGTGAAGCTTTCTTCCAATAACTGAGCAAAATTTTCCATAGACATAAATAACTCTTTTCGGTACACCGCCAAGGGGTGCGGGGTAGGTTGGACACCGCTTGCCGCCCTTGGCACGGCAAGCGTCAAAATCAAACCGGTTAAAATAAAAACGCGCCATCTTCAATCATGCGCTTTTATTTTAAGCGGTTATAATTTTTCAGACGGCCTTTCACGGTGAAAAGGCCGTCTGAAAACAAACAGGCGAATTATACAGCAATTTTTAAACTTTGCTATACCAATCAAGCACTTTTTTTACACTTTCTTCAATGCCCAGCTCAGTGGTATCCAAAAGCTGCGCATCGGGCAATTGCCGCAGCGGTGCAACGGCACGGCGGCGGTCGGCTTCGTCACGCGCTTCGATGTCCGACAAAATGCGGTCGAATTCCACGCCTTCGCACGGCAGGCCGATTTGTCCGGCGCGGCGTTCGGCACGCACTTGCGCACTGGCAGTCAGAAAAACTTTAAGCGCGGCATCGGGGAAAATGACCGAGCCGATGTCGCGACCGTCGGCAACCAAGCCTTTGCCGGTCAGAAAATCACGCTGGCGTTGCAATAAGGAGTTGCGCACCTGCGGCAACTGAGCTACTGCCGAAGCCCCCATTCCGATGGCTTCGGTGCGGATTTCTTCGGAAACGTCTTCCCCGTTCAGCAGAACTTTTTGACCGGAAAACTCGGCCGGCAGGCTCTCCGCCAATTTGGCGACACCCGCTTCATCCGTCCACTCCGTATTTTCCTTTTGGGCATACAGCGCGGTCAGACGGTAAAGCGCACCCGAATCCAGGTAATCAAAACCCAAAGCGGCGGCCACACGCGAGGCAACCGTTCCTTTTCCCGACGCACTCGGCCCGTCAATCGCAATAACTTTTTGTTTTTCCGTCATATCCGTTCTCTTTTGCTTCTGCATGGTCTAAAAACTGGAAAGGCCGTCTGAAAATACGCTTCGGCCATTGAAGCCATTATAAACAATATCGACGTCAAATTCATGGTTTCAGACAGCCTTTGCGCAGAAAGGCATTACAAAAACCGACCGAATCATCGTATAATCGCGCCCGACTGTTTAAAAAACATAACGGAACTTAACATGCAGCAACTTAAACTTGCCATTTCCGGCGCGCAGATTTTATTCGTCGCGTTCGGCGCACTGGTGCTTGTCCCCCTGCTTACCGGCCTGAATCCGGCCATGGCCTTGCTCGGCGCAGGCATCGGCACTTTATTATTCCAACTGCTTACCAAGCGCAAAGTACCGATTTTCTTAGGATCTTCGTTTGCCTTTATCGCACCGATTATCTACTCTATCGGCGAATGGGGCTTACCCTCAACCATGTTCGGCCTGTTTGCCGCCGGCTTCATGTATTTTGTGTTTGCGGCACTCATTAAATGGCGCGGTTTGGAAGCGGTGCATAAATTACTGCCGCCCGTGGTTATCGGCCCCGTCATCATGGTCATCGGTTTGTCGGTGGCGGCCGCTGCCAGCCAGATGGCCATGGGTCAGGCAGGCGGAAAACAGGTTATCGAATACGGCGATTCATTGGTTTTGGCCGGCTTTACGTTTGCCGTAACCGTGGTGGTATCGGTATTCGGCAGCAAAATGATGAAGCTGGTGCCGATTCTTATCGGTGTCGCTTCAGGTTACATCCTTGCGCTGGCGATGGGCTTGGTCGATACGGCACCGATTGCCGCAGCCCCTTGGTTTGCCGTTCCCCACTTCGAAACGCCCGAAGTCAACTGGCAGGCGGCTTTGTTTATGCTGCCTGTCGCCATTGCCCCTGCCATCGAACACATCGGCGGCATCATGGCCATCGGCAATGTTACCGGAAAAGACTATGCCAAAGACCCGGGCTTGGACAAAACGCTCGCGGGCGACGGCTTGGGCGTATGCGTGGCCGGCTTAATCGGCGGCCCGCCCGTCACCACTTACGGCGAAGTCACCGGCGCGGTGATGATTACCAAAAACAGCAACCCGAAAATCATGACATGGGCGGCGATTTTCGCCATCTGCATGGCGTTTTTCGGCAAATTCAACGCATTTTTGGCATCGATTCCTCTGCCGGTCATGGGCGGTATTATGATTCTGCTGTTCGGCACCATTGCTTCGTTGGGTTTGAAAACGCTGATTGATGCCAAGGTCGATTTGATGCAACCGAAAAATCTGGTCATCGTCAGCTCGGTTCTGACGACCGGCGTCGGCGGCATGATCATCAAGTTCGGTACATTAAGCTTTGCCGGCGTGGGTTTGTGCGCGATTTTGGCGATTTTGCTGAACTGGATTCTGCCGACACCGAAAGAACCTTCCGCACCTGTCGAATAAATATTTCCCATATCAAAGGCCGTCTGAAAAACAATTTTCAGACGGCCTTTCATCATTCATTCTCTACTTGCAAACCGGCACCGCAGCCGGATAAACCGATACCGGCGTTTGCGTCAACCTGAACAAATCTTCCAGCTTTCCCTGCGCCTGCGTGGTGGCGTTTTTCAAAATCTCCGCCTTGCACGCGCTGGCCAAAACCTGCTTTCGCGCTTGCTCCTGCACGGTTTTGAATACGGTTTTATCCATCGGCAGCAAGTTCAGATGGCCGGTTCTGATGTCGTAAACCTCGATTTCTTCCAGATCCACGCTGAGGATTTCCACTTCCGGCAGGCTGATGATGGCTTTTCCATCAATGATGTTCACATTATCCGCCGTGAGTTTATCCAAATCGATCCCTGCCAACACCTTTCCGCGCACGATAAACAGTCCGCTTTGCGCATCCTGCCACAGCTTGCGCCAATCGCCCTTTTTCTCGGTGCGGATAATGGTGTCGATGTAAAACGCCGTACTTTCCAAGCGGTTGAGCTGCCTGATTTGGGTCAGTACCCCTTCGCGCGACAATACTTCCGTTTGCGCAGACTGCATACGTCCGTGATAAAACCAGCCGCCCGCCGCTGCGGCGGCGGCCAACAGAAACACCGACAACCAGCGAAAAAATGTCTTCATCCGTAAAAATCCTGAAATTCAATATTGAAATCAACGGCTCATATGGCGGCTGTTCGTAAAATTTCAATGATAAAGGCCGTCTGAAAGCGGTTTTTAATTTTCAGACGGCCTCGAATCAGTTCATCTAATATTACTTTAAAGTAATGTCAAATGGCCATATTACCAAATTTGCCTTTCGGTAAACTTAAGACTACAATCAACTGCATCTCCATCCGAAGGATATTTCCATGACCATTACCGAATTGCGCCGCCACAACCTGCGGCAATGGATTAACCGGCAATACGGCGGCCAGCAGGCCCGGCTGGTTGCGGCAACCGGCATCAATCAGGGCGAGCTTTCCGCCTTGTTGAAAAACAAATCCTTCGGCGAGAAAAAAGCCCGAAAAATCGAACGCGATGCCGCCATGCCCGAAATGTGGCTTGACACCGTACACACACCCACCCCATCCGATTTAAAAGAGAGCAAAACCATGAATATTGCCACCATTCCGGAAATTTTAGCCGACATCAAAGCCGGCAAAATGGTCATCATCACCGATGCGGAAGACCGCGAAAACGAAGGCGATCTCTTGATGGCCGCGCAATTCGTCACGCCCGAAGCCATCAACTTTATGATTAAACACGCCCGCGGTTTGGTTTGCCTGCCGATGGCAGAAGAAATGGTGGAAAAACTCGGCCTGCCGATGATGACGCAGAAAAACGGTGCGCAATACGGCACCAATTTCACCGTTTCCATCGAAGCGGCGAACGGCATCGCCACCGGCATTTCCGCCGCCGACCGCGCTTTGACGATTCAGACGGCCGTGTCCCCTGCCGCCAAACCCGAAGATATTGTCCAGCCCGGCCATATTTTCCCGTTGCGCGCGCAAAAAGGCGGCGTATTGGTGCGTGCCGGCCATACCGAAGCGGGTGTCGATTTGGCGCAGATGAGCGGTCTGATTCCGGCGGCGGTGATTTGCGAAATCATCAACGACGACGGCACGATGGCGCGTATGCCCGAGCTGTTTAAGTTTGCCGAAGAACACCATCTCAAAATCGGCACGATTACCGATTTAATCGAATACCGCAGCCGCACCGAAAGTCTGCTGGAAGAAATGGGCGATGCCCCCGTCCATACCCCTTGGGGCACGTTCCAACAGCACGTCTACGTCGATAAATTATCGGGCGAAACCCATCTGGCCTTGGTCAAAGGCACGCCGACAGCCGAAACCGAAACGCTGGTCCGCGTACACGAACCGTTCAGCGCGATGGACTTCATCGCCCCGAATCCACGCCATTCCTGGTCATTACCCAAAGCCTTGGAACGAATCCAGCAAGCCGAAAGCGGTGTGGTGATTTTGATGCACCGCACCGAAGACGGCGCGTCCCTGCTCGACCGCACCCTGCCCAAAGGCGCGAACCAAGCCTACAAATGGGACAGCAAAAGTTACGGCATCGGTGCGCAGATTCTGGCCAACCTCAACGTCAACAAACTGCGCGTACTGGGCAAACCGTCCGCCTTTACCGGCCTGACCGGCTTCGGTTTGGAAGTGGTCGGTTTTGAAGAAGCCGAAAATCAATAGGCCGTTGATTTTAAAAGCATCAGACTGAGACCTTTGCAAAACCCCGGATTTGGGTACATTTCGAAGTTATAGCAGCACAGAAAGCGCAGACATATCATTTAGATAGGCAAGCTTTCGAGCAGCGCATAACGAAGAAATGTGCCAAAGATGGGGATTTTGCAAAGGTCTCAGGCCGTCTGAATCTTTATCCTACGGGATACAGAGGTTTCAGACGGCCTTGTTTTCCTTGCGTGCAACGGCAAATCTTTTATACTGTTCAGGCAACCTGCCGGTTTTTAAAACAGAAAGGAGAAAATCATGGCGCAGATCCAGCACCAACCCGATGCACAACGCTTTGTACTGCTTTCCGACGATGAAATCGTCGGCGAATTGGATTACCGAACGCTCGGCAACACGTTGGACATCACCCACACACGCATCGATCCCCAACACCGCGGCAAAGGTTTGGCACGGCTGTTGGTCGATGCCGCCATTCAGGAAGCCGGAAAAAACGGTTTGGCCTTAACCGCCAGTTGCGATTACGCCGAACAAATTCTGGCACGCGAAGGACGTTTGTCGCAGTAATTCCGGCAAACCACTTTCGAAATGGCTGTCTGAAAATATTTTTCAGACGGCCTTGAACCATTTATCACTTCTGCCAATACGTTTTCACGTTCACAAACTCATACAGACCGAATTCCGACAATTCGCGCCCGTAGCCCGACGCTTTCACGCCGCCGAACGGCAGGCGCAAATCGCTGCTGGTATGCCGGTTGATAAACACCGAACCGGCTTGGATATTTTCGGCATACCGCCATGCCTGAGCGGTATCTCTCGAATAAATCGCCGCCCCCAAGCCGAAAGGCGAATCATTGGCCAACTCGACCGCATGCGCTTCATTTTCCGCCCGCAAAATCATGGCTACCGGACCGAACACTTCTTCATGATAGACACGGCAAGCGGGATGAACCCGATCCAGTACGGTTGCGGGATAAAACCAGCCCGCTCCCTCGGGCATTTCTCCCCCCGTCAGACAAACCGCGCCGTGCGCAACGGCATCCAGCACCTGTTCGTGCACCGTATCACGCAAGTCGGCGCGGTGCAACGGGGCAAGCGTGGTCGCGGCATCTTTGGGATTACCGCTTTTGAGTTTGGCGCATTCGGCCAAAAACAAAGGAATGAATTCATCGGCGACGGCTTCGGTCACAATGATGCGCTTGGCCGCATTGCACGATTGGCCTGCATCGCGGAAACGGGAATAGCAGGTATCTTTGGCCGCCTGCGCCAAATCGGCGTCGGGCATCACGATAAACGCATTGCTGCCGCCCAGTTCCAATACGGTTTTTTTCAAATGCATACCGGCATGGGCAGCGAGAAGGCGGCCGGTTCGGGTCGAGCCGGTAAAAGCCATCGCATCGGCCGCTTCGATTGCCTTGAGCGTATCGTCATGGCCAAGCCATGCGGGTATCATCGGCAAATCTTCGCCGATAAGGTCGAACAAAGCCGCCGTCACCCGTGCCACGCTGGGCGCGGGCTTCACTACACAGGCATTGCCCGCGCACAAAGCCGGTATCGCAAAACGCAAAATCTGCCACACCGGATAATTCCACGGCATCACCGCCAGCACCACCCCCAAGGGTTCAAACCGCACCTGACTCAAACTCGCCTGCGTGGCAATGGTTTTGTGCGCCAGCAATTCCGGTGCCAAACGCGCATAATAACGGATCAGCTCAACCGATTTGTTCAGCTCGGCACGACATTCATGCAGGCAACGCCCGACTTCTTCGCACACCATCTCCGCCAACCGCTCCTGCCCGTCGGCCAGCCGGTCGGCAAACTTCTGCAGCAAGGCTGCGCGTGCGGTGACATCAAGTGCGGCAAAATGCTGCTGACGCTGCTTGAGACGGGAAAATTCCGGCTCAAATGCCGCCCAACTTTGCGCATCCCGGCGGTAAAGTATGCCGCCGCTGACAACATCGACGCTGTGAAACAAGGTGTACTCCTTTGAGTGTGTTTTTTATCGGGAAGAGCGGTATTATAGCGAAGGCCGTCTGAAATTGTTATCCACGGTAAGGGCAGCAATGGTTTCAGACGGCCTCAAGACTGTCAACAGGATTCGGCGGATATTGTTTGACAAGCATATATAAAGGCCGTCTGAACGTTTTCAGACGGCCTTTATGCTGCGTTCTCAAGGTCAGAATTTCACGCCTTTGTGCAAGGCGACGATGCCTGCGCTCATATTGTGGTAATCCACACTGTCGAAACCGGCATCCAGCATCATTTGTTTCAATGTTTCCTGATCCGGGTGCATACGGATGGATTCGGCCAAATATTGATAGCTGTCGGCATCTTTGGCAATCAGTTTGCCCATCACCGGCAATAATTTGAACGAATACAGATCGTAAGCACCGGAAAGCGGCTTGTAAACCTTGGAAAATTCCAACACCAGCAACGTACCGCCCGGCTTGAGCACGCGATACATTTCTTTTAGCGCGACATCTTTATGCGTCATGTTGCGCAAACCGAACGCCACCGAAACCAGATTGAAATAATTATCCGGAAACGGCAGTTTTTCCGCATCGGCCAACGACACCGGCAAAATCAGCCCTTCGTTGAGCAGCCTGTCGCGGCCGACGGTCAGCATCGACGAATTGATGTCGGTCAGCCACACTTCGCCCTCTTTGCCCACGCGTTTTGCCCAGCCGCGCGACAAATCGCCGGTACCGCCGGCGATGTCCAATACTTTGTCGCCTTTTTTCAGACGCGCGGTACTGATGGTGAAATGCTTCCACACGCGGTGCAGACCGCCCGACATGACATCGTTCATAATGTCGTAGTTTTTCGCTACCGAATGGAACACTTCGGCGACTTTGCCGGCTTTTTCATCTTCATCGACGGTTGAAAAACCGAAGTGGGTTTTGTGGTCGCTCATAATCTGCTTTCTTAAGTTGGATAGATTTTGTCAAGGCTTAATGGCTGCAGCCGCAACCGCCGCCACCGCACGAACGGCCTGCTTCGGCTTGTGCGTCTGACCCTTCGGCAGCCGGAATGCGTGATGCACCGGCCAATTCAATGCGGCGCAGATAATCAGCCCACATTTCGTCATACCGGTAGGCCAATTGGTGTAAATACGGCCAATCGTACAAACCGCTGTCGTGGCCGTCTGAAAAAGTGATTTTCAGCGCATATTGCCCGACCGGTTCCAGTCCCATAATAGTGACACCGGCCTTACCGGTCTGCAAGACCTCCTGCCCCAGCGCATGACCGCGTACTTCGGCGCTGGGCGAATAGACGCGCAAAAATTCGGCGGGCAGGGTTTTGTGTTCGCCGCCGTAAACCAAAGTCAGTGCGGCACGGCCGTTTTGCAGGCGGATTTCTTCGGGAATTTGATGTTCGCTCATTTGATTACTTTCGCGCTGTTTTTACGCAGCACAGCCACTCTGATGGAAAAAATGCCGCCCAACACGGCAAACAGTACCAACGCATACAGCGAAACGCGTATAGCGGCAATCTGATGCCCCATACTCAACCCCAAAGGCACGGCCGTTAACACGACGAATATCAAAAACATCAACATCATCAATGCAATACAGGCAAAAGCATAACGCGTATTGGCTTGGATTTTCGGATTGGGCATCATTGCGGCCGACGGACGGAAAACTACATTCTACCAGCTTTCCGGTTAAATTTCGACAATGCCCGGTCTGCTTCGGATAGGAAGCAGACGCTGTAAAAAGGCCGTCTGAAAGGGATTTTTTCAGACGGCCTCTATCCGATTTACAGCAATATTTCGGCAAACAGCAAACCGAACCCCAAGCAGAACGCCATGCTCAACAGCCCCGGAATCATAAAGCTGTGGTTGAAAATGAATTTGCCGATGCGTGTAGAACCCGTGCTGTCGAAATCGATGGCGGCAATAATCGGGCCGTAGTTCGGAATAAAGAAATAACCGTTGACCGCCACGAATGTACCGATGATGATTTCCGCGGGAATACCGAGTGAAATCGCAATCGGAAACAGAGTCGCCACGGTTGCGCCCTGACTGTTGACCAACACGGATAACAGGAACAGCGCGAAAGCAAACGTCCAAGGCGCGGCCTCTACCAGATGAGACACCGCTTCTTTGACTTCGTCCAAATGGCCGTGCATCAAAGTGTCGCCCAGCCATGCCACGCCGAACACGGCAATCACGGCGCGCATACCGGCATGAAATACCGAGCCGCGCGTGATGTCGTCGCCATTGGGTTTGCACAACAAAATAATGAACGCCGCAGCCGCCAGCATCACAATCTCAATCGTGTGTGCCATGCCCATCGGCTTGGCTTCGTCGCCGAATACCGGACGCAGCTCGGGCAATGCGCCCATGATGACCACCAATACCGCCGCCAGCAGGAAAATGCCCACCGACCATTTCGCCTGCGGGCGGACATTCAAATCGACGTGTTCCGATTCGTCCACTTCATGCGCTTTGAGATAGGCCGGGTCTTGCAGCAAGGCTTGGTAGTGCGGGTCGTCTTTTAAATCCTTGCCCAATTTGTTGACGAACACGCAGGCCAGGCCGATACCCAACACCGTCGCCGGCATGGTTACTTTCAACACGTCGGTCATGGTGATGTGTTGCGGCTCCAAATAGGTGACGGTGGCGACGACGGCCGCCGCAATCGGGCTGGCGACAATCGCAAACTGCGAGGCGATTACGGCCATCGTCAGCGGGCGCGACGGGCGGATGCCGTTGCGGCGGCTCACTTCGGCAATCACAGGCAACACCGAATACGCCACATGCCCCGTTCCGGCCAATACGGTAAACGTCCACGTCACCATCGGTGCGATAAAGGTTATGTATTTCGGATTTTTATGGAGCACACGTGTGGCGATTTTAATCATATAGTCCAAACCGCCGCTGGCCTGCATCGCGGCAGCGGCAGACACCACCGCCATAATCATCAGCATCACGTCAATCGGCGGACTGGTCGGCTCCATGCCGAAACCGAACGCCAGCACCGCCAAACCGATACCGCCCATCACGCCCAAGCCGATACCGCCCAGCCGCGCGCCAATCAAAATACACAGCAGCACAATGGCAAACTGAATGAAAAACATGCCAGACATACACACTCCGTTTTTGTTGATTAATTTGTGAAAACGCATTGCCGCTAAATTTTATCGGGCGGCTTTTTATTTGATTTATAAGTTAATAGGACAAACGCAAAAAGCCGGGCGACAAGCACCGGCTATCGTCAATATCAATGTTTTCAATCATACATGAACAAACATAAACAAACAAATTCCTTACATTAAAAAATACAAGGCCGTCTGAAAGTTTTCGATGAAACCCTTTGATTTCACAAAACTTTCAGACGGCCTCAGTTTCCTTAACCTTACATGCCGACCCATCCGCGAATCTGTTCCCAATAAAACAGACACGCGATGGCTGCCAATGCCACGCTGATACCGGCGGCGTTGATGCTGCTGATTTTCTCCTTAAATATCCACGCGCCGACCAATGTCCCCAGCACAATCACGCCTATGTTCATACCGGCGAACACCAAAGTCGGATTATCGCTCATGGCTTGGTGCGCGCTGATATAGGTAACGATATTCAGGAAATTCAGGCCACCCAGCAGCATACCGCCGAAAATGCCCTCTTTCGTCCATTTCGTTCCCTTGGCAAACAGATAGCCGAACATCAGCACCGCCGCCAAGCAAAACGCCACCAGCAGGTTTCCCGAAAATGCCGTGCCGCTTTTCGCGACTTGCTTGAACAGAATATCAATCACGCCGTAACCCGCCCAAACGCCCAGCAGCAACCCGATTTGCGCGGTCATGCTGCCTGATTTCTTACTGCCGTCGGATTTCCACAGCAGGCAGAACAGCGCGACAAACGCCAGCGCAATACCGATCAGACGGCCTTCCGTCAGCTTCTCGCCGAACACGGCAAACGAAGCGACAATCGGCAGAAACAGCGATAAACGCTGCGCCGCATCCGATTTGACGATACCCGCGCTGTCCACCGCCCTGCCCATAATCACAAACACACTCGGCAGCAACACCCCCTGCGCGGCAAACAGCCACCACGTCGGCAAAAAGTCCGTTGGGTTGTCCAAATCCGGTTTCAATATCAACATGGTCAGCGTAATCGCCACAATGTAATTTACCGCCACCGCCTGCTCAATTTTGATTTTCCGCTTGCGCGCCACTTTCAGCAAAACCGACACCAACACGCTGCACACAATACTGGCTAAAAGATAATACATGCTTTCCTTTCGGAATAATGACAAAACAAAATTTCAGACGGCCTCAAAAGCTCCGAGGCCGTCTGAACCTGAACAAATCAGATGATAACCACCAACACGCATATCAGCAAAATCCTACCGGATGCCGCAGACAGAAAACGGACACTTCGATTAAACCGCCGCCATAAGCCCTCATCAGCAAGGCATCTTTTTTCAGACGGCCCCGAATTTCAATTCAGCAATTCGGGCTTCTGTTCAGACGGCACGACATCCGCCTCGTCTTCATCACCCGTCGGCGGCGCATCGATTAAATCAGGCAGTACCAACTCGCCCAATTCGGTAAGCGGCGGCAGTTCTTCCAAACTCTCAAGCTGCAAATCGCTCAAAAACAAATTGGTCGTCGCCCACAATGCAGGACGACCGACGGAATCGCGGTGACCGATGACTTCAATCCAACCCCTGTCCTGCAAGGTCTGCATCACGTTTTGCGACACGGCCACACCGCGTATGCCCTCGATGTCGCCGCGCGTCACCGGCTGCTGGTAGGCGATAATCGCCAGCGTTTCCATCACCGCACGCGAATAGCGCGGCGCGCGCTGTTCCTGCAAACTGCCGAGCCGCTCGAATGCGGCCTGGGCAATCTGAAAACGCCAGCCTTCATGGGTATGAACCAGTTGCAGCGCACGGTTCTGCCAGCGTGTTTTCAAATTCGACAACACATCAATCAACTTACCCTGCGACAACGGCGGCACACACAATTCGCGCATCGCTTTTTCGCTTAAAGGCTCGACTTGTGTGAGCAAAGCCGCTTCAATCAGCGCATCAGGGGAAATTTTTTCTTTCATTTTAATCGTCAATCTTTTCAGACGGCCTCAACCGTCAAAATACGCCAAAGCCTTTGTTTTGCAACAAATGAAATCCACGCTGCTGCGCTTTTTTCAGGTTTTTCGAGTCAATCACATAAACATTGATGTTTGGCGTACCACCGCCGCAAACCGCCGGAAATGCCACGCCATGCAACACATCCGCCCGCGCCGCATAAACCTTAATACCATCCAATTCGCTCAACATCTCTTGTGCACTCACGCCACTGCCACTTCCGCATTGACGTGAACCGTCGGATTTATATACCGAAATGCGTTCCGCCTGCGATGACTGGCTGTCTGAAACGGCACATGCAGCTAACAGCAGCGTAGTACATAAAAAAGCTAAATATTTTAAAGACATAGGTAATCTCTATGAAAAATTTTAATGAGTAGCTCATATCTTTCCTAGTTAACTATGGAAATTCCACGTTTCGATAGCTTTTTGATAAAGATATTTTGCTCTATTTTCAATCGTGGTTTCATCCCAGGTTTCTAGAGATAAAAAATCTTGCAATGTCTCAATACTTGCAGCATATTTATTGAGCCCATTATTATCTTTACCATGTTTTTTAATTTCCCAAGAAGCATTACGAATAGAAGTATTTAAGGGCTGGGTAATGATTGTAAGATTTCCAAGCGTTAATAGAATTTGATCACGCTTAGATGGATCTTTATTCTCAGGTATACCCCAGAAATTTTTCCATTTTTTTGGCATTAAATGTTCTAAGCTATATTTTTTTAACCCTAATAATTGTGTCGTTTGGCGTGACTCTTCTCGTATACTACTTTCTAATAAATATAACACTCCACGAGCTTGTAAATTTGTTAAAACTGAATTATTAAAAGCTGTTTCAAGTTGAGTATTATTTGGCATATGATTTATATTATCAATCTTTGACAAATAATTGATAAATTTCTCTTTAGAATTGATCCTGTTATTTATCAACTGCTCAGAAAAGAAACGGTTATAATTCTTAGCAGTCGCTTTGACAATAATTCTGCGTACAATATAATTTTCTATAATCCCAAATAATTCGTTTCTTTGATTCAAATCGGATACATTTTTCAAAATATATAATATATATGGAATTAAAGTTGACTGCTCTAAGCCAAATATAATCAAATTAATTCTTTCAATACTATTATTTTTTGGCAAGGACTTTTCAACAATATCAAAATCAAAATTTTTTATAAAAAGATTTGCATACTCTTTTATTTCTTGTAATATCTTATCCTTATTAATTAAATAGCCTTCAATTAGTTTCTTGTAAGAACTAAAAACATTATCTGTTCTACTAAATATCATTTTATCCTTTGGAGAAACTTGAAGTTCCGCTTCTTGGATTTTAATTTGTAGATAAGAATGAAAAAATAAATCAATCACCGTTCTATAGCTTCTTCCAACGGTAAGCGTCTTATCCCAAAAATCTTTGCTATCTTCACATTCAAAAATATCTTTCCAAAATATTTGAAATTTTCTGGTTTCTTCTTCAATATTCTTCCGATTATTTCCATTAAAGAAATAATTTTTTAATAGTTCTGCAGTTGTTAGACGTACGCCTAATGAATTGATAGTATCAAAGATTTGTTGTTCGTCATCATTACTGCCTAAATCAATACCTACAAACATGATGCAATCTTTTATTGACTGGTCATCTAATTTCTCAATATCAATTTTTTGTCTAAAATATTCATATGTTGCATATATATTATTTCCAGATGAAACTAACTGAGTCTCTTGCTCAAGCTTCATGACTGTTTCAAATGCATTGATATCATTATAATTATGTTGTAAAGCTAAAGACTCATCATTATTATCTATTCTGAATAATCTATTAAACTTATTATTTTGATTTAATTTCAAATAGAGAACTTTAAAGAAGATATTTAATGTTGTCAGACGCTGTTGACCATCAATTAAAATACGAGTATCACCGCTTTTACTATTACTTTCCGTTAATTGTTGTTTTAAGATTACAGAACCTAAAAAATATGGTTGTTTTTGTTCGCTAACCATTTCCATATCTGATAAAAATCTCTCCCATTGCTCTTCTTTCCACACATAAGAACGTTGGAAAAATGGGACATTTAATGTTCTATTTCCATTAAATAATTCATTGATAGAACGTTTTCCAGCTTCCATAGCATACTCCTATAATTAATAATTAGAATTTTAAAAATTAAGCCCTATCTCAAAACTTTTAAAAGTTCAATAGTATTAAAATCCATACTCCTATGTTTTTCAGACCACGTCCAATTCTCCAAGGCCATCTGAAACTTATTCACCACTTTCCTGAGACTTATGTCCTTTGCGCTCTGCTTTTCTCGCTTCGCGCATGGCCTTGAGTTCGGCTTCTTTTTGGCGGGCTTTTTTCAACCATGCTTCCCATTGGTTTGGCGTTTCCAAGGTGATGCGGCCGATTTGGCCGTCACGGAAATCAGTCAGGATATTTTCAGCAGCTTTTTGGTAATTGATGCGGCCGCCACCAAGTAAGGAGCCGCGTTTTTTGGCTATCCATTCGAACCATTCAACATCGTTCCAATGGCTGGACGGATCTTTGTCGGCCTGATAACGCGTTTGTAACAGCGGCAGGTAGTGGCGGCGCAGGTAATCGACCAGCTCAAGGGCGACTTCTTCTTCGTCGAGCGCGTTGCGGCCGACGGCGCCGCTGGCGGCAAGGTTGTAGCCGCTTTCTTCAACGATGATTTTCGGCCACAACATGCCGGGGGTGTCGTAGAGCCAGAAGTCGTCGGCGAGAAACAGGCGTTGTTCGGCTTTGGTGATGCCGGGTTCGTTGCCGGTTTTGGCGGACTTTTTGCCTATCATGCCGTTGATTAGGGTGGATTTGCCGACATTGGGAATGCCGCAAATCAAGACGCGCAGGGGTTTGTCGAGACCGCCTCGGTTGGGCATCATGGTGCGGCAGGCGGCGGTGATTTTGGCGGTTGCGCCTTTTTCGGACGAATCCAGGGCGATGGCGCGGGTATCGGGGCGGCTGTTGTAGTGTTCGAGCCAGACGGCGGTGCGCTCGGGGTCGGCAAGGTCTTGTTTGTTTAGGATTTTGAGTTTGGGTTTGCCTTTGGAAAGCTGGGCGAGCAAGGGGTTTTCGCTGGAAGCGGGCAGGCGGGCATCCAGCATTTCGATAACCATGTCTATGCTTTTGATGCGTTCGGCGATGGCTTTTTTCGCCTTGTTCATGTGGCCGGGGAACCATTGGATTGCCATATTGTTCTTTCTTGTTTGGTTTGGGTTTTATCGGCTGCTGATTCAGCATGAAAGGCCGTCTGAAAAAGGGATTTTAACTTTTTCAGACGGCCTTCGGTATGTTTGGGCTTACATGTTGCCGGTAACGTAGCGGTAATAACCTGCTTCGTCCATACATTGTTCGAGCGTTTTCGGCTCTTTGCCTTGTTTGGCATCATGGTTGGCTTGGGAAATGCAGATGCGCTGCTGGCGTGCAACATCGCTTTCGCTCATGCCGACTTGGTGCCAGCGGTATGGGGTAACGGTGGTTGCATTGCAGGCGGCCAGCAATAATGCGGCACATAGGGGAAACATGATTTTTGCGGTCATCATTCTATCCTTTATTACAGGCCGTCTGAAAATCAGCGGCCTGCGAGGTTTTGTGCTTGACGGTGGCGCACCAGCAATTCGTATTTTCCGGTGAGCCGCTCGGCCAGTTTTTCTACGACATAGACGGAACGGTGCTGTCCGCCGGTGCAGCCGATGCCGATGGTTACGTAGCTGCGGCTTTCCTGCTGCATACGCGGCAGCCAGCGGTTGATGAAGCGGTCGATGTCGTCCACCATCTCCTGCGCCAGCGGCTGCTGATCCAGATAATCCTGAATTTCTTTGTCCATCCCGTTGAACGGGCGCAACTCGGGGTCGTAATAGGGATTCGGCAGGCTGCGCATGTCGAACATAAAATCGGCATTGTTGGGTACGCCGTATTTGAAGCCGAACGATTCCAAAATTACAAGCAAACCCCGACGCTCGATATTGAGCCATTGCTGCACCGCATAACGCAACTGCTGCGCGTTCATTTTGGAAGTATCGATGCAGTAGGCCATTTGGCGCAAAGGAAACAGCCATGCGCGCTCTTCACGCAGGCTTTCGAGCAGGGTCAGGTTGTGGCCGGACAAAGGGTGGCCGCGGCGGGTTTCGGAAAAACGGCGCACCAGCACACTCTCTTCCGCTTCGATGAACAATACTTCGACCTGATGGCCTTGTTCGCGCAAATAGCGGATTTGCTCTTCGGCCTG
This sequence comes from Neisseria sp. CCUG12390, assembly GCF_047837985.1. Classification (GTDB taxonomy): domain Bacteria; phylum Pseudomonadota; class Gammaproteobacteria; order Burkholderiales; family Neisseriaceae; genus Neisseria. The sequence continues at coordinate 1,472,818 of NZ_CP181244.1, forward strand.
GTCAATGTCGATTTTGGAACGGATGTCGACGCTTACGCCCAAGCTGTCCACTTCGGCGCGTTCGACGTGGTGCAGCACCAAAGACGGCAGCAATTCCAAAGGCATGTTATCGACACAGAAATAGCCCAAATCCTCCAACTGCTTGAGGGCCACGGACTTACCCGAACCGGAAAGGCCGCTAATCAATACTATTTTCATGGTTTTGTTCGTTTTCTTTGAGTAATGTTTGATGACGCTCTAAAAATTCACGCGTGCTGTCTTTTCCGCGCAACTGCAATATATAGTTGCGCACCGCAGCTTCAACCAATACCGACAAGTTCCGGCCGACCGCCACAGGCAGCATGACCGAGCGTACGCTGACGTTGAGGATGGATTCGGTTTCGGTACGGATGCTCAAGCGGTCGAGCTGCTTCATGTATTCGTCGTCTGCCGGAACCAGGTTGATGATTAACTGTAAGATTTTTTTCGGACGAATCGAGGTTTCGCCGAAAATGTGGCGGATATTCAATACGCCCAAACCGCGCACTTCCAAAAAGTCGCGCAGCATCGGCGGGCAGCGGCCTTCTAAGGTTTCGGGGCCGGTGCGGAAAAATTCGACGGCATCGTCGGCAATCAGGCTGTGGCCGCGCGAAATCAGCTCCAAAGCCAATTCGCTTTTACCCAAACCGGAATGTCCGGTAATCAATACGCCGATTTCAAATACATCCAAAAATACGCCGTGTTTGGTAATCGACGTTGCCAATGTGCGTTGCAGGTAAATCCGCAAAACGTCCATCAGATACGGGCTTTCCAGCTTGGACGTAAGCAGCGGGATGCTGTTGGTATGGCAGTAATCGCGCAGTTTCGGCGACACGGGCAAACCGTTGGCCACAATCACCAAGGCCATCGGAATATCGAACAACTCGCCAAAATCGTAATTCAGTTCACCCGACTCCAAGCGTTTGAGGTATTCGGCTTCAGCCACGCCGACCACCTGGATCTGATTGGGATGGATAAAATTCAAATGGCCGACCAGCGCCAAAACGGGCTTGTCGGCCTCGACACCGATGCGGTTGTCCGCGCCTGAATTGCCTGCCGCCCAAGCCAGTTGCAGCTTGTGTTGGTTGTCGGAATACAGGCGGCGGACGGATATACTCGGCATTGGTTTACTCTTCAGTCAGTAATTTTTGCACTTCTTCGGCGGTAGATGCCGCCGTCAATGCTTCGCGCACGGCTTTTTGGGAGAATTTGCCGGCCAATTTCGACAACACTTCCAAATGCTCGCCGGTCGCGTTTTCCGGCACCAGCAAGACGAACACCAGCGATACCGGTTTGCCATCGGGCGCGTCGAAAGAAATCGGCTCTTTGGTGCGGATAAACGCACCCACTGCTTTTTGTACGCAGGCATCGCGGCCGTGGGGAATCGCCACGCCCTGCCCCAAGCCGGTCGTACCCAGTTTTTCGCGGGCAAACAGGCATTCGAATACATCCGCACGCGGCAGACCCGCTTCGTTTTCCAGCAGCAGCCCGGCTTGCTCGAACAAGCGTTTTTTGCTGCTGACTTCCACATCCAATGCGATGTGGGACAACGGTAAAATTTCGCCGATCAGGCTCATAAGAATCTCTTTGTGGGGTAGCAAAACAGGATGGATTGTACCGACAGTCCGGACAAATCTCAATCCTGAACGTACAATTTACACTCATCGGTTTACGGTTTCAGACGGCATTTTAATCATTTCTTAACGCAAAATACGCGTTCAGCCTGAATTTTTACCGCTCAACATCAAAACTGCCGGCTTCCGCCGCTACGGCTTCAATTTGGTATTCGATCAACGGTCTGCCCGACAAAGCCCTTGCTCAAAAGTCCAGTTCAAGTGCCGTCAGCCAAACAGAAAGACCGTCTGAAAAACATCCGCCCTATCAAAGCAGATATTTCAGACGGCCTCGAACCCGACATTTACGGGTTCGTTTTAAATCAGTTTCCACAGATAGTGGCCGACCAAACCCAAAAACCAGGCCAAGCCTATACGGTTGTTTTCCAAAAAGGTGCGGAAGCATATTTGGCGGTCGCGCGTTTTAATCGCATGATATTGGTCGATCTGCCACCAAACCGTAATCGGCAGTATCAGCCAATAAGGCCAAGTCGCGCCGATTTGCAGACCCAGTACCGCCATCAGCGCGGTAAACCAGAAATGGCACAGCATCACGGCGGCGATGTCGTGGCGGCCGAAGGTGACGGCGGATGTTTTGATGCCGATTTTCAAATCATCCTCTTTGTCGGCCATGGCGTAAATCGTATCGTAAGCCAGCGTCCACAGCGCATTGGCCGTGAAAATCAGCCAGGCTATCGGCGGCACGGCATTGTCGATGGCGGCAAACGCCATCGGCACGCCGAACGAAAACGCCAAACCCAGATAAAATTGCGGCAGCGGAAAAAACCGTTTGGTAAACGGGTAAGTCAGCGCCAAAAACAGAGCGGGCAGGCTCATCAGCCAAGTCAGCGCGTTCATCGGTACCAGACACATCGCCGCCAGCAGGCACAAAATCATCGTCAGCAGAATTGCTTCGGCTTTGGTAACCTGCCCGCGCGCGAACGGACGGTTTTTCGTGCGCGCCACCGCACCGTCGAAATGGCGGTCGGCCAAATCGTTCATCACGCAACCCGCGCTGCGCATCAGAAACGTTCCGGCCGTAAAAGCCAGCAGAACGGTATTGCCCGGATGGCCTTCGTCGGCCACCCACATCGCCCAATACGTCGGCCACAGCAGCAGCAGCGTGCCGATGGGCTTTTCCACGCGCATCAGCCGCCCGTAAACCAAGATGCGGCCGACGGCGTAGCGCGGTAAAAAACGCAGGAGTAATCGTCTTATGTTCATGTGTAAAAGGAAAGAAACGCAAATAATAATGACAAACGGAATTTTATATTTTCAAACACGTTTTATTTGACATTATAATTCAAAAACAAAAACCTTACCCGAATCCGGTATATTATCAGCACTGCCTTTTACTTTTGATTACAGAACCATATTTCGGGAAACAAAATGGTGCGGGAATACGACAAGGCCGTCTGAAAACAGAACTTCGTTTTCAGACGGCCTTTTGCCGTTACGACGATTTTTCCTGATACTCAAACCACCATCTTTTCAGACGGCCTTACAACTCGATGCCTTTCAGCTTGGCCACGGTATTGATGTCCTTGTCGCCGCGGCCGGACAAATTCACCAAAATCACTTGGTCTTTGCCCATTTTCGGTGCGTTTTCCACCGCCCATGCCAGCGCGTGCGAGCTTTCCAGTGCGGGGATGATGCCCTCGAAACGACACAATAAATCAAATGCTTCCAATGCCTTATCGTCGTCGGCAGCGGTGTATTCCACTCGGCCGATGTCGTGCAGGTGGCTGTGTTCGGGGCCGATGCCCGGGTAGTCCAAACCGGCGGATACCGAATGCGTCCCCAAGACCTGGCCGTTTTCGTCCTGCATCAGATAGCTGCGGAAACCGTGCAGCACGCCGATGGGTGCGCGCGAGGTAATCGGGGCGGCGTGGGCGGATGTATCGATACCCAAGCCGCCTGCTTCCACACCGACCAGACGCACGTTTTCTTCGGCGATATAAGGGTGGAACAAACCAATCGCGTTCGAGCCGCCGCCCACGCAGGCCACGGCGACATCAGGCTGGCGGCCTATGGCTTCGAGCATCTGCTTTTTCGCTTCGTTGCCGATGACGCATTGGAAATCGCGCACCATTTCGGGATAAGGCGCAGGGCCGGCGGCGGTGCCGATGATGTAGAACGTATCGTCCACGCGCGCCACCCATTCGCGCATCGCTTCGTTCATCGCGTCTTTCAGCGTGCGGCTGCCGCTGTCCACGGCCACCACGTTCGCCCCGAGCAGCTTCATGCGGAATACGTTGGGCATTTGGCGTTGGATGTCGTCCGCACCCATGTACACATCGCAAGTCATGCCGAAACGCGCGGCGACGGTGGCACTGGCCACGCCGTGCTGCCCTGCGCCGGTTTCGGCAATCACGCGTTTTTTGCCCATGCGCTTGGCCAGCAGGGCTTGGCCGATGGTGTTGTTTACTTTGTGCGCGCCCGTGTGGTTCAGGTCTTCGCGTTTCAGCCAAATCTGCGCGCCACCGAGATGGGCGGACAGGCGTTCGGCATGGTAAACGGGGCTGGGGCGGCCGACGTAATGCTTCAAATCATGCTCGAACTCTTCCCAAAATTTCGGATCCTGTTTGGCTTCGGCATAAGCCTGTTTCAACTCTTCCAATGCGGGAATCAGCGTTTCCGACACATACAGGCCGCCGTGTTCGCCGAAAAATCCCTGATGGTCGGGAGCTTGGTAGTTTTGCATGATTTATCCTTTTGATTTTTCAGACGGCCTTTGCGACGAGAGGCCGTCTGAAACCATATTTGAAACAATATCAACGAATGCCGATTATACACACATTTTCCTCCCGAAAACGCGTATCCGCGTGAAAAAACAAGGTTTTCAGACGGCATCCAGCAGACCGGCGTATTCGAAAAAAGCCCGATACGCCGCCGCTTTCTTATCGAAACTCAAGGGATAGGCGCGCGAGGTGGACGGCAGGCGCGTGAGCGTTAAGGCACGGTCTTGATACACATAGCCGACGGTCTCGCCCGTTTTCGGCACGGCGGTTTTGCCGGGCAGCAAACCGAGCAGCACTTCCGTCGCTTTGCCGCCGGTGGTAAACAAATGCCGGCAATGCGGCAGTTTCTCCAATACCGCCGCCAAATCCACCGCTTCGACGACCTGTAAAAACTTGTCCGAAGCGTTGTCCTGACCGCGCACGGCTTTCCACACCGTCGGGCAGGACGCGATGCCGCGTTCGTGCAGAAAGGCAATAATCTTTTCCGCGTCGAATGCTTTTTCAGACGGCCTTTGGAAATACGTTTTGTCGCCGAAAAACACTTCGCCGTAAATGCGCCACATGTCGTTTTGAAAATTCGGATAATGAAACTGCATCGCGCGTTTGTCGTCTTTGGGCGGAAACGTGCCCATCATCATTGCCGTGGCGTTCGGCGGCAGAACCGGCGGAAAAGGATGGGTTTCGACGATGGGTTCGGCACTCATGGCTGCGCACCCGCCTGCGCTGCGGCCTGTAAAAACGCCGCCATTTTCGCCGCATCTTTGATGCCGCCGCTGCTTTCCACGCCGCCGGACACGTCCACCGCCGCCGCACCGCTGATTTTTACCGCATCGGCCACATTCCCGGGCGTAAGGCCGCCCGCCAATATCCACGGCTTGCCGCGGTAATCGGCCAGCAGCTTCCAATCGAACCGCAAACCCGTGCCGCCGTATTCGTCGGGGTGGTAGGCATCGAACAAAACCGCGCGCGCGTGCGGAAATTTATCCGAGGCCGTCTGAATGTCTTCCGCGCTTTGCACGCGCACGGCTTTCACATAAGGGCGTTCGAATTGGCGGCAGAATCCGTCGTCTTCGTCGCCGTGAAACTGAATCACATCAACCGGCACTTGGCACAAGATTTCGCGGATTTTGTCGGCGGTTTCGTTCACAAACAGAGCCACCACCGTCACAAACGGCGGCAGCGCGGCAACGATTTCCCGCGCCTGCGCCGCCGTTACCGCGCGTTTGCTTTTTTCGTAAAACACCAGCCCTATCGCATCGGCACCAAGCGCGGCAGCGGTTTTGGCGTCTTCGGGGCGGGTGATGCCGCAGATTTTGGTTCGGATAAGAGACACGGTTTTTCCTTGTTTTTCGGATATTGTGTTGGGACTTGGTTGGCACAGCCGGTGACGGATATAGATTTTCAGGTTTAACCTTGATTTTGCAAAAGTCTTCAGCCGCATACCGAGCCGTAGCGAAACCCGTTGCCTCCGTTTTGATCTTGCAACGCAACTGTCGCACCCGCCCGATATTCAGCTTTTCAGACGGCCTATTATAAAGCAAAGGCCGTCTGAAAAATAAGCCGTTTTTGCAGCGCACCATCAACCGAAGCCCGATTCCGCATTACAATAACGTTTTCTTTTTCAGACGGCCTTTATCATGAATTACCTTGCCTGGAACGGCGTGCCCTCCCTTGCCGAACTCGTGCGCACGCTCGAGACCCGCGCCAAGCCGCTCTATTGGGCGGTGTGTCTACCCGCGCGTGCATTTCCGGAGTTCAGGCCGTCTGAAAATGCTTCGGACATGGAACAAACGCTGGCAAAAGCCATTCGGGACAAAATCCCATGCCTGCAATTCAATGCCGTCAACGCGCTGCAAAACGTCCTGCCCGACGTGCATTTGTGGCTGGTTCCGCCCGACTGCGCCGCCGACATCCAGGCGCATTTTCCGCAGCCGCTGCAATGGCAGACCGCGCCCGTGCCGCAACGGGAAACGTCGGTCAAACCGTGGTTCAGGCCGTCTGAAAACATGATCCGTCCGAAAAGTGCCGTCGTTGTCGGCGCGGGGATTGCGGGCGCAGCCACAGCGCGGGCTTTGGCCGGACACGGGGTGCACGTTACGGTCTTGGAGGCGAAAACCGTTGCCAACGGCGGTTCGGGCAACCGCCAAGGCCTGCTTTACGCCAAAATCTCGCCGCACCCGACGGAACAGACCGAACTGCTGCTGGCCGGTTACGGCTACACGCGCCGGCTGCTGGCCGATTTGCTGCCCGAAAAAGAAAGCTGGGGCGGAAACGGCGTGCTGCATTTAAATTTCAACGAAGCAGAACGCACGCGCAATCAGGCTTTGAGCCGCCACGCCCACCACATGCATTTATACCGCGGCGTTTCGGCGCAGGAAGCCGCCGGCATTGCAGGAATCGAAACATTTTCAGACGGCCTTTATTGGCCGCAGGGCGTATGGCTCAATCCGCCCGCTTTTGTGCGTGCTTTATTGAACCATCCCTTGATTGGTGTGCATGAACACGCGCCGCTGCTTTCTGCCGAATTCGACGGCACGGCTTGGACGGCACACACGCCGCAAGGCCGTTTCACCGCCGATCACCTGATTTACTGCATGGGCGCGCACAGCCCGAATGCGCCCGAACGCAACGTCTCCGCCCTGCCGTTCCGCCAAATCCGCGGCCAAACCGGCGTGGCGCAGGCCAACGCATTTTCCGAAAAACTGCGTTGTGCGGTTTCGGGCGAAAGCTACGTCAGCCCGAGCTGGCAAGGGCAGCACTGCTACGGTGCGACTTTTGTGTTAAACAGCAGCGATGAAGCATGGCATCAACACGAAGAATCGGCAAACCGCGCCGCCCTGCGTGAGTTGAATCCCGAGCTGGCCGATTCGCTGTTTTCAGACGGCCTCAATCCCTTGGCCGATGCGGGCGGACACGCCGCTTTACGCTGCGACAGTCCGGATCATCTGCCGATGGTGGGCGCAGTCGGCGACATCGCCGCCATGCAGCAGGTTTACGCCAAACTCGCGCTCGACAAAAACTACCGCCTCGATGCCCCCTGCCCCTACCTGCCCAATGCCTGGCTCAACACCGCCCACGGCACACGCGGCCTGGCCACCGCACCGATTTGCGCCGCCGCGCTCGCCGCCGAAATCTTAGGGCTGCCCAATCCGCTGCCGCCGCATTTGAGGGCGGCCTTACACCCCAACCGTGCCGTCGTCCGCGCCATCGTCCGCCACCGGCCGCTGCTTTGAAAAAGGCCGAGACCCTTGCAAAACCCGACCCACAATCAAAAAAGCTTACTTAGGTGACTAAGTAAGCTTTTTTCAAGATTAAATACACCGTAGCTGCCTATTTCCTTATTCTGAAGCACACTTTCCCCTTTTTTTCAGGCAGCAATAGACGCACGAAGCCTGTCGGCAGCTTTCAGCAGGTTAATACAAATTGCTTTTAAATAACTTTGTACAGTCACTTTCAATAAACCGAAATAAGCCGCACGGTGATAGCGGAATTTACGGTGCAATGTACCAAAACTCTGCTCCACCACATAACGCGTTTTCGACAATTGCTTGTTTCTTGCCTTATCGTCCTCTGTTAACGGATGACCTCGGCGCACCTTACGCATAATGCCGTCTGAAAGCCCTTTATGTTTTCGTTGGCCGGTCTGATGTGCAGTTTCTCGATATAGCCTTCATGGTCGGTACGGGTATGCTGTTTGTAGCCGGGTTTGAACTTCCGTTTTCCTTCACCCGCGGGTATCTTTGTCTTTACCGGAGAAGGGGATGAAACGGCACTGTAGAAAAGCGGTGGATTCACACCCACCCTGCAAGCTGAAAAGTTTCAGACAGGCATTTGCCTGTTGCGAATGCCGTCTGAAAAATGCTTTCAGACGGCCTGTCCGGTTGAGGCCTGTCTGAAACGGCTTCTGCGGCGGATTTGGATTTCAGGCCGTCTGAATATTTTGTGCGGCAAGCGGCTGATGCCGGTTCGCATAAGCGGTAGGGTTGGCGCGCCATTGCTCTAAAGACGGGTCTCTACATCCGTTTCGCGCACATTCTTGTAAACCAGTTTCGCCAGTCTGCGGCTTACTTTGCTTTTAACTTGCGGATTATTCAGAATTTTCGTTACGCTTTCGCCGAATTTTTCAAACAGGTTTATCAGCAGGTCATCGATTTTGGTATGGAAATAATCGATGAACGAAGCCAACGGATTATTGTTCGCCGCGTTCACAATATCGGGGTTTTCTTGGGCGAATTTTTCGATGGATTCGAAAAACAGCAGATCCGCCAGCGTGAATTCTGCGGTGAACGAATCGTTCAGCTCTTTGATCAGCTTATCCAGTTCTTCGCTCAGGCCGGCCTGTCCTGTGCCGACATCGGTTGAGCCTTTCAGCGGATCGGCTTCGCCTTCGTCCAGACGGATCGAACCTTGGCTGATTTGCTGCAGGCGGTAATACTGCAAAACCGCCATTTTGGATAAATCCAGCGTTTCGCCCTGACTGCCGCGCGGCAGTTTCATCATCAGCGATTTCAAATATACATAGCGTTTTTCGTGAACCGTATCGGCGTAGGGCAGAATCTGCGAGACAAACAGATACAGGTTCAGGTAGCTTTGCAGTTGGCTTTTAAACAGCTTCTGCCGCTCTTCGTTGCGTTCGGGGTCGTCTGAAAGGCGGAGGTATTTTTCCACCGCCTTATCGATGACCGCATTGAGCTTTTTGTGTTCGCCGCCGGTCGGGGTGGTGCGTCCGCCGAACCACACGCGGGCAAAGTCATCGATGTCGCTTTGCGAATAGATCTGCCATTCGTCCAAGGTGTTGGCCAAACCGGCCAATTTTTCATCGTCGGGCTGTTCGCCCGATTCGGTGCGCTGGTAATAGGGTTTGAAGGCGGCGAAAATATCTTCGGGGCTGTTCACGAAATCCAGCACGAAGGTATCTTCCTTGCCTTTTGCCGTGCGGTTCAGGCGGGAAAGGGTCTGCACCGCCTGCACGCCCGACAGCACCTTGTCCACGAACATGGTATGCAAAAGCGGCTGGTCGAAGCCCGTTTGGTATTTGTCTGCCACCAGCAGCACCTGATAATTGCCGCTGTCGAACTGTTCGGGCAGTTCCGTTTCTTTAATGCCGCCGTTCATGGCCGGCTCGGTGTATTCCTTTTCGCTTTGCTCGGGCAGAATCACTTTGCCCGAAAACGCCACCAGCGATTTGATGTCCTGATAGCCTTTCTCCGCGATATATTCGTCAAACGCCAATTTGTAGCGCACGGCGTGTTCGCGCGAACCTGTTACCACCATCGCTTTGGCGCAGCCGCCGATTTTGTGGCGGGTGGCCGCCTGAAAATGCTCGATGATGATTTCCACCTTTTGGCTGATAACGCTCGGATGCAGGTTCACGAAACGCATCAGCTCTTTTTTGGCTTTATTTTTCGGCAGCTCGATATGCTTTTTCTCCGCCGTATTCAGGAGGCGGAAATATTGTTTGTAGGTCGTATAGTTTGCCAACACGTCCAAAATAAAGCCTTCTTCGACCGCCTGCTTCATCGTATAGCTGTGAAACGGCGTTCTGCCCTGTTCGTCCGGTTCGTCAAACAAGGCCAGCGTTTTCCATTTCGGCGTGGCCGTGAACGCAAAAAAGCTCAAATTGTCCTGACGTTTGCGCTTGAACTGCTCGCGCAGCACATTTTTTTGCGTTTCCATGTCTTCGGGCGGCAAATTTTCGTCCCAATCCAAAAACTCCGCCGCCACCGCCGCTTCGATGCCGCTTTTGTTCAGCACCTGGCGCAATTCGCTTGCCGTTTCGCCGCTTTGCGAACTGTGCGCCTCGTCCACAATCACCGCAAAGCGTTTGCCGCCGGTATCCAAAACCACCTGTCCGCCCTGTTTGGCTTTGGCCTGGATGCTGTGCATCACATAGGGAAATTTCTGAATGGTCGTGATGATGATCGGCACATTCGCCGCAATCGCCGCCGTGAGCTGGTGCGTGTCCTTGTCGATTTTCTGCACCACGCCGTCGGTTTGCTCGAATTGCGCCACCGTCTCCTGCAACTGCCTGTCCAAGACCACGCGGTCGGTTACGATAATCACCGAATGGAAGATTTTTTCATCGTCGGAATCGTGCAGCGAAGCCAAATGGTGCGCCAGCCAAGCGATGGTGTTCGACTTGCCCGAACCCGCCGAATGCTGGATCAGATAATTCCTGCCCGCGCCGTGCGTTTTCGCGTGGCCGACCAGTTTCCTCACCGCGTCCAACTGGTGGAAACGCGGGAAAATCACAGATTCCGTCGTGATGTAGCGGAAGCCCGAATTCGTCCGCACCTTGCGCTCTTCGCGGCTCAAATGCAGAAAACGCCCGATTAACGCCATCAGGCTGTCTTTTCGCAGAATATCACGCCACAGATATGCCGTCCTCACATCCCCGTCAACCGGCGGATTGCCTTTGCCGCCGTTGAAACCGCGGTTGAACGGCAGAAAGCGCGTGCCCTCGCCCTCCAGCCTGGTCGTCATATACACCTCGTCGGTATCCACCGCAAAATGCACCAGCGTCCGTTTTTTAAATTCAAACAGCCTGCCCTGCGGATTGCGCTCCCTACGGTATTGGCACATCGCATCCTGCACGTTCCAGCCCGTCGCCGACAGCGCGTTTTTCAGCTCGACGGTGATGACCGGAATGCCGTTTACCGCAACCGTCATATCGACACGCTCGCCGTGTTCCGTAACCACTTGGCGGACAACCTTCACGATATTCGCCTCATATTGCCGGAAAGCGTTTTCGTTCAAGCCCGAATTCGGCGCAAAAAACGCCATTTTTGCCGTACGGTCGGCCACGCGGAACCCCTCGCGCAACACTTTCAGACTGCCTTTGATATTCAGCTCCCGGTTTAACGCACGCAAAAGCTGCTCCTGTGCCTTGTCTTGAAACAGCATTTCCAAACGCGCCCACAATTTCGGCTGGGTCGCCCGCACAAACGCCGCCGCATCGTCAGGAAAAAGCGCGGTGGATTTATCGTAGGATTGGGCGTCGCCTTTGGCGTAGCCCCCTTCGGTCAACAGGCTGTGTTCGATTTCGTTTTCAAAATCGTGTTCGGTGTGCATTGCGTTACTCCTGATTTCATGATTGGCATTCATACGCCGCAGCTTGGATGAAGACCCGGCTTTTTCAGACGGCATATTGAAGTTCTGTCGGGTTTGCAACCCAAGCCGCGTGCTGCCGCTCAGGCAGCCTGAATTTTCGGTGCGCACAGCGCACCCGCGATAATGGTCAAACCACTTTGATTTTGCCCGTAACCGCCTGCGTAATCAGGGCGGTGCGGTATTCTTTCAGACGGCCTACGGCTTGCCGTACCCTGTCGCACAGGCAGTCGATTTTGGCGGTTTCCCGGTCAAGGTAGGCGGCGATGGCGGTTTGTTCTTCAATAGGAAGTTTTACAATAGGCAATCTGACTAAATCTGTTGCATTGATGGCAGGGTAACTGACACCAACAGAATTCGCGACAATCGCACCAATCATTTTTTCAGACTGCACCCAATAACCTAAAAACTTGGGTAATAAATTACCTTTGGGACGCAATACGGCAAATCCTGTTGAGACAATTAAATTATCCTCGGCATTGTCAATTCGGGTAATCGCTTTCAAATAGGTTCTAACGGTTGAAACAATCACATCGCCATTTTTCACAATTCGTCTTGCTCGCGATGGGCTGTTTTCAAAAGTCATTAATTCTTTTTGCGTAATTCCTTCATTCAGGGATACGCTTGAAATGTCGACATAGAGAATCTCATAATCCAAATCGGTTTTATCACTTAATGTTTCATCATTAACTGTTACTTCATATTTCAGACGGCATACTTCCCAATGCTCAGGCACATCTCCCAACCATTCCACGCCGCTGTTTTTCATGGGGGCGTCGGGGTTCAAGCCTTTGGTTACGGCTTGGGTGATGGCGGCGGTGCGCTGTTCGGCGAGTTTTTCCAGCAGGGTTTCCTGTTTGCCGATCAGGGCATCGATTTCGCTTAATCGCGTGTCCAGATAATCGGCAATGGCGGTTTGTTCTTCGTAATTTGGCAACGGCAATTTAAGTTTTTTCAAGTCGTCCTGACTCAAATTGGGTTGTCCGCCCCCATTTGATAAAGAAATCAGAATTGGTTTTCTATACCACAGCCAATAAAACAAAAATTTGTAGTGCAAAATCTTTGAATTTCCGAATACACAACAAGCCTGATTAAAGGCAGCTTCTTTATCTAAAATTCCTAATCTCCCAATAGTAGCCCCATACATCGCTATTGCTACGCTGTTTTTAGGGTAGATTTTTAATGCGGAATAATCTTTTATCGCCATACTGCTTACTTTTTGCTTTGTATCGGAAATAAAATTTTCTCTTAATTCTGATGTCGTCACCCAAAGCGTTTCTCCGTCATAGTATTCGTCATTATCGCTTTTAGGTGTTGTTCCACTTCCTATTAAATCAATGGCATGTGTGATTTTCCATACTTCCCAATGCGCCGGCACTTCGCCCAGCCACGGGATGCCGCTGTCTTTATATGCTTCGTATCTGTTCATTGTTCTTCACAATCCGTTGCGTTGCGTTTTTCAGGCTGCCTGAAATGTTCGGACGGCCTTCGGGTTGCGGGGCCGTCTGAAAACGGTTCAGTTCAATTTACCCAGCATCTGCATGATTTCCTGCTCCAGCTCCACGATTTCGGCTTTGATTTCGGCCGGGTCGCGCGGCGGCCGGTATTCGTAGAAATGGCGGTTGACGGGGATTTCGTAACCGAGCTTGGTCTTGCTTTCATCGACCCACGCATCGGGAACGTGGGGCAATACTTCCGCCTGCATATAGGCTTGTACGGCAGGGCGGAGTGCGGCGAGCAATGCGCTTAAATTCGTTTCGTTGTCGTAGCCCAAACTTAAGGGGAATTCCGTTTCAGACGGCATGGGCACGAGTTCGCTGTCGCGCAATTGCGGGTCGGGTTCGGCATTGCCTTTGCCGTCGGTGCAGATGTCGGCGGTCGGGTCGCGTTCGCTCAGTGCTTCCAATACGGCTTTTTTCACGGGCGCGCCAACTGCAAACGGCAGGGCTTTCAATGCGGGATCTGACACTTTCAGGAAATCTTTGCGGTTTTTGTAGAGCGTGCCGCCCAGGCTTTTCAGGGCGTCGATAAGGGCTTCCTGCTGTTCCCGGCCTGCGGCTTCGTCTGCTTGGATTTGGCCTTTGTCTTTGATTTTTCTGCTTTTGGCCAAATTGGCGAAGGCGGTGTGTTCCCGAAGTTTTTCAATGCGCCCGCCGCCGGCTTGGAAGTTGAGGCGCAGGGGGCGTTCTACGGTGATTTTCAGACAGGCAAAGTCTTGGTTGCGGAAAATTTTGCTGTCGGGGGTTTCTTTAAAGTCGGCGTAGAGTTTGGTGATGTCGGCGATGTGCTGTTCGGACAGTTCGTTGCGTTTGTTGCCCAGTGATTTCTGCATTTTCCGGCAGTAGCGGGTGGCGTTGATGAGCTGGATTTTCCCGCAGCGTTTCGCGCTTTTTTTGTTGGACAAAACCCAAATGTAGGTGTAGATGCCCGTGTTGTAGAACATTTGGTCGGGCAGGGCTATCACGGCTTCGAGCAGGTCGTTTTCGATGACGTAGCGGCGGATGTTGCTTTCGCCGCTGCCTGCGTCGCCGGTGAACAGGGGCGAGCCGTTGAAGACGACGGCAATGCGCGAGCCTTGTTCGTCGGTTTCGGGCTGCTTCATTTTGCTGAGCATGTGCTGCAGGAAAAGCAGCGAGCCGTCGTTGATGCGCGGCAGGCCTGCGCCGAAGCGTCCGCCAAAGCCTCGCTCTTGATGCTCTTTTTTGACAAAGTCTTCTTGGATTTTCCATTCCACGCCGAACGGGGGATTGGCGAACATGTAGTCGAAGCGTTTGCCTTGGTGTCCGTCATGCGGGGTAAAGCCGTTGTTTTTGTCTTTGGCGTTGTGCACGCCGAGCGTGTCGCCAAAGATGATGTGTTCGGCGGGTTCGTCTTTAATCAGCAAATCGGCGCAGCAGATGGCGTAGGACTCGGCGTTGTATTCCTGCCCGTACAAGCCCAGGCTGATGGCTTGGTTGAAGCCTTTCAGCTCTTTTTCGGATTCGGACAGCATGCCGCCCGTGCCGCAGGTGGGGTCATAAATGGTGCGGTGCACGCCTGCTTTTTTCAGCTCTTCGTGGTCTTCGGCAAAGGCGATATTGACCATCAGGCGGATGACTTCGCGCGGGGTGAAGTGGTCGCCCGCCTCTTCGTTGGCCTGTTCGTTGAATTTGCGGATGAGTTCTTCAAAGAGATAACCCATCTGGCTGTTGGAAATGGCATCGGGCGACAGGGTCAGCCCTTGCGATTGCAAGTCGCCGACAAAGGTTTGCAGGATTTTGTACAGGCGGTTGGCCTCGTCGAGCTTGTCGATTTCTTTTTCAAACTCGAATTTGTCGAAAATGTCTTTGGCTTTGGCGGAAAAACCGTTGATGTATTGAACCAGGTTGGCCCGGATATGGTCGGGGTCGTCGAGCAGGCGCGCAAGGTTGAAGCCGCTGGTGTTGTAAAGCGTCTGTTTGCGGCCTTTGCCGACGATTTCGGTGAGCTTTTTATCCAGCAGCACCTGCGGCAAACGCCCGCTCTCGGGCCGGCCCCGGTCTTGGTCGAACAGGGCTTTCATGGCATCGGCGTGATCGGACAAAATGGCATCGAAACGCGCCAAGACAATCAAAGGCAGCATCACGCGGCGGTATTGCGGCGGACGGTACGTACCGCGCAGGCCGTTGGCAATGTTCCAAAGAATGGAAACCAGAGTACTGTGATGCGGGTGCTGTTGGATAGGGTTCATTGTGCGGATACCTTGTACCTTGAATGTTTGGTGTGTGTTTAAAAGTTGTTCAGCCAAGGCGGTATTGTATTCTTTGACGGCGGCGGCTTCACTTTTTCTTGTAAATTGTTTTTTGTTTATTTTACTACTGGAAATTCATAAATTATAAAATATTAACCTTTAGAAAGATATTTTTTGAAAAGCAGTATAATCCAACGTATGCGCTATTTTTCTATAGTTTCTGGATTAATTAGTCAACAACAAGGCTTCGGCCACTGCTTATTTTCTACTCAGCGTCTGCTTGAGTATATTGCAATTACGGTAAACGTAGCGCGGACGCTTGCCACCCATACCAGGTTTCCATTAATCTTATGTTTTTCATAGAATTTTTACCACATAAACTTGAAACCATACTCTGTCTCAGTTATTACTGCGGATAAAACCAAACAGGCCGTCTGAAAAACTTTCTCTTCTCAGAAACTTGTTTTTCAGACAGCCTGTTTACCTGTCAAATGCCTTGCTGCCTACCCGTTCCTGTTCGGCGTTTGGGCTGCGTTAATGCTATAATCCGACAACATTTTTTAAAGTAAAAATCATGGAACCAACAAACGAACCCGTGCGCCTATCCAAACGTATGGCACAACTCGGCCTTTGTTCGCGTCGCGAGGCAGACAGCTATATCGAACAGGGCTGGGTGCAGGTCAACGGTCAAACGGCGGTACTCGGCCAGAAAGTCACCGAAAATGACCGTATCGATTTGAACAGGCAGGCGCATGAGAAGCAGGCGCAGCGTGTGACCATTCTGCTGAATAAGCCGGTGGGTTATGTCAGCGCGCAGGCGGAAAAAGGTTACAAGGCCGCGGCCGAGCTGATTACTGCGGAAAACCGCTGGGAAGGCGACGACAGCCGCATCCAGTTCAGCGAAAAACACAAATTCGGCCTCGCTCCTGCCGGACGTTTGGACATCGATTCGGTCGGCCTTTTGGTGCTGACGCAAGACGGCCGCATTGCCAAGCAGCTCATCGGTGAAAACAGCAGCAGCGAAAAGGAATATCTGGTGCGCGTTCGCGGCAGATTGGACGAGAAAGGCTTGGCTCTGCTGAATCACGGTTTGAGCCTGGACGGTGAAAAACTGCGCCCGGCCAAGGTGGAATGGCAAAACGAAGACCAGCTGCGCTTTATTCTGAAGCAGGGTAAGAAACGCCAAATCCGCCGTATGTGCGAGCTTGTCGGGCTGCGCGTGGTCGGTTTGAAACGCATCCGTATGGGCAAAGTCAAATTGGGCAGACTGCCGCCGGGGAAATGGCGTTATTTGAAAGCCAACGAATCGTTTTGATCGGATGAAATATGATGAGGCCGTCTGAAAGATTATTTTCAGACGGCCTCATCTACTCATTGAGAATATTGATTTTATAGTCGGTTGCAAACGGCTATATTAACGGAAAAGGCTCAAAACCAGCCGTCGGGAGAAACGGTTTTGCCGTCGTAAAATTTGACGAATCCGGCTACCACGCGGTAGATAAACCAAATGCTTACCAAGAAAAGCACCGCCAGGCCTATACCGACAAACATGGTCAACCCGCCGATTAAGTAGCCGATTGCACCGACCCAGAATGTTTTAATCAGATAGCTGATGTGATGCTCGTAAAGCGTGCCGCGCATATCGTCGCGCTTGACATAGGCCACGACCACGCCGGCGACGGGGGTGAAAACGGTCAACGCCGCCAACGCATACAGGCCATAGATGACCATCATGTACGTGCGGCGGTTGTCTTTGTCCGGCGCGCCGGTGGGAATGATGCCGTTCATATTTGCCCCTGGAATTTGAATTTTGCTGATGTTACCATATATCCATTTAAAAATCAGGAGTTTGATATGAGCATCCGATATTTCGGACAATCCGCCCGCTTATCCGAAGCCGTCACCGCCAACGGCTTTGTGTTTTTATCCGGCATGGTGCCGGAAAATACCGAACAGGCCGATGCCGAAACGCAAACGGCCGATGTGCTGGCGCAAATCGATTCTTGGCTGCAACAATCCGGCTCAAGCAAACAGCATATTGTCGAAGCCACGGTTTACCTGGCCGACATGCATGACTACGCTGCCATGAACCGGGCATGGGATGCGTGGGTTGATCCGCAGCATTCCCCTGTCCGCGCCTGCATCGAAGCGAAACTGGCCAAACCGGAATGGAAAGTCGAAATCAAGGTCTCGGCGGTTCAAATCAAATAACGTGAGGCCGTCTGAAAATAAACGGCATATTTTTTCAGACGGCCTGAGACTTTTATTTTGATGACAACGACCCAATATCGCTTTTATTGAGAACCACGTTTCTGATTGTACCAAGGATACCTGCCATGCAAACCCGTCTGCCTTTTTTCGGCGTTGTCCGCGTCAGCGGTGACGACCGTGCCGATTTTCTGCACAACCAATTGTCGAACGACATTCAAAACCTGCAACCCGGCCAAGCCTGCTATGCCACCTACAATACGCCGAAAGGCCGTGTGTCGGCCAATATGATCGTACTCAACCGCGGCGGCGATTTGCTGCTGGTCATGGCGCAGGATTTAATCGAGACCATCGTCAAAAAATTGCGTATGTACGTATTGCGTGCCAAAGCCGTGCTTGAAGCTGCGGGCGAATTGGCTGTAGCCGGAGAATTGGACGGGGCTGCGCAAGCCGTCATTGCCACCGAACCGTCATTGGCTTTTGCCGCTGAAAATCAAAACGGTATCTGGTGCATCAACCTGCCGCACACAGGCCGTCTGAAAATCGGTTTGGCAGAGACATTGCCGGCACATGATGCGGCTGCCGAAAATGCTTGGAACCTGCACGAAATCCGCAGCGGTTACGCTTGGATTTCCGCCGCGACCAAAGACACCGCCGTTGCGCAAATGCTCAACCAGCACATCATCGGCGGCGTGCATTTCCGCAAAGGATGCTACCCCGGACAGGAAATCATCGCCCGCGCCCAATACCGGGGACAGGTGAAACGCGGTTTGGCCGTATTGAGCGGCGGTTCTTTGGAAGCAGCGGGCATCGCGGTTCAGGCCGGCGGCGAAGAAGCCGGGCAAATCATCAATACGGCCTTTACCGACAGCGGCAGCCTGAGTTTGGCGGTGATTAAATTCTCGGCAGCCGATGCCGCTTTGACCGATGCCGACGGTAATGCTTTAAAACAAGAACATCTGTTTTTCAACCCGGAACCGAAAGAAGCATAAACCCTCCGACAAAGGCCGTCTGAAAGCGTTGATACTGACGCTTTCAGACGGCCTTTCCGCTCCCGCGTAGGCAGGAATCCAAAATTTTCATCTCCCGTCATTCTTCAATATTTCCGAAGCGGTCAGGCCTGGTTGTCCGCGTACACGGGAATGACGACGGAGAAGTTTCAGACGGCAATTTTAACTTTGCAAAGGTCTCAAGCCGCCAGTTGGGGAAATATCGACCGCAACCCGGCCACAATAATTTCCACCGATACCGCTGCCAGCAACATGCCCATAATCCGGTTGAGAATACTCAAGCCGGTATCACCCAGCCATTTGCTCACTTTTGCCGAGGCCATCAATATTGCATAGCAGAAGATACTGATGATAAACCCTGCGGCGATAATGCTGACCACATCCCAATAATGCTGCGCGGCAGAGGCATAAATAATTACCGTTGAAATACCGCCCGGCCCGATCATCATCGGAATCGCAATCGGAACCACAGCAAAAGACATAACGTTGTCTTTCGGTTTGGCGGTGATGGTAATCTCCCTGTCCTCACCCGTGCCTAAGTCAGGTTTTGCCGGATTATCGTCACCTTTCATCATCGATATGGCAATCAATAAAACCAAAATCCCGCCGCCGACTTGGAATGATCCGACGCTGATACCCAGCAACTTCAAAATGAAACCGCCGCTGATTGCGAAAACGGAAATGACGATAAAAACCGACAAGGTGGCCACTTTGGCGATTTTTCGCCGTTCGCGCGTACTGTGGTTGCGGGTTAAATCCAAATAAATCGATAACGCGCTGAACGGATTGATCAATACCATAAATGCGACAATCAATTTGGTGATTTCGACACCCAGTTCCATGTTTTATCCCTTTTTCGAAGCTTTATTCGGCCGATGTAATTTTTGTTCGTTGGCAATACCCATCAATAAAGCCAAAACCATCATGATGGAAATGGTTGCCGTTCCTCCGTAGCTCACCAAAGGCAGCGGCACCCCGACCACGGGGAGAATACCGCTCACCATACCCATATTGACAAAGGCATAGCAGAAAAACGTCATGGTCAGGGCGGCGGCAAGCGTGCGGCCATACAGGTTTTGCGCACGCGCGGCAATATATAGGCCGCGCACCAGAATCACCAGATACACCAGCAACAATAAAATATTGCCGATCAAACCGAATTCTTCACCATAGACGGCAAAGATAAAGTCGGTGGTGGCTTCGGGAATATAATCCAAATGCGTTTGCGTGCCGTTGAGCCAGCCTTTTCCCCACACGCCGCCCGAACCGATGGCAATCATCGACTGGATGATGTGGTAGCCGTCGCCCAAAGGGTCTTTGGTCGGGTCAAGCAGGGTCAGTACGCGCGTTTTCTGATAATCGTGCATACCGTATTGCCACACCAGCGGCAATGCGGCGACAAAGCCTGCAATGGCGGCAAAAATCGCTTTCCACGGTAATCCGGCAAAATACACCACAAAAATACCCGATGCCATAATCAGCGTGGCCGTGCCCAAATCCGGCTGCTTCAAAATCAATGCGCCCGGCAGCAGTACCAGCAGCACGGCGACAAGGTAATGCCGCCAATCCAACCGTCCTTCATACCGCTGGAAAAACCAAGCCACCGTCATCGGCAATCCGATTTTCATGATTTCAGACGGCTGGATGCGCAATACGCCGATGTCGAGCCAGCGGGTCGCACCGTTAACCGTCACCCCTGCGATTTCGACGGCAACCAATAAGGCCATGCCGACAAAATAAATCGGCACGGCCAACTTTGCGATGGTCTGAGGCGGAACCTGCGCCACGATCCACAACAAAATAAAACCGATAACCGTGTGCAGCGTTTTGTTTTCCAGCTGGCCGAATTCCTGCCCGTCGGCCGAGTAAAGCAGAAACAGGCTCATCACATATACCGTCAGCATAGCGAAAAACAGCCACGGATCAAGCGGCGACCATATCGCCTGCTTGATTTTTTTCCACCGCCCGACGCTTTGTGCTTCAATCATTTTGCGCTTCCTTTACGGCTTGGCTTCCCATAGCCGAACGATGTCCGTAGGCCGTCTGAAAAACAGAAGGTGCTACCGGTTTGGCTTCCTTATCCCCTCGGGCAGCTTGTTTCATCCACGTTTCAAACTCAGGCGGAAATTGGTTTTGTTTGACATTGAGCATATAAAAATCAGTCAGGCTGCGAGCTAATGGTGCCGCATTTGCCCCCCAACCGCCGTTTTCCAATAAGACGGCAATGGCAATTTCCGGCTTATCAACCGGTGCAAACGAAATAAACCATGCATGATCTCGGTGCTGTTCGCGCAGGGCGGCGGCATTATAGGAACGCCCCTGCTGGATTTGCACCACCTGGGCCGTACCGGTTTTGCCGCCCATGCTGTATGCCAACCCTTCACCGATACGGTAGCCTGTTCCGCCCGGTTTCAATACTTTTACCATAGCGTTTTTAATGTATTCGAAATTGTCATGCTTAAATGGAATTTTACGCTCGGGCTTAGGATTGATTTTGGTAATTTCCCGGCTGTTGTAATTGAGAATTTCTTTAACCAGATGCGGCCGGTAAACCAAGCCGTCATTTGCCAGCGAAGCCGTCGCATGCGCCATCTGCAAAGGCGTATAGGCGTTATAGCCCTGCCCTACACTCACCGATACCATTTCACCCGGCAGCCATTCCCGTGCAGACGGCGATTTAGCCTTGGCAAACCGCTTGGCCTTCCATTCACGGCTCGGCAGAATACCGCGGTATTCGTTAGGCAAATCGATTCCTGTCTGCTCGCCCAACCCGAAGGCCGCCAAATAAGGATGGGTTTTATCAATCCCCAACTCGTAGCCCGCACGGTAAAAGAACGTATCCGAAGAAACCTGAATCGCACGGCTTAAGTTTGCCGAACCATGCCCCCGCCGCACCGCATCACGGAATAAATGGCGGCTCCCCGGGATACTCCATGCCCCTGGTGCGGGCAATACGGTATTCTGCTTAAGTTTGCCGCTTTCTAAAAATGCCATACCGATAAAAGGTTTAAAAGTCGAACCGGGAGGATAAAGGCCTTGCGTCACCCGATTGATTAAGGGACGCTGCCAATCTTCATTCAAAGCTTTCCATGTTTCGGTATCGATACCGTCGATAAACAGATTCGGGTCAAATGACGGCTTGGAAACAAACGCCAATACATCACCGTTTTGCGGATTGATGGCCACAATCGCCCCGCGTTTGCCTGCCAAAATACGGTCGGCTTCAAGCTGCATACGGATATCCATACCCAAACGTAAAGTCTGCCCCATTTTGGGCGGTACGTTTTTCAACACCTTGACAATATTGCCGTAAGCGTCTTTTTCCACTTCCTGATAGCCGGGCACGCCGTGAAGCTGGTGCTCATAGTAATTTTCCAAGCCCGATTTGCCGATGTGCGTACTGCCGCGGTACAGCGCAGTCAGCTCTTGCTCCTGAAGTTTCTCCTGATCACGGTCACTGATCCGCCCTATATAACCTAAAAAATGAGAGGTCAACGCACCGTAAGGGTAGGAACGGAAAGTGCGCGAATTGACTTCAACCCCTTTGAATTCATGCAGGTGAACCGCCAATTTTGCCGCTTCTTCGTCAGTGAGTTTCAGCTTGAGCGGAATATTTTCGAATTTGCGGTACTGCTCGCGATATTTTTTAAAACGTTTCAAATCCGCATCAGTGATATCGACATACCGTCTTAAAGCCTGAACCAGATCGTCCATTTTGCCTTCGACTTCGCTGGGAATCACCTCAAGGGAAAAAACGGGATAGTTTTCAGCCAAAGGAACACCGTTGACATCAACGATTTCTCCGCGTGCCGGCGGGCTAGGAATGATGGTGATCCGGTTGGTTGACGCCCGTCCGGTAAAATCATCGTGCCGGGTCACCTGCAAATAAACAAAGCGCACCAGCAGCAAGGCAAAGAAAATCACAATCAGCACAAAAGCCACCAACAGCCGCAACAGGGAATCTGATTGCAACGTATCGGCGGCTGTTTGTTCGGGAAGGGAGGATGCCCGCTCGGCGGACAAATTGCGTTTCAACATAACTTTACCGGCGGGAACGGCTGAAATTGATCATAACCAGCATCAATTGGCTGAGCAAAGGCCAAAGCAAAGCACCGATAAAAGGCGCGATAAAGCTTTGCCAGGTAATGACTTGATGATTTAAAAACAGGCGTACCGCTACCAATACGGCCTGATTGCACAACAAAGCCGCCAATATAATCAAAATCTGCATCAGATGGCCGTAGAGCATGATTTGCCGATGATGGCTCAAAACAAAAAACACCATGACCGTATAAGACAGGGCATGCAATCCCAAAGATGCTGCCGTACCGATATCGACTAAAAGGCCGACGGCAAACGCCGCCCCCATTCCTACCGCATGAGGACGCTGCAAAACCCAATAAAGCAGGGTCAAAGCAGTGAGTTCGGGCAACCAGAAAAATGCCTCAAACGGGAAAGGCATGAAGTCCAGCAACATGGCCACGATAAAAGTTACCACCACCAGACCTGCCGGTACGGCGTGGAAAGAATCGTCAAATTCGCTCATAATGATTAAGGTTTTGCCGGCGCATAAACGTGCTGGGACAATACAAGTACAAATCGGCTGCCCCGCAAAGCGGCAAAAGGTGTGAGTATAGTTTGATAATAAGGCGTACCGGAGATGCGTGTTACCTGATTGACGGTTGCCACCGGAATACCGGCCGGATAAACGCTGTCCAAACCTGATGTCAATAGGACATCGTCGGGCTTCAGATCAGAGGCCGTCGGAAAATAGCGCAAATCGAGTTTTGTTCCCGAACCGTAGAGCAGGCTTCGCTCTCCGGTGCGCTCAACCACTACCGGCACGATGCTTTTATTACCGGAAAGCAGACTGACTTCGGCACTTTTCAACTGTACCTGTGTAATCTGTCCGATTAAGCCTGCGGTATCGATGACCGCATCACCGGTTTTTACTCCGTCACGGCTGCCTTTATTAATGATCAATTTTTCGGAAAGCGGGTCTTTCCCGTTGGAAATTACTTCCGCCCCTATGACGTCACGGATACCGCGCTGTTGCAAACCGTAGAGTTTTTTCAATTCGCTCAATTCGCTCAAATTGACTTTATCGCGCTGCAAACGGATTTTCAGACGGCCGTTTTCTTCCTGCAAAAGACGGTTTTGCTCAAGCAGATCAGCCTGAGACTGCGACAGATTACCGACGTATTGGTAAAGGCGTACCGGCTGGTTGGCCAACCACTGTATCGGATACAGAACGGTCGCCCCAACCTGGCGTATGGATTGGACAGCCGCAAAGCGGTAGTCAAGCAGCATCAAGACGACACTTAAAATTAAATAAAAAGCCAATCTCAACCACGGCTTACGACCATTTTCGTCGCCGTCGAACCGTAAAGACGATGGGTTCATAGCAACCTTTCCCGATTAGGGATTATCAACAAAAACGGCATCCCATCTGCCGATATAATCCAACGCCTTGCCCGCACCGTAAGCCACGCAGTTAAGCGGCTGGTCGGCAATCCCCACCGGCAAACCGGTTGCGTCTGCCAGCAGGGTATCAATACCTTTGAGCAACGCACCGCCACCGGTCAGCATAATTCCGCGATCGGCAATATCCCCCGCCAATTCCGGCGGAGCCTGCTCTAAAGCCAAACGTACGGCGCGCACGATACGGTTCAGCGGTTCGCTTAGTGCTTCACGCACTTCCTCGGCCGTGACAGCAATCGATTTCGGCGTACCTTCCGCCAAATCGCGCCCCTTCACCCGTACCGCACCCATATCGTCGTTACCGAATGCCGAACCGATTTTTTTCTTCAATTCTTCCGCCGTTGCTTCGCCAATCAATACCCCGCGTTTGCGCCGTACATGATGCACAATACTTTCATCAAAAGCATCACCGCCGGCACGTACGGAATCCGAATATGCCATGCCGCCCAGCGATAAAATCCCGATTTCGGTAGTCCCGCCGCCGATATCCACAACCATTGATCCGGCTGTTTCTTCAATCGGCAAACCCGCCCCTAACGCTGCAGCCATCGGTTCTTCAATCAGATGCACGCTTGATGCGCCCGCAGAAAATGCCGAATCGCGAATCGCCTTTCGCTCAACCTGGGTCGAACCGCCCGGCACGCAAATCACCACGCGCGGCGGTACAACCATATGGCCACCGGTTGCTTTTTTAATCAATACACCCAGCATCCGTTCGGTAATATTGAAATCCGCAATCACACCGTCTTTCATCGGACGGACGATTTCAATATTGCGCGGCGCACGGCCCTGCATTTTTTTGGCTTCGGTACCGACGGCTACAATCTTGGTTTTACCATTGGGTAATCCTGTCTGTACGGCAACAACAGATGGTTCGTCCAATACAATGCCCCGGTCGCGGACATAAATCAATGTATTGGCCGTACCCAAATCAATAGCAAGATCATTCGAGAGAAAACGGGATAGATAACGAAACATGAAAATACCTGAAAATCTCCGGGCAGCGGCCCTGGCGCATTATTTAATCAATATCTTCCAACAAAGCAGAAATAATATTCAGACGGCCTGGTTATCGCTTCACTGCCAAGACCAAACCATCCAAAATCCCTGCCAACTCAAGCAGGTTTTCGGTTATAATTCTTCATTTCATTGAAGATGACCGCAATGATACCCTATAAAGGTTGGATTTGCTATCAGACAAGGATTTTTTATGGCTTTGACCTTAGATGACGTAGAAAAAATCGCCAAACTTTCCCGCCTGCGTTTGACCGATCAGGAGCAGGCGCAAACCCTTCAGGAGTTAAACGATATTTTTGCCATGGTTGAAAAAATGCAAGGCGTCGATACCGAAGGCATCGAGCCGATGGCTCATCCGCACGAAGTCGCTCTGCGCCTGCGTGAAGACCGGGTTACCGAAACCGACCATGCCGCCGAATACCAAGCAGCCGCACCGGAAGTGCGTAACCGGCTGTATATCGTGCCTCAGGTGATTGAAGAGTAAAACAAGGCCGTCTGAAAAACAGAGCTGCTCCTTTTTAAAATCAGGATGGATTTTCCTGATTTTAAAAAGGAGCAGTTTTTTATGGAAAAATACGATGCAGCAAACCAAACTTAAAACCGACTTCAAATACAGTATGGCCTTTCTCCTGATTTCGGATGGTTGATCCAAAGATAGCTGCTTAACCACTAAGTAAAAAATCAAATAACAATACAAATACACCGGAAAAGTTTCCGATTATTTAAAAACCAAACCGTTACTGCAATCTGAACTTACCAGAAGCACTATTGACAATGCCAAACTGAATTTTCTTCTGCCCCATTCGGCTTCGCAGGAGAAGTTCAGCCAAATGGGGAAAATGAAATGCCTGCACAGAACCCAGAGATTAAAAAACCAGATCCCGAATCAAGCACGAAACAACGATTACCATCAATCTGTTTCAATTATAAATCAAATGTTTGAATCAGATTTACATGCAAACGTGTTTCTACGTTACCGCGTACTGCATTAGAGTACGGGCAAACTTCATGCGCTTTTTCAATCAACTTGCGCGCATCGGCTTCGCTTAAGCCTTTTACAGTAATAGTGATGTCCAAATCCAGACTGAAAGCACCGCCGGCTTTTTGACCGATGCCGACTGCAACAGTAGTAGACGATTGCTCGGGCTTGAGACCCAAAGTCGGAGCGACATGGCTCATTGCGCTGTCAAAACAAGCTGCATAGCCCATGGCAAAAAGCTGCTCGGGATTGGTACCGCTTTTGCCGCTTTCGTTTTGAAAACCGACCAAATCAAAGCCGATTGAGCCGTCGTCAACTTGAGTATGACCGTCACGACCGCCGGTAGCAGTAGCGGAAGTGTGATAAAAAATCTTCATGTGGTATTCCTTTCAAAGGTTGGAAAATTAAAAATAAAAATCGGCTTACATTCTTTTTGACAGATAAAGCGGTTCACCCAGTTTTTCGAGTAAATCCAACTCCTGTTCCAGCCAAGACAAGTGTTCTTCCTCGTCTGCCAAAATCTCTTCAATCAGAATTCGGGTAGTGGCATCATGCTCGGCCGCCGCCGTTTCCGCCCATTGATTCAAACCGATGCGGGCATTTTTTTGCAATTCATAGTCTTTCTGCAAGGCTTCGCGCAAATTCATACCGATGTCGGGCTGTTTGACCGTAAATTCAATCTTACCGCCCAAATCCAGTAAGCGGTTTTGCAATCGGATAATGGTTTCCGGTTCGTCGGCGA
This sequence comes from Neisseria sp. CCUG12390, assembly GCF_047837985.1. Classification (GTDB taxonomy): domain Bacteria; phylum Pseudomonadota; class Gammaproteobacteria; order Burkholderiales; family Neisseriaceae; genus Neisseria. The sequence goes on from NZ_CP181244.1 coordinate 1,499,443, forward strand.
TTTTAGCTTCCATCTCTGCGGCTAACAAAGCTGCACCTTCTGCAGCAATAACTGCAACATGGCTGCGGTGCTGTATCCCTGCCTGCCAATAAACTGCCAACATTTCATTTAGCAACTGATGAATTTTATTCATGACTGACTCCTTCTAATTGATTCACTTCAAATCTAAAAAGAATTTTCAGACGGCCTTTCCCTGCGTATAAAGTCCAGCATCCTTGACTGCTTACAGATTATATTCATGCCGTCTGAAAAACGGTGTTTAAAACCCACCCAATTCCAATGCACAACCTGTTTTTTCTGCCACCTTCTGATATGCCGGACGGGATTCGATTTGTTTGACATAGCGAACGATATTCGGATAATCGGCCGGATTTACTTGGTTTAAACCCCATTGCAGCGGAAAGCTCAAAGCAAAATCCGCACCGGTCAGCTGCTCGCCCACAATCCATGTTCTGCCGTTAAGCGTTTGTTCGACATGGTTAAAATATAAAGCAACCTGTCCTGCCGCATAATCACCGTATGGGCCGAAATCAAATTTTTCTGCCATCATGCCCAGCAAGTTGGCAGAGAACATCGATGCGGATACGCTTAACCAATACACGAATTCGGAATAAGCATCGGTTTGCGCCTCGGGTGTAAAACGACATTCATCATCGTAGCGGTCAAGCAAATGCAGAATCATGGCATTGCCTTCTGCCAAGGTAAGCGTACCGTCCTGCAAAACCGGGGCTTTACCCAAAGGATGCTGCACCTTCAATTCATCAGGTGCAAGATTGGTTTCGGGCAAGCGGCGGTACACCGCCACATCGTAATCCACGCCCAACTCCTCCAACAGCCACGCGATGCGGTGCGAACAAGAGTTGTTTAGATAATGCAGTTTAATCATGATATTAACTCCAAATTATCGTGAATGATTTGACATAAAACCGTGATTTCTTCCTTGGGAAGACTCGATAAATTTCCATTCGCTGCGACACTTTCGCCGCGTATTGTTTTCACCGACTTGGCCTACACTCTGCCTGACGACTCACAACATCAGTCCCGTATGATTTCTTTCGACAAATCATACAACGGAAAACAAAGCTGCCGTGATATGGGTTGCTTGCTCGTTCACTTATCCGGCGGTCTAATAGCGAACCACAAAACAATATCATCAAATTAAATTGTACAAAATATAAAAGAACCGCCACTTTTATTTGATGTGTTCTATCATACCCTGAATTTATATTTTTCACAATATAATTTTTCAAAATTATTTTTATAACCATTTTTTAAAGACCGCGGCAGTATCACACCCTATTCCAAGACAACCCCATATCGGATTGATAACCGCGAAATCTTCGAAACATTTCGGTCATCCCCTTCCTATGCCGGGCAACGGATCTTTTAAACTTTTACAAACGGTTTATCAGAGCAAAAACGCATATAGCCTGAAACACCAGACCTGAACACCGGTCGCACTATCATGCCGTCTGAAAATTTTCAGACGGCCATGTATCAATCATTTTGTTTGAAAATAACTTTAAGAGACACGGGTTTCCTTTTACCCGGGAAATGCTAAAATTCTCCATCCGGCCGCCTTTTCCCCTTTTAAGGCAGCTTATTCCGATTCACTCAAGAGAACTTTATGCTTTTTTCATTCGTCCATTCAGCTTCCACAACAACCAGCACTCTATTGGAATCCACAGGCAACGGATTAAAGGAATTTATCTTCAGTCTGTTCGCGCGTAACCAATTCACATCCCATCTGCTGGAACGCAGCTTCGGCGAACCCGTCGGCTGGCTCGAAATCGGCGTTACCGTTGCACTGATGGTTGCCACTTATTTTTTATCCGAATTCCTCATCCGCAAATATCCCGTTACACCCGAACGGAAATGGGCGAGTGCGCGCCACATTGCCAACCGCCTGTTGTGGCCTTTCCTGCTGCTCATCTTTTCGATTATCGCGCTGTATGTATGGAATGCGTTCGAACTGCGTTCGGTATGGCTGCGCCTGCTGATTATGGCCGCCCGCTGGATGATTCTGATTCGTCTGGTACTGGCTTTGGTACATGCCGCTTTGCCGAGCCATAAATTCACCGACTGGCTGGAACGCTTCCTCTCCGGCGCATTGTGGGTATGTTTCGTGCTTTGGCTCTCGGGCATAGACGACCTGCTTATCGGCATTTTGCAAGACACCAAACTCAGTATCGGTTCGATTAACCTAAGCGTTTATACCATTCTCACCGGATTGCTGTGGGTGGCGGTGGTGTTGACGTTTGCTCTGTGGTTGGGTCGTTTGGTGGAAAGTTGGTTGATGAAAAACAACCACATGGACATGAACCTGCGCATCGTCATGTCTAAAATCGTCAAAGCGCTTTTAACCGTATTGGCGATTTTGGTTGCACTGCCGCTGGTGGGCATCGATTTGACCGTCTTATCCGTATTCGGCGGCGCCCTCGGCGTCGGCATCGGCTTCGGTCTGCAAAAAGTGGCAAGCAACTACATCTCGGGCTTTATCATTTTGGGCGACCGTTCCATCCGCCCGGGAGACCGCCTGACGGTGGACAACTTTACCGGCTACGTCACCAAAATCACTTCGCGCTTCGTGGTGCTGCAAAGCGCGGGCGGCAGCGAAGCCCTGATTCCGAACGAAACGTTCATCACTTCGACCGTGATTAACGAATCCTATACCGCCAAATCGCTGTGGCAGAGCGTCGACGTTCAGGTGGCCTACCATACCGACTTGGCCTTGGCGATGAAGATTATGGAAGAAGCCGCCAAAGCGCAGGAACGCGTACAGTCCGAACCATCACCTAAAGCCTTCCTAATCAATTTCGGCGACAACGGCGTGAACCTGCGTCTCGGTTTTTGGGTAAAAGATCCCGAAAACGGCTTTATCGGCCTGTTTTCCGCGATTTTGCTGGATATTTGGAAACGCTTTAACGAAAGCAATATCGAATTTCCGTTTCCGCAACGCGAAATCCGCATTCTCAATGAAGAACGTGCGCCCGATAATGCCGCCATGCTGCGTGCCGGCATGGAAGTGAAAAAGGACACGCGTTCCGATAAAAATTTCGAACAAGCCGAGCACAGCGACTGATGGACAAGCCGCTGAAATACCCTGTTTCCGCCTTGGTGGTGCTGCACGATAAAGACGGCAACATCCTCTTAATCGAGCGCACCGCTCCGCAAGGCTTCTGGCAGTCGGTTACCGGCAGCATCGAACCGGAAGACGACAGCATCGCCGCCGCCGCCAAACGCGAAGTGTGGGAAGAAACCGGCATCCGGCTTTCAGACGGCCAGTTGGCGGATTGGCACGAAAGCACGGTTTACGAAATCTACCACCATTGGCGGCACCGCTATCCCGAAGGCGTATTTGAAAACCGCGAACACATTTTCTCCGCCGAAATTCCGCGCGATACGGTCATCACGCTGCAAGCGTCGGAACATGTGGCTTACGGCTGGTTCAGCCTGGAAGAAGCGGCGGAAAAAGTGTTTTCCCCGTCTAACAAGCGCGCGATTTTGGCCTTGCAAAACAGATTGGCCGAAGGCTGATACAGAGCGGCAGACCTTATGATCGGCAAATCAAAAAAGCCGCCCCAAGGTCTCAGGCCGTCTGAAAACAAAATGCCGTCTGAAAAAACTTTCAGACGGCATTTTACCGTCAAAACCGGCAGGGTCATTTCCCGACATATGCCGTTTTCAGACGGCCTCAAAAATTCTTGTGAATCTGATCCACCGGTACATGACGCACATCGATGCCGCGCACCAAATAAACCACATGTTCGCAAATATTTTTCGCATGGTCGCCGATGCGCTCGGCGGCTTTGTTCATCAGCATCGTTTCCATGCCGATGCCGATGCTGTGCGGATCTTCCATCATATAAGTCAGCAAGGCACGCGACTGATTGTGGTAGGCCATGTCTAAAGAACGGTCCAATTCATTGATTTTCAAAATGGTTTCATCGTCCAGACGCGCAAACGCATCCAAAGACTGACGCAACATCGGCACGGTCATTTCCAACAAACGGCGCGTATCGTAAAGCTGCTTGTAGCTGACATGGTGTTTCGCAATCAAACCGTTGGCGTGCAAAGCGATTTTCTTGATTTCATCGCCCATACGCTCCAAATCCACAATCACGCGGCTCACGGTCAGTACCAGCCGCAAATCGCTCGCGGTCGGCTGGCGGCGCACCAGAATCGTTTGGCAGGCATCGTCAATCGACACTTCCAACTCATTGATTTTATCGTCGTTCTGCACCACCTGCGCCAAGATTTCCTTGTTGGCGTCATTAAAAGCCTCCAGCGTTTGTCCGAGCTGCTGCTCAATCAAACCGCCCATGGCCAATACGTCGGTACGCACCTGTTCCAGTTCCTGATGGAAATGCGATGAAATATGCTCGGACATTCTCGTCTCCCAGATTAAGAAGCCCTTAAAATATCAGGTTTTGATGACAATATTTTGACAAGAATATTTCAACCCGCATCTGCTGTCACAAACCGCCTCCGAGCCTGCCTCACCCCCCGCCTGATGTTCAGACGGCCTTTTGTTTGCTATACTCTGCCCGTTTAACCAACCTGATTTCAAAGGAAACAACATGGCAGACTTCAACAAAATCCTGACCCCGGGCGACGTGGACGGCGGCATCATCAACGTCGTCAACGAAATCCCTTGCGGCAGCAACCACAAAATCGAATGGAACCGCAAACTGGGTGCCTTCCAACTCGACCGCGTCGAGCCTGCGATTTTCGCCAAACCGACCAACTACGGCTTTATCCCGCAAACCTTGGACGAAGACGGCGACGAACTCGACGTCTTGCTGGTAACCGAGCAACCGTTGGCCACCGGCATCTTCTTGGAAGCCCGCGTCATCGGCGTGATGAAATTCGTGGACGACGGCGAAGTGGACGACAAAATCGTCTGCGTACCGGCTGATGACCGCAACAACGGCAACGCCTACAACAGCTTGGCCGACCTGCCTGCGCAGCTCATCAAACAAATCGAATTCCACTTCAACAACTACAAAGCCCTGAAAAAACCGGGCAGCACCAAAGTCGAATCTTGGGGCGATGTGGAAGAAGCGAAAAAAGTGATTAAAGAATCGATTGAGCGTTGGAACAAACAGGCTTGATTTGAATTGAAATAAAGGCCGTCTGAAATTTCAGACGGCCTTTTTTCAATCTTACCAATACGCCCTTTCCATCATCTCCGCCACAGCCTGTTTCAACGCTGTATTCAAACCATCGTCAAACGCAGAATGTCCGCCCTGCACCACGCGCAATTCGGCTTCGGGAAAGGCTTGCGACAGTTCCCACGCGCTTTGCATCGGTGTGCATAAATCGTAGCGGCCTTGGCAGATGATGGTCGGAATATGGCGGATTTTACCGATATTGTTCAAAATCGCTTTATCGCCTTGCAACCAGCCTTGATGCACAAAATAATGCGTTTCTATGCGGGCGATGGCGAGTGATTCTTGCGCGTCTTCGTCCACGTCTTTTGGTTCAAATTGCACCAAATAGCTTTCCCAATCCGCCCATGCTTTGGCCGCTTTCAGACGGCCTTCCCTGTCTTCGCCGTGTAGCAATTCATGGTAAGCAGCAATCAGATTGCTGCGTTTGTGTTCGGGAATGGGCGCGAGAAACCGCTGCCATTGCTGCGGATAAATTTGGCTGACACCGCCCTCTTCGTTCAGCCAGGCGGTTTCAGACGGCCTGCACAGGAAAATGCCGCGCAACACCAATCCAGCCGCGCGTTCGGGGTGGGTTTGGGCATAGGCCAAGGCCAAAGTGCTGCCCCATGAACCGCCGAACACCAGCCATTTTTCAATACCGAGCATGGTACGCACGGCTTCGATGTCGGCAACCAAGTCCCATGTGGTGTTCTCTTCGACGCAGGCATAAGGCAGCGAACGGCCGCAGCCGCGCTGATCGATGACGACGATGCGGTACACATCGGGATGGAAAAAACCGCGACACGCAGGCGATGCACCCGCACCGGGGCCGCCGTGTAGAAAAATCACCGGCAAACCGTCGGGATTGCCGGATTCTTCCCAATAGATCTGATGAAGGCCGGATACGGGCAATAGGCCGCTGCGGTGCGGTTCGCGAATCGGGTGCATGGCGGAATCCTTGATAATCGTCGGTAGGATTTTAGCATTGGACACAGGCCGTCTGAAACTTCTCCCGATTTTCAGACGGCCTATTTTCATCGTAAAATAAAACTCCGTTTTTATGACAACAAAGGAAGAAAGATGAGCCAAAACCAAGCCACACACACCAAACCCGAAGGCGAACTGATGCTGCGCACGGTTGCGCGCCCGAAAGACACCAACACCAATCTGGACGTATTCGGCGGCTGGATTATGTCGCAGATGGATTTGGGCGGCGGCATTCTGGCGGCGGAAATCACGCAGGGGCGGATTGTCACGGTTTCGGTGCAGGAAATGAGTTTTCTGCGGCCGGTAAAGGTCGGCCATGTGGTCGGCGTGTATGCACGCTGCTTGGGCGTGGGCAATTCGTCGTTGAAAATCGAAGTCGAAGTATGGGTGAAACCGTTTGTCGCCGACAAGCCGGATATTCCGCTGGAGCTGGTCACGGAAGCGGTGTTCACCTTTGTCGCCATCGATGACGAAGGCCGTCCGCGCCCGATTCCGCGCGAAAACAATCCGCGATTGGATGCGTTCCTGACGCCGGAACAGGCCGTCTGAAAACCCTTCGGCAAACAGTTTGATTAACCGACTGATAAAATGATGTTTTTCATTAAATAACGATGCCGTCTGAAACTTTTCAGACGGCATCGTTATTCTTTACCTTACAAGACTTCCACCGCAAAATCCGACAAACGCGAACGTTCGCCTTGTTGCAGCGTGATGTGGCCGTAATGCCGCCAGCCTTTGAAACGTTCGACCACATAGCTCAAGCCGCTGCTGCCTTCGGTAAGATACGGCGTGTCGATTTGCGCCAGATTGCCCAAACACACGACTTTCGTGCCCTTGCCTGCACGCGTAATCAGCGTTTTCATCTGCTTGGCGGTCAGGTTTTGCGCTTCGTCGATGATGACGAATTTGTTTTGAAATGTGCGCCCGCGCATGAAATTGAGCGAGCGCACTTTGATTCGGGCGCGGATTAAGTCGGACGTGGCTTTTTTCGCCCACGCGCTGAATTCGTCGCCGTCGTTCTGCTGGGTCAACACTTCCAGATTGTCTTCCAGCGCGCCCATCCACGGATTCATTTTCTCTTCCTCCGTACCCGGTAAAAAACCGATGTCTTCGCCCACCGGCACGGTGATGCGGGTCATGATGATTTCGTTGTAGCGTTTGTCGTCGAAGGTTTGCGTCAAGGCGGCGGCAAGGGTCAGCAGCGTTTTGCCCGTACCGGCCTGCCCCAAAACCGTTACCAAATCGATTTCCGGATCCATCAGCAGATTCAAGGCGAAATTCTGTTCGCGGTTGCGGGCGGAAATGCCGAACACGTTATTGCGGCCGCTGTAATCTTTCAGGGTTTCCAGCAGAACCTTACCCTGTTCTTGCTCCACCACGCGCGCGCTCAAGGGCGGTTCGCCGTGTTCGTCCACCAGCAATTCGTTGAGCAGCAAGTCCGGCGTGTCTCTGCCTTCGATTTGGTAATAGGCGCGGCCGTTTTCCTGCCACGAATTCAGATGCGTGCCGTTGTTTGCCCAAAATTCCGGTGTCAGCCTGCGCAGGCCGCTGTATAAAATATCGCTGTCTTCCAATACCTTATCGTTGATGTAGTCTTCGGCATGCAAATCCAGCGTGCGTGCTTTGATGCGGATGTTGATGTCTTTCGACACCAGCGCGACATAATCGTAATCGCCGCGGATGCGGTGCGACAGGTTCATGACCACCGCCAAAATCTGATTGTCGCCGGTGTGCCCGCTCAATACGTCGGGCAAATCGGCCGGCAGCATCTCGGTTTGCAGGAACAGTTTGCCCTTGGCATCGGCGTGACCCAAAGCATTCAGAGCGATGCCCTGATGCAAGCCGTGCGGCTCGGCGTTGAGCAGTTCGTCCAAATAGCGGCTGGTCTGGCGGGCATTGCGGGCAACATCCGATGAGCCTTTTTTGTGGTTGTCCATTTCTTCCAAAGTCACCATCGGAATGAAAATGTCGTGTTCCTGAAAACGGAACAGGCAGGACGGATCATGCAGCATTACGTTGGTATCGAGAATAAACAGTTTGCGGCCGCCACCGGTAAGCTTTGGAGACATAGCGCGTTCCTTTTGTGGTTTGAAGAAATCCGCTTCAGTTTGGCAAAGCTGTGTTACAGCGGCATGAAAAAAGACGGATGCTTTGATTTTGCCCACTTTAGGAATTGAAAACCGGCAACATGAAAAGGCCGTCTGAAAATATTTCAGACGGCCTTTGATGATGATTCGAGACTTAGCTTTCAACCGGAATAATGCCGATTTTGGCCTGCCACTGTTTCGGCGCGATGGCGTGAATCGACTCGCCGTCGCTGTCCACCGCCACCGTTACCGGCATGTCTTTCACATCAAATTCGTAAATGGCTTCCATGCCCAATTCAGGGAACGCCAGCACTTTCGCGCCTTTGATGGCTTTGGCCACCAGATACGCCGCACCGCCGACCGCCATCAGGTACACGGCTTTGTTGTCGGCAATCGCTTCGCAAGTGGCCGCACCGCGTTCGGATTTGCCGATCATGCCGAGCAGCCCGGTTTGTTCCAGCATTTGACGGGTGAATTTGTCCATGCGGGTAGCAGTGGTCGGACCTGCCGGGCCGACGACCTCGTCGCCCACAGGGTCAACCGGGCCGACGTAGTAAATCAGGCGGTTGGTGAAATCGACGGGCAGCTGCTCGCCTTTGTTCAGCATATCGACCATGCGTTTGTGCGCGGCATCGCGGCCGGTCAGAATTTTGCCGTTGAGCAGCAACACGTCGCCGGTTTTCCAAGTGGCGACTTCTTCTTTGGTCAGGTTGTTCACGTCAACGCGTTTGCCGTTGTCGGGATTGTAGGTGATGTCCGGCCAGTCTTCCACGCTCGGCGGAGTCAGTTCGACAGGGCCTGAACCGTCCAATTCGAATTCGACGTGGCGCGTAGCGGCGCAGTTCGGAATCATGGCAATCGGTTTGGAAGCTGCATGGGTCGGGTAATCCAAGATTTTCACGTCCAACACGGTGGTCAGGCCGCCCAAACCTTGTGCTCCGATACCGAGCGCATTTACTTTTTCAAACAGCTCCAAACGCAGGGCTTCGGTGGTGGAAAGTTCCGCACCCGATGCGGCTTTGGCCTGCAAATCCTGAATGTCGATGTGGCTCATCAGGCTTTCTTTCGCCATCAATACCGCTTTCTCAGGTGTACCGCCGATACCGATGCCCAAAATGCCCGGCGGACACCAGCCCGCACCCATGGTCGGAATGGTTTTCAGCACCCAATCAACGATGTTGTCGGACGGGTTCAGCATCGCCAGTTTGGATTTGTTTTCGGAACCGCCGCCCTTGGCCGCACAGGTAACTTCGACTTTGTCGCCCGGCACAATGCTCATGTGAATCACGGCAGGCGTATTGTCCTTGGTGTTGGTGCGCTTGCCCGCAGGATCGGCCAATACCGACGCGCGCAGGGTATTGCCTTCCCAAGTGTAGGCACGGCGCACACCTTCGTTTACCATCTCTTCGACGCTCATTTCCGCGTCCCATTGCACGTTCATCCCCACTTTCAAAAATACGGTGGCAATGCCGGTATCCTGACAAATCGGACGGTGGCCTTCCGCACACATGCGGCTGTTGACCAGAATCTGCGTCATCGCGTCTTTCGCGGCAGGGTTTTCTTCTTTTTTCCAAGCCTCATAGAGCGCGTCGATGTAGTCTTTCGGGTGGTAGTAGCTGATGAATTGGAAGGCATCGCAAATGCTGCGGATGAAATCCTCTTGTTTGATGACGGTCATGGCAGTTCCTTTTTAGATAAAAAGTTTGGTTTGTGTTTTTTTAGTGCCGCCTGTTTTCAGACGGCCTGTTGTAGGCGTTATAGTGCTGGTTTTTAAAGCAGAAAAACAGTCTTCATTTACTAATCTTTTGATTTTTATTTAATTTAATAACTGATAAATCTGCTCGGATTTTGAGAACCCTAATCTTTTATCGGCCGTCGATTTTGGAATAATCCTACATCGCATGATGGCCACAATAAAATCCGATACCGTCCGGAAACATATCTGCAAACCTGCTTTTGACGATACTCCCAGCTATCACTCTGTTTTCAGACGGCCTTTTGTTACGGGTTAAACTACACAATCAAAAAAACTTTGTCATCTTTTTAACGGCCACGTTTGACCGACATCAAGTTATATGCACTTAATGAAATTAAATAACAATTCTTGCAAATAATCTCTGATTTCATTTTTTTCCTTGATATTCATCATATTAAAAAAATACTCCGTTCATTTGCAATGATATTTATTCTTATATACCGTCATGTTTTCTTTACGTTTCCGCTTATTATGAAACTATTTTTCTTTGATAATCAGATTTTTAGTATCCGACACACCTGAAACGGCACTTTTTTCATCCGCAATCTTTCAGACGGCCTGACGAAAACCCTTTGCCATCCAACCGGCTTCCATTTCTGCTACACTTATATCAGCAAAGACACCTTGATTTATAACATAAAATTCCTGACAAACTTACTCAGGTTTTCGAAATCAAGAGAATGTAACAAAAATACAAAACTATACACCGCAATTATTTTTCTTCTTCACAGGACACAACCCATGAGTGATTTGATTACCCTCACCATCGACGGCCACGAAGTGCATGCTTCGGCTGATTCGTCCATCATTCAGGCCTATGCCCGTGCCGGCAGCGCGCTTACCGCCAACATCGGCTGCATGGGGCAGGGCGTATGCGGTTCCTGCCGCTGCATGGTACGCAAAGAAGGCGAACGCGACGTAACCACCGCGCTTGCCTGCGAAACCAAAGTCGAAGCCGGGATGCAGGTCAGCTTCATCGATTATTTCATTCCCGAGCATATCCAGTATTACGACATCAAAGAAATCGGCGACGGCTGGAACTGGCTCGACGACACCGCCAAGTCGTTCCCCGAAGCGCAAAACTGCCGCCATTGCGGCGGCTGCAACCGCGCCTGCCCGAAAGGGCTGGAAGTGGAAAACGGCGTGGCGCAGGTGGTTATGGGCGATTTCGGCGCGGCGGCGGATACTTTCGACCAATGCGTGATGTGCAATTTGTGCACCCTCGCCTGCCCCGAACACATCCGCCCCAACCATCTGGGCTTGTTCGCACGCCGTATGAAAGCCGCGCGCACGCTGCGCCCGGTAGATTTGATGCGCCGCCTGCGCGAAATCGACAGCGGCAAAATGCGTGTGGAATATGAAGAGGAGGCCGTCTGAAATGGAAAAGCACGTCACAGGTATTGATTACGAAACCGCATTGACCAACCTGCGCGCCTCTTCTTTGGAGATGCGCACCGATTTGCCGCCGAAAGACGAATTGTTAAGCCGCTTTCACCCCGACTACCAGCCGAGCGCACGCGTGAAGCTGCCCATCGGCCCCAATGCAGGCGACTACTGCCATCCCGATTTGGCGAAACTTTTAATCAGCCAACCACTGATCGACGACTATGATTTGTCGCGTGCGGAACACATCAACACCGATGTTTTGGTCATCGGCGGCGGCGGTGCGGGCGCAGCGGCGGCATTGTCGGCCAGCGAAACCGGCGCACGCGTCGTCATGGCGAACAAGCTGCGTATCGGCGACAGCAATACGGTCATGGCCGAAGGCGGCATTCAGGCCGCTGTCGGCGCGGAAGACAGCCTGCAGCAGCATTTCGACGACACCATCAAAGGCGGTCACAACGCCGCGAAAAAATCGCTGGTGGCGCAAATGGTTACCGACGCACCGTCCGCCATCCGCTGGCTCATCGGCTTGGGCATGACTTTCGACCTGGCCAAAGGTGCCGACAACAACGGCCATTTGAGCCGAAAACGCGCCGGCGGCACGACCGTACCGCGCATTCTCCACTACCGCGACTTTACCGGCTTGGAAATGATGCGCGTGTTGCGCGAAGCGGTTGAACTCGATGAAAACATCACCCAGCTCAACCGCCATCCGGCCATCGAATTATTGTCGGACGAACACGGCCGCTGCGTCGGCGCGATTCTGTATGATTTGGAAAAACGCAGCCTGATGCTGGTGCACGCCAAAGCGGTAGTATTGGCGACCGGCGGTTCGGGCCGTCTGCATCTGCAGGGGTTTGCCACCTCCAACCACTACGGCGCGACGGCCGACGGTTTGGTCATGGCCTACCGCATCGGCGTGAAACTGCGCGATGTCGATTCCTTCCAATACCACCCGACCGGCGTGGCGCATCCGCCGCACTTGGCCGGCGCGCTGATTTCCGAAGCCGTGCGTTCGGCAGGGACGAAACTGGTCAACGGTTTGGGCGAACGTTTCGTTGACGAGCTGCAACCGCGCGACGTGGTGGCGGCGGCGATTCTGCGCGAAGTGGCCGAAGGCCGCGGCGTGGTGCGCGACGGTCAGGTCGGCGTGTTCCTAGATACCCCGCGCCTGATTGAAGGCGATCCCGAGGTATTGAACCGTTTGGTAACTTTGGGACACGTTGCCCACAAATGCGGCGTGGATCCGAAAACCGAACCGATGATGATCCATCCGACGCTGCACTATCAAAACGGCGGCATGGAAATCAACGGCGACGGTTCCACCAGCGTACCCGGCCTTTATGCGGCCGGCGAAGTGACCGGCGGCATTCACGGCCGCAACCGTCTGATGGGCAACGCCCTGCTCGACATCATCAGCTTCGGCCGCCGTGCCGGTGTTGCCGCCGCCAACTGCGGTTTGCCGCTGAAGAAAGTGCGCGGCGGTGTCGACCATGTCCATGATCTGCAGCGCGAAATGACCCGTGCAGGCTTAACCAGCACCGTTAAAGCACCGATTTTATACCCCGATTACGGCACATTCGATTTACGCGAACACGCAGGCTTGCAGGAGGCTCAATCATGAATCAAGCGAACCAGAATTTATTGCACCCCACCCGTCAGGTAGGGGCTGATTTGGCCGCATGGCGCAAAGTCGGCGGCGGCGAAGGCCTGCTGGCGGCTTTGGCCGACCCGCAAAACATTGTTTCCAAGCTGCAGGACGCGAATCTGTGCGGCATGGGCGGCGCGGGTTTCCCCACTTGGCGCAAATGGGAAGCGGCCGTAGCCGCGCAAAGCAAAAACGGCGACAAATACGTCGTCTGCAACGCCAACGAAGACGAACCGGGCACTTTCAAAGACCGCGTTTTGCTGGCAAAAACACCGCACCAAGTCATCGAGGGCGTGCTGATTGCCGCCGTTGCCTGCCGCGCCAACAAAGCCGTCCTGTATGTGAATCCGCACCAAACCGAATCCGTTGCCGCCCTGATTCCGGCCATCGAACAATGGAAGCAGAGCGATTTATTCATCCGCATTGAAAACTACTTGGGCAAACCGTTGGATCTGCAATTGGTGGAAACCTCAGGCCGCTACATCGGCGGCGAAGAAACCGCCATCATTTCCTGGCTGGAAGGCGGTTTCCCGTTTCCGCGCCGCAAGCCGCCGTTCCCTGCCGAAAGCGGTGTCAACGGCGAACCGACGCTCATCAACAACACCGAAACCTTCGCCAATATTCCGCAAATCCTGGCAAAAGGCGCGGAATGGTACAAAGCATTGGGCTTGGGCGATGCCGCCGGTACCAAGCTGTATTCGCTCTCGGGCGACGTGTTGAACCCGGGCTTATACGAATTGCCGATGGGCACGACGCTCTCCACGCTGATTTTCGAATACGGCGGCGGTATGCTCGAAGGCCGCACCTTCAAAGCCGTGTTTACCGGCGGCCCGTCGAATACACTGCTGACCGCCAAGGATTTGGATGTGCCGCTGGATTTTGTTTCCGTGCGCGAACGCAAATCCAGCCTCGGTACGGGCGCAATGATTGTGATTTCGGAAGGCACGAGCGTGGTGCGCAAAGTATCCGAGTATGTGGAATTTTTTGCCGCCAACTCCTGCGGCCAATGCCCGCCCTGCAAAGGCGGCACGTTCCAGCTTTCCCGCCTGCTCAACCGTGTGGACACCGGCATCGGTACCGCCGACGACTTGCGCGCGCTGCAAAGCCTGTGCCAACTGCTGCCGAGAAGCGGACGCTGCGGCCTGATTGACGGCGCGGTGACCGTGTTGCAAAGCTCGCTGCGCACCTTCCCGGAAGAATACGGTCTGGCGGTACACGAGCAGGAATAAAGACAGATTTTCAGACGGCCTTTGCGCAACAAATCCATCAAAAGGCCGTCTGAAAATTGATGTATGTCATCTATTCTTTTATGCCCGGCCAAGATTTCAGACGGCTTCACGGTTTTACGCTAAGATGCCGCCTAATCCGCCGCCAAACCTGCAAACCATACCGAAACAGTCGGCTCTGTTCATTTCAAGGCCGTCTGAAAAAACATAAGAAAAACACCAAACTGCACATTATTCATCTTTCAGACGGCCTCATCGCTCACAAAGGCCGTCTGAAAACCGTTTTGACGATACTTCTGACTAGGAGATTGAAATGGGTTTTAAACCTATCCCTGCGGCCGTCGCTGTTGTGCTGACGCTGCTGATTTGGTTCGGCATCCCCGTGCCGGACGGCGTGTCGCCGCAAGCGTGGCACTTGTTGGCTCTGTTCGTCGGCATCATTGCGGGCATCATCGGCAAAGCCATGCCGATTGGCGCGATGGCGATGCTGGCGATTACGCTGGTCGCGCTGACCGGCGTTACCGTGCCTGAAATGGTCGACGGCGAGCCGGTCAAAAATCCGGCCGGTCAAGCCATGAAAGACGCCCTGAGCAGCCTGAACAACTCGCTGATTTGGATGATCGGTGTGGCGATTATGATTTCGCGCGGCCTCTTGAAAACCGGCTTGGGCGCGCGCATCGGCTACCTGCTGATTTCATGGTTCGGCAAACGTACTTTGGGCGTGGGCTACAGCCTGGCCTTTGCCGATTTGTTCATCGCGCCGGTTACGCCGAGCAACACCGCACGCGGCGGTGCAATCGTGCACCCGATTATGAAATCCATCGCCCTGAGTTTCGATTCCGATCCTGAAAAAGGTACGGAGAAAAAAATCGGCAAATATCTGGCTCTGGTCAACTACCACGCCAACATCATTACCTGCTGCATTTTCATCACCGCCACCGCGCCCAATCCTCTGGTGGTCGAACTGGTTGCCAAAGCCACCAATTCCGACATCCATCTGACTTGGGGCACTTGGTTTATGGCAATGGTGGTACCGGGCATGGTTGCGCTGCTGATTATGCCTTTGGTGCTGTATTTCCTGTATCCGCCCGAAATCAAGCAGACGCCGAACGCCACTTCGCTGGCGAAAGAAGAACTCCAAAAAATGGGGCCGATGAAGCGCGATGAAAAAATCATGCTGGGTATTTTCCTGCTGTTGCTGCTCTTGTGGGCAGGCGTTCCCGAAATGCTGTTCGGTGTGAAAATCGACGCTACCGCCACTACTTTCCTGGGTTTCTCATTGTGTCTGCTGACCGGCGTGCTGACTTGGGAAGACGCGCTGAAAGAAAAAGGCGCGTGGGATACCATCGTCTGGTTCGCCGCTTTGGTGATGATGGCCAACTTCCTGAATAAACTGGGCTTAATCGGCTGGCTCTCCGACTATCTGCAAGCCGGCATCAGCGGCATGGGCATGGGCTGGGTAGGCGGTTGCGCCCTCTTGGTTGCGGCTTATGTGTATTCACACTATATGTTCGCCAGCGGCACCGCCCACGTTACCGCCATGTTCGGCGCATTCTACGGCGCAGGTCTGGCTCTGGGCGCACCGCCCATGCTGTTCGCGCTGATTATGGCTGCCTCCACCGGCATCATGATGTCGCTGACCCACTACGCTTCCGGCTCGTCGCCCGTGATTTACGGCTCGAATTTCGTGACCATGCAGGAATGGTGGAAAGCAGGTTTCATCATGAGTGTGCTGGAACTGCTGATTTTCGGCACCATCGGTATCTTGTGGTGGAAAATCTTGGGTTACTGGTAAACCGTTTTTGACATGATTCGAGGCCGTCTGAAAAATAATAATATATTTTCAGACGGCCTTTGCTATACAATATCCGCATTCTTTATCTGCACAAAATCTATACCGTGAAAATCCTGATTCTCGGCAGCGGCCAAGTCGGTTCGACCATTGCCCAAAACCTTTCCTCCCTGCCCGACAACGACGTCACCATCGTCGACATCGACGAAAAAGCCCTGCACCAGCTCAGCAGCAAGCTCGATGTGCAAACCATCATCGGCAACGGCGCGTCGCCGTCGGTTTTGGAACGCGCCCACGCGGGCGATTCCGACCTGCTGCTCGCGCTGACCCGCAGCGACGAAACCAATATCGTCGCCTGCAAAATCGCCGCCGATATTTTCAACGTACCCAACCGCATTGCCCGCGTGCGTTCGAGCGAATATCTGGAATACGCCCACCCCGGCAAAGAAGGGGAAGAAAGCAACAGCCTGAACATTTTCGACATCACCGAAACCATCAGCCCCGAGCAATTGGTCACCGAGCGGCTGGTCGGCCTGCTCAACTACAGCAGCGCGTTGCAGGTATTGAACTTTGCCGACGACAAAGTGCAGATGGTCATCGTACAGGCGCGTCAGGGCGGTCTGCTGGTCGACAAAGAAATCGCCGACATCAACGCCCATCTCCCCGAAGGCGTCGACTGCCAAATCTGCGCCATCTACCGCAACAACCGTCTGATTGTGCCCTCGTCCAAAACCGTCATCATCGAGGGAGACGAAGTGTTTTTCGTCGCCAGCACCGCCAACGTCGGCGTAATCATCCGCGAATTGCGTCCGAAAGAGCAGCGCAGCCGACGCATTATGATTGCCGGCGGAGGCAACATCGGCTACCGCCTGGCCAAGCAGTTGGAAAGCAGATACGACATCAAAATCATCGAATACAACCCCACCCGCGCCGAATGGCTGGCCGAAAACCTCGACAACACGCTGGTTCTGCAAGGCTCGGCCACCGACGAATCGCTGCTTAACGAAGAATACATCGACGAAATCGACATCTATTGCGCCGTTACCAATGACGACGAAAACAACATCATGTCCAGCCTGCTGGCGAAAAACCTCGGCGCCAAACGCGTGATTACGATTGTCAACCGTTCCAGCTACGTCGATTTGCTCGAAGGCAACAAAATCGACATCGTGGTTTCGCCACATCTGATTACCATCGGCTCGATTCTGGCGCACATCCGCCGCGGCGATGTCGTTGCCGTCCACCCGTTGCGCCGCGGTACGGCCGAAGCCATCGAAGTCATCGTCCACGGCGACCAGCACACCTCCGCTATCGTCGGCCGCAAAATCAGCGACATTGCCTGGCCGACCGGCTGCCATTTCGCCGCCCTCGTCCGCGACGAACAAGTCATCATGGGCCACCACACCGATGAAGTCCTGCAGGACGGCGATCATGTGATTTTCTTCGTTTCACGCCGCCGCGTATTGCGCGAACTTGAAAAGCTGATTCAAGTGAAAATGGGCTTCTTCGGTTGAACAGTCCATATGAAAAAACCAAGACCGTCTGAAAATTTTCAGACGGCCTTACATCATTTTTCGCCGGAATATGCTAGATTATTGCCATATGACTTCCCAAAGGAGAAACCCCATGTTGCGCCCGACCTTAACCGCTTTATTGCTGGCCGCCGCCTTTCCCGCGGCTGCCGAACCCTTAAATTACAACGTTGTCGAGTTTTCCGAAAGCGCAGGCATGGAAGTACCGCGCGACACCATGACCGCCCGCTTCCAAGTACGCGCCGAAGGAAAAGACCGCCAATCGGTCAACACCGCGTTTACCCAAAAATTCAACAGCTTCAACCGCAAAGCCAAAAACAGCGCATTCAAAACCGAACTGCTCAGCCGCAACGCCTTTCCCCGTTACCAATACCATAACGGCAAGCGCATCCAAACAGGCTGGGAAGAACACGCCGAGTTTAGAGTAGAAAGCAAAGACTTCGCCGCACTCAACCGCCTGATTGCCGAAGCCCAAAACGAAGCCCACGTCGAATACACTTCGTTCAGCCTATCTAAAGAAAAGCGCGAATCAGTAATTGACGAAGTGAGCAAATCCGCCATCAACCGCTTCAAACAGCGCGCGCAAACCTTAGCCGAAACCTTAGGCCACCGCAGCTATAAAATCGTCAAGCTGAACTTGGGACACATCGGCAGCGGCACCGTCAGCCAAAGCGAATCCGTTCAGACCAAAATGTACCGCAGCGCAGTACCGATGGCCGCAAGCATGGACGCGGAAGCTCTCGAAACCGCCTCCCCGGGTTCGGAAGAAATCAGCATTACCGTTGACGGAACGGTTCAAATGTAGGCAGGCAAAACGACAATGCCGTCTGAAAATTATTTTCAGACGGCATTTCTATTATTTTTCCGCTCTCAGCGTTTGTTCCGTTCATAAACCGGCATCACTTCCGGCAGCATTTTGCGGATGGCATTGATGCGTGCATTATTGGCCGGATGCGTCGACAACACCGAAATCGATGTGCCGCTTTGTGCCCGGTTCATTTTTTCCCATACGCTGATGGCCGCTTGCGGATTGTAACCCGCCTGAGCCATCAGTCTCACGCCGCCCGCATCAGCTTCGTTTTCCTGCTGGCGCGAAAACGGCTTGGTTGCGGCCAAGTCGGCACCCAGACCGATCAGATTGCCGTCGACACCGGTAGCACCGGCCAAAATCGAACTGCCGATACCGGTTAATACTTGGCTGCCGATGGCTTTTTTGCTGTGTTCCAACAGCGCATGAGCCATTTCGTGACCGACGACTGCAGCGATTTCGTCATCGGTAAGGTTCAGGCGTTCCACCATACCGGTATAAACCGCCATTTTCCCGCCCGGCATTGCCCACGCGTTCATTTCATTACTGCGGATAACGTTCATCTGCCAATTAAACCTTACACCGGTCCGATTCGCCCGTTCGGCATAAGGTTTCAAGCGGTTGAACACATTATGCACGCGGCGGGCGGTTTGCGAAGAGGTGTCCAACACGCGCTGGCTTTGCGCTTTTTGCATGACTTGGTTGTAATTCTTTGCCGCACTTTCGTTCAAAGTAGCTGAATCATAACCGACCATATCGGCGACCGAAGTACAACCTGCTACAGCCAACACGGCAGCGCCTACCCATGCGTAAGTTTTTTTCTGAATCGTCATAAACGGCTCCTAACAAATTAAATCAATATCAAGGATGAAGGTCGGACGTTTTCGCAAATGGCTTCGGTTAAACATGAAAAGGCCGCCTGAAACGTATGTCGACCTTTCGATAACCTGTTTTCAGACGGCCTGTTGTTTTAGTGCATTGACCAATATTTTAAGAACGGGTTTGCAGCATCCATGACTCAATGCGCCGTGCATCGTTCACGCGCGTGGTCGAACTTGGTGCATTCAGCAAAACAATGGTAATCGGCTGGTTTTTCACATTGGCCTTCACCACCATCGAACGGCCGGCCTCACGGATATAACCGGTTTTCTGCAACTCGATATTCCAACCGCCCTCGCGCACCAGAGCATTGGAGTTTTTATAATTCTGACGGCCGCGAACCGTATAAACCGAGCCGTAGTTAGACGTCGAATTCGAACGGATTTGCGGATATTTGCTGGCTGCCGCCACCAAACGGCTCAAATCGTGCGCCGTCGATACGTTACGGTAATCCAGGCCGGTCGGCTCATAAAAGCGGCTGTCGGACATTCCCAAGCTTTGTGCCTTGGCATTCATGGCCGCCACAAATGCGCCCATACCGCCCGGATAAGTACGCCCCAAAGCGTGGGTTGCACGGTTTTCGCTGCTCATCAGGCTCAAATGCAGCAATTCCCTGCGCGTCAATGTCGTACCGATACCCAAACGGCTGCCGGTACCTTTCAGACGGTCGATTTCATCCGCCGTAATCGTAACCGGCTGGTTCATGTCCAACTTGGCATCCAAAATTACCATTGCGCTCATCAGCTTGGAAATCGAGGCAATCGGCATGACGCGGTTGGCATTTTTCTGATACAGGACTTCACCCGTGCGATTGTTCAGAATCAGGGCCGATTGCGACGACAGCAGCGGCCCTGCCATCATGGCCTGCGCCTCTACCCTGCCTGCCTGAGTTTCGGCAAATACACCCAGCGGATCTTGCTGGGTCGGGAAATTCTGCTCTAAAAACTGACCCAATACATCCATATCGTCTGCCGCAGCCGGAAAAGCCGCAACGGCCAGCGTTGCACCGAAGCACACGGCGCTTAATTGTTTACACCAGTTTTTGATTGACATAACAGTTATCTCTCGCTTAATTCAGTATTGTCAGATATATAAATTCTCTTAGCCGTACATTCTCTTCAATTTCCAAGAAAATGTAAAGCAAGTCATTGAATCTTTGCGTTAGTTTGCAAGCCTGCATCCAAATTTAATGCAGCATGGAATTTTTCACAACACCTGTAGCCAATATTTGATAAAACAGGCAATACTAATTATACTAACCCACTTTACCAAGAAATCTTGCTTGGGGTATATAAGGTTTCTACACGGCTTTAACTAATTAATATCCTAATAAAGTATAAATCATGTCTGAAGAAAAACGCTCATGCTCGTTCTGCGGCAAGTCAGAACACGAAGTCAAAAATCTGATTGAGGGAGAACACGCTTTTATTTGTAACGAATGCGTCGAAACATGCGGCATCATGCTACAGGATTCCGACGGCAACGACTCTTCCCGACCGGAAACCACCACTCCTTCCGAAAACAGTCCGCTGCCGACTCCGGCGGAAATCGTAGCCAACCTGAACGATCACGTCATCGGTCAAGAACACGCCAAAAAAGCATTGGCCGTAGCCGTATACAACCACTACAAACGCCTGCGCCATCCGAAAGCCAACGGCAACGTCGAATTATCAAAATCCAATATTTTACTCATCGGCCCCACCGGTTCGGGCAAAACCCTGCTGGCTCAGTCTTTGGCACGCAAACTGGATGTCCCTTTTGTCATGGCCGATGCCACCACTCTGACCGAAGCAGGTTACGTCGGCGAAGATGTGGAACAAATCATTACCAAACTCTTGGGCAAGTGCGACTTTGATGTTGAAAAAGCCCAACGCGGTATTGTTTACATCGACGAAATTGACAAAATTTCCCGCAAAAGCGACAACCCGTCGATTACCCGCGACGTATCCGGCGAAGGCGTCCAACAAGCCTTGCTGAAATTAATCGAGGGCACGGTTGCCAGCGTCCCTCCGCAAGGCGGCCGCAAACACCCGAATCAGGAATTCATCAACGTCGATACCACCAATATTCTGTTCATCTGCGGCGGCGCGTTTGCCGGCCTGGAAAAAGTCATCCGCCAGCGCACGGAAAAAGGCGGTATCGGTTTCGGTGCCGCGGTACACAGTAAAGACGAAAATACCAACATTTCCGAATTATTCGAAACCGTCGAACCTGAAGACCTAATCAAATTCGGCCTGATTCCCGAATTAATCGGCCGGCTGCCCGTGATTGCAACATTAGCGGAATTGGATGAAGACGCTCTGATCAACATCCTGACCGAGCCGAAAAACGCTTTGGTCAAACAATACCAAATCCTGTTCGGCATGGAAGATGTCGAATTGGAAATTGAAAAAAATGCCCTATGCAGCATTGCCAAGCAAGCCATGGAACGCAAAACCGGGGCGCGCGGCCTGCGTTCGATTGTCGAACGCTGCCTGTTGGATACCATGTACCAATTGCCTGATTTAAAAGATGTCAAAAAAGTCGTTATCAACCAAAACGTCATTGACAAGGGTGAGGCGCCCAAACTGCTGCTGGCAGACGGCAGCGTATACAAGTTATCCGAATCAAAAGCCAAGAAAACCCAAAAAGCCGACAAATAACCATTAATATCAGCATACTGCATCATCAGGCCGTCTGAAAAACCATTATCTAAAACTTTATTTTTAGCAATAGGTTTTCAGACGGCCTATTCTTTAGTGTAATAAAAAATCTTTATTACATCTGACAACAAGAGTATTTTCAATTTTTTAAAATTAGTCTATGATAATGCGGAAAGATTGTTCACAATCTTTAACGCAATTTTTGCAACCTTCAGAAGAAAAACACGATAAAGGAACAAAGAGATGTTAGAAGCCTATCGCAAAGCCGCTGCCGAGCGCGCAGCCCTCGGTATCCCTGCCCTCCCTCTTGATGCACAACAAACCGCCGATTTAATCGAGCTTTTGAAAAATCCGCCGGAAGGAGAAGGCGAATTCTTGGTTGATCTTTTGGTCAACCGCGTTCCTCCCGGTGTGGATGATGCCGCCAAAGTCAAAGCTTCTTTCCTGGCAGCCGTTGCCGAAGGAAGTGCTTCCAGCCCCCTTATTTCTGCCGAATACGCCACCGAACTGCTCGGCACCATGCTCGGCGGTTACAACATCCATCCGCTGATTGAGCTTCTCGACAACGAAAAACTCGCCCCTATCGCTGCCAAAGGCCTGAAACACACCCTGCTGATGTTCGACTCTTTCCACGACGTGAAAGAAAAAGCCGACAAAGGCAATGTTCACGCCAAAGAAGTATTGCAATCATGGGCCGATGCCGAATGGTTCACTTCGCGTGAAGCCGTTCCCGAAAAAATCACCGTAACCGTATTCAAAGTCGACGGCGAAACCAATACCGACGATCTCTCTCCTGCGCCCGACGCATGGTCGCGCCCCGACATTCCGCTGCACGCGCTGGCGATGCTGAAAAATCCGCGCGACGGCATCAATCCCGACAAACCGGGCGAAGTCGGCCCCATCAAACTCTTGGAAGAATTGAAAGCCAAAGGCAATCCGGTTGCCTACGTTGGCGACGTAGTCGGCACCGGTTCTTCGCGCAAATCCGCCACCAACTCCGTGATTTGGCACACCGGTGAAGACATTCCTTTTGTGCCGAACAAACGTTTCGGTGGCGTGTGCTTGGGCGGTAAAATCGCACCAATTTTCTTCAACACCCAAGAAGACTCCGGCGCATTGCCGATTGAAGTCGATGTTTCCGCGCTGCAAATGGGCGATGTGGTCGACATCCTGCCTTACGAAGGCAAAATCGTGAAAAACGGTGAAACCGTTGCCAAATTCGAGCTGAAATCGCAAGTTCTGCTGGATGAAGTTCAGGCAGGTGGCCGTATCAACCTGATTATCGGCCGCGGCCTGACCGCCAAAGCCCGCGAAGCACTGGGTCTACCCGCTTCCGACAAATTCCGTCTGCCCCAAGCCCCTGCCGAGAGCAAAGCAGGTTTCTCGCTGGCGCAGAAAATGGTCGGCCGCGCCTGCGGTTTACCCGAAGGCCAAGGTGTTCGTCCGGGCACTTACTGTGAACCGCGCATGACTACCGTCGGCTCGCAAGACACCACCGGCCCGATGACCCGCGACGAGCTGAAAGACTTGGCTTGTTTGGGCTTCTCCGCCGATATGGTGATGCAGTCTTTCTGTCATACCGCCGCCTATCCGAAACCTGTGGACGTGAAAACCCACAAAGAACTGCCTGAATTTATTTCCACCCGCGGCGGCGTTTCCCTGCGTCCGGGCGACGGCGTCATCCACTCATGGCTGAACCGCCTGCTGCTTCCCGATACCGTCGGTACCGGCGGCGACTCGCACACCCGCTTCCCGCTCGGCATTTCCTTCCCTGCCGGTTCGGGTTTGGTGGCCTTTGCCGCGGCAACCGGCGTAATGCCTTTGGACATGCCCGAAAGCGTATTGGTACGTTTCAGCGGCAAACTGCAACCGGGCGTTACCCTGCGCGATCTGGTCAACGCCATTCCGTTATACGCCATCAAACAAGGCTTGTTGACCGTTGCCAAAGCCGGCAAGAAAAACATCTTCTCCGGCCGCATTCTGGAAATCGAAGGCCTGCCTGATTTGAAAGTCGAGCAAGCGTTTGAATTGTCCGACGCGTCTGCCGAACGTTCTGCCGCAGGCTGTACCGTACACCTGAACAAAGAGCCGATTATCGAATACATGAAGTCCAACATCGTGTTGATGAAAAACATGATTGCCGACGGCTATAAAGACGCGCGCACGCTGGAACGCCGCATCAAAGCCATGGAAGCATGGCTGGCCGATCCGCAACTGCTCAAAGCAGATGCCGATGCCGAATACGCCGCCGTTATCGAAATCAACATGGACGACATCAAAGAACCGATTATCGCCTGTCCGAACGATCCCGACGACGTATGCTTTATGTCTGAAAAATCAGGCACCGTCATCGACGAAGTATTCATCGGCTCGTGCATGACCAATATCGGCCACTTCCGCGCCGCTTCCAAACTCTTGGAAGGCAAGAGCGACATTCCCGTGCGCCTGTGGATGGCTCCGCCGACCAAAATGGACGCGCAGGAACTTACCAACGAAGGCCACTACGGCGTACTCGGTCGCGCCGGTGCCCGTATGGAAATGCCCGGCTGCTCGCTGTGTATGGGTAACCAGGCGCAGGTACGTGAAGGCGCAACCGTGATGTCCACCTCTACCCGCAACTTCCCGAACCGCTTGGGTAAAAACACCAACGTGTTCTTGGGTTCGGCAGAATTGGCCGCGATTTGCTCCAAACTGGGCAAAATCCCGACCATTGAAGAATACCAAGCCAACATCGGTATCATCAACGAACAGGGTGACCAAATCTACCGCTACATGAACTTCAATGAAATCGACAGCTACAACGAAGTTGCCGAAACAGTGAAGGTGTAAGTAGCTTAGGCCAAACCACCAAAGGCCGTCTGAAAAATATTTTTCAGACGGCCTTTCATATGGGTTCATAAAAATGTTTAATCTGCCATACCAAAAGAAATATTTAAAACAGAGGCCGCCTGAAATTTTTCAGACGGCCTGATGAGACCCTTTGCAAAACCCGATAATATCCAAAAACGCTCATCCGTCATTAGCTTCGCGGAGAAGCGTAGCGGACTTTACAGCCAATGACAGGCATAAAATTTCAGGTTCAGACTAAGTTTCGTGAAAATCTCCGCCTTTTTATAAAAGGTTCTGCTTAACCTTTATTCCGCGGTCAACACCACTTTCATGGCCTGATTTTCGGAAGCGTGTTTGAACACATCATAAGCCTCTTCCAATTCGCTGAATTTAAAGCGGTGGGTAATCATCTTAGTGTAATCGACCGAGCTGGTGGAAATTGCTTTCAGCAGCATTTCTGTCGTGTTGCTGTTGACCAAGCCGGTTGTAATGGCAAGGTTTTTAATCCACAGTTTTTCCAATTTGAAATCAACTGATTGGCCGTGCACACCCACCACCGCGATATGACCGCCCGGCTTGGCAATTTCCTGACACATATCCCAAGTCGCCGGAATACCGACGGCCTCAATCGCGCAATCTACGCCGTCTTCGCCGACAATATCGAAAACCTGCTGCCCGACGTTGCCGGAACTTGGATTAATCACATGGGTCGCGCCCAATTCTTTGGCCATTTTCAGGCGGTTTTCGTCCATATCGCAGACAATCAGCACCGCAGGGCTGTACAATTGCGCGGTCAGCAACGCCGACATGCCCACAGGGCCGGCACCTGCGATGAATACGGTATCGCCCGGCTTCACATCGCCGTATTGCACGCCGATTTCATGCGCGGTCGGCAGCGCATCACTCAAGAGCAGCGCAACCTCATCGTTGACCGAATCCGGCAGCGGAATCAGACTGTTGTCCGCATACGGCGTGCGCACAAATTCGGCCTGCGTGCCGTCAATCATGTAGCCCAAAATCCACCCGCCGTTTCGGCAATGTGAATAAAGCTGCTTTTTGCAGTTGTCGCAAGTACAGCACTTGCTCACGCAGGAAATGATGACTTTATCCCCAACCTTGATATTTTTTACAGCCGAACCCACTTCCTCTACAATGCCCACACCTTCATGGCCGAGAATGCGGCCGTCGGCCACTTCAGGGTTTTTGCCTTTCCAAATGCCCAAGTCGGTACCGCAAATCGTGGTTTTGACGATTTTCACCACAGCATCGGTCGGATCGATAATTTCAGGACGCGGCTTTTCTTCAAAACGGATATCGCCTGCTCCGTGATACACCATAGCTTTCATGGCACAGCTCCTTTTATTGTTTGATGAAACGAAAGATGACTTAAAAAATTACGGTATGATTCCCTTTATAGTCGCCCCACTAATGAAAGTCAATTTCATCTTGCTTACATGTTATAATGTAACACTATGTTTTTAAATAATTTTTGATACAGCACAAACTTACCTTACCTACCCGGAACCATGTCCCCAATCCCAAACTTTTCCACCCGCCTGATTCAGTGGCAGAAACAGCACGGCCGAAACCATCTGCCTTGGCAGGTTAAAGATCCCTACTCCGTTTGGCTGTCGGAAATCATGCTCCAGCAAACGCAAGTTGCGACCGTCTTGGACTATTACCCTCGCTTTCTAAACCGCTTTCCCAATGTCGGGACTTTATCCGATGCCGCCGAAGACGATGTCCTGTCGCTATGGGCGGGCTTGGGCTACTACAGCCGCGCGCGCAATCTGCACAAAGCCGCCAAACAGGTCGTCGGGCAATTCGGTGGGGAATTTCCGCAAACCCGACAAGAACTGGAAACCCTGTGCGGAGTCGGCCGCAGCACCGCCGCCGCCATTTCCGCCTTTGCCTTCAATCAGCGTGAAACCATACTCGACGGCAACGTCAAACGCGTACTCTGCCGCGTGTTCGCGCTTGACGGCAATCCCCAGGACAAAAAATTTGAAAACCGGCTCTGGCAGCTTGCCGAAAGCCTGATGCCGTCTGAAAACCACGATATGCCGGCCTACACGCAAGGCCTGATGGATTTGGGTGCGACCGTGTGCAAACGCAGCAACCCGCTTTGCCGCCAATGCCCGATGAGCGACATTTGCGAAGCCAAAAAGCAGAACCGCATTGCCGAGCTGCCCCGCAAAAAAACCGCGGCCGAAGTCCAAACCCTGCCGCTTTACTGGCTGATTGTCCGCGACCGGCAAGGCCGAATCCTGCTGCACAAACGTCCGGCCAAAGGCATTTGGGGCGGCCTGTATTGCGTGCCGTGTTTTGAAAATCTCGACGGTTTACACCAGGCTGCCCGAAACCTGAATCTCGATTCAGACGGCCTCACCGAACAGGCCGCGTTTACCCACCGGCTGACCCACCGCTTATTGATGATTACCCCGTTTACCGCAGACGAAAGGCCGTCTGAAAATTTTTCAGACAGCCTGTGGGTGGCTCAAGAAAGTTTGGCCGACTACGGCCTGCCCAAACCTTTGCTGAACTATTTGAATCAGGCGCAAAGCAGTTTGTTTTGAGGCCGTCTGAAAAACAAACTGCTTTAAAATCCAAACCGTCAAATCCACCACAATTTTCCCCCTCAAATAAAAAATGCCGTCTGAAAACTTTTCAGACGGCATTTTATTCATCCAATCAACGGTGTACCACATTATAACGCTTTTCCAAACGCAGGAAGAACCAGCCCAGACAAGTTGTCATCAGCAGATAAATCAACGCCACGGTATAAAGCGGCTCTTCATACACCGAATAACGTCCCGAAATCGTATTCTGCACATAAGCCAATTCCGCCACCGCAATCGCCGACAGCAGCGAACTGTCTTTCAGCAGCGTAATGAATTCGTTCGCCAGCGGCGGCAGCATACGGCGCAAAGCCTGCGGCAGAATCACATACCGCATCGCCTGCGGATAAGTCAGGCCCAGCGAGCGCGCCGCTTCGATTTGGCCTTTGTCAATCGACTGGATACCCGCGCGGAAAATTTCCGTGATATACGCACCCGCGTTCACCATCAATGCCAGCGTACCGGCAATCAGCGCACCGTAACCGCGGCGCAGCTGCACCGCCGCCTCCCCGCTCACCAACCAACCGTCAACCGGATGAATCAGCGCGACCACCCAAATGAAATACCAGATAAAAATCTGCACAAACAAAGGCGTACCGCGAAACAGCGTCACATACACCAGCGAAACCGTGCGCAAAACCCACGCCACCGACTTCAGCAGTACGCCGCCTTTTTCAAAATGCACCAGCCGCGCCAGCGCACCGAACAAACCCAATACCGTACCGCCCAGCGTCGCCACAAACGTCAAACCCAAAGTCGTCAGCGCGCCGTAAAAAAACATCCAACGGTATTCATAAATAATGTCAAAACGAAAATCCATATCCCGCTCTTATCAGAAGTTTCCGCCACGCCGTTTCCCGAACGGCAGGCAAATCATGGCAAATAAGCCTGACATTTTACAAGAAAATACATACTTTGAATGCTTTTTATCGCACAAATTTGATTTCAGACGGCCTTTTGCATTTTCAGGCCGTCTGAAAATATCTATTTCAATCATTCCTGTCTGAAAATGATATTATTCAGATAAGTCGTTTTATATGTAAAAACCAAGCAAAACAACGCCCAAGCCGCCGATGAAAATTGACCCCCCTGACAAAAAAGCGGATAATCCGTCCATTCCGATTAATTTTATTTCAGACGGCCTGACGCGTTTTCAAGGCCGTCTGAAAACATTTATAAAACAAAGAACACAAGATGAAAGCACCTGAATTACTCCTACCCGCCGGCGGCTTGGAACGCATGCGCGCCGCTTACGATTTCGGCGCCGATGCCGTGTACGCCGGTTCGCCGCGCTACTCGCTGCGCGCGCGCAACAACGAGTTTGCCAAGCTCGACGTATTGGCGCAGGGCATTAAAGAAGCGCACGAGCGCGATAAAAAATTCTTTTTAACCGTCAATACCTTGCCGCACAATTCCAAACTGAAAACCTTCGTCGCCGACATGGAGCCTTTAATCGCCATGAAGCCCGACGCGCTGATTATGGCCGACCCGGGGCTGATTATGACCGTGCGCGAAAAATGGCCGGACATGCCGATTCACTTGTCTGTGCAAGCCAACACCACCAATTATTGGGGCGTGAAATTCTGGGAAAAAATCGGCGTGGAGCGCATCATCCTGTCGCGCGAATTGAGCATGGACGAAATCGCCGAAATCCGTCAGGAATGTCCCGACATCGAATTGGAAGTGTTTATCCACGGCGCATTGTGCATCGCTTACTCAGGCCGTTGTTTATTATCGGGCTATTTCAACCACCGCGACCCCAACCAAGGCACCTGCACCAACTCCTGCCGCTGGGACTACAAAGTCCACGACACCGACACCGACGACATGGGCGATGCGAAGCTCCTGCAAGGTTTCAACTTTGAAAAAGCGCAGGAAGAAGCCAACCAAAACTTCGAAGGCATCAACGGCCAGCAACGCCACCCTGCCGCCAACAAAGTTTTCTTAATCGAAGAGAGCAACCGCCCGGGCGAATTCATGCCGATTATGGAAGACGAACACGGCACCTACATCATGAATTCCAAAGACCTGCGCGGCATCGAAGTGGTCGACAAACTCACCCAAATCGGCGTGGACAGCCTCAAAGTCGAAGGCCGCACCAAATCGCTGTATTACGTTGCCCGCGTGGCGCAAAGCTACCGCAAAGCGATTGACGATGCCGTTGCCGGCCGCCCCTTTGACCTGAGCCTCTTGAGCGAACTCGAAGGCTTGGCCAACCGCGGCTACACCTCCGGCTTTTTGGAGCGGCACAAAACGCAAGATTACCAAAACTACCTCAACGGCCATTCCGTTGCCAAACAAAGCCAATACGTCGGCCACGTTACCGAAATCGACAACGAAGGCTGGGCAACCGTCGAAGTGAAAAACCGCTTTGCCGTCGGCGACACCATCGAAATCATCCACCCGAGCGGCAACCAAACCGTCAAGTTGGAACAGATGACCCGTAAAGGCGAAGCAGTGGAAGTCGCCCCCGGCAACGGCATTCAGGTGAAAATCCCGAATATGGCGGGTAAGGAAAAAGCACTGGTGGCAAGGATTATGAATCTTTGATTTGATGGGGTGTCATCAAATAAAAGGCCGTCTGAAAATGTATGAATCATTTTCAGACGGCCTGTAGTTTTCACTAATAATGATAGCGACATTGCACAATGGTTAAATATCCATCCTCCACCCGATACACCAAACGATGTTCTTTATCGATACGGCGCGACCAAAATCCCGACAGCTGATGTTTTAAAGGTTCGGGATCACCCAATCCCTCAAAAGGCATGCATTGCGTATTTTGTATCAACGCATTGATCCGCTTCAAAACCTTCTTATCCGTCTGCTGCCAATAAAGATAATCCTCCCACGCATGGTCTGTAAAAGCCAAAATCATTCGATTAAATCCCGCTCATGGGATTGCCCTTTTTCCAACTGAGCCAAAGATTCCTGCAAACGCGTACGGTTTTTCGGGCTCTTCATCAAATATGCCGTTTCTTCGTAAGCTGAAAAATCTTCCAAGCTCATCACCACCGCGTGTCGGCCGTTTTGCCGTGTAATCATGACCGGCTTATGATTATCTGCGACAAAATCCAGCGTTTTAGCTAACTCGGCGCGAAACGCGGTATAGCTCATTACTTCCATCACAATCTCCTGTACAGTAATATGTACAATATAAAATCATTTTTCCTGTATGGCAAGGCAATTTTGCATGACACAGGCCGTCTGAAATATTCAGACGGCCTTGTTTCTTGACACTTTTTCACATTTTCGCTACTATCCTGCCTTAATCACTTTATGCCGATTTGACACAGCTTGCGGGCACAAACAGCTAAGCGTTTGCAGTTGTTGCGAATCCAGCCCGTTGTGTCAGACATCGGGCTTTGTTGTATTTGAGAACATTATGATTATTTTAGACAAGGTTTCCAAACGCTACCAAACGCGCGACAAATCGTGGTTTACGGCGGTGGAGCCGACCAGTTTGGAAATTAAAGACGGCGAGATTTTCGGCCTGATGGGCTATTCAGGCGCAGGCAAATCGACTTTGCTGCGGCTGATTAACCTGCTCGAGCGGCCTGATTCGGGGCGCGTTTTGGTGGGTGGAAAAGATTTGACCACCCTCAACGCGGCAGATTTGCGCCAAGCGCGGCAGAATATCGGCATGGTATTTCAGCAATTCAATCTGCTGAGCAACCGCACGGTGGCGGAAAACGTGGCGTTTCCTTTGGAAATCGCGGGCTGGCCGTCTGAAAAGATTCGTGCGCGTGTGGCGGAATGTCTGGAAATTGTGGGATTGCAGGAACGTTCGCAACATTACCCTGCCCAGCTTTCGGGCGGACAAAAGCAGCGTGTCGGCATTGCCCGCGCCCTAGCCTCTAATCCGCAAGTCATTTTGGCCGACGAGCCGACTTCCGCACTGGACCCGGCCACGACGCGCAGCGTGCTGGAATGCTTGGAAGACATCAACCGACGCTTCAATGTAACCATCGTCATCGTGACCCACGAAATGAGCGTCATCCGCCGCTTGTGCGACCGCGCCGCCCTGCTTGACAAAGGCCGTCTGCTGGAAGTGGTGGAAGTGCACGACAACCAAATCCACGCCCAATCGGAAATCGGGCGCGAACTGATTCGGGAGGATTGAGATGGCCGATTTGACTTTTTCGCAAGCCGTATCCACCATCGGTGGCATGAAAGGCGAGATTTACCAAGCTTTGGGCGAGACCTTTATCATGGTCGGTTTGTCGACGCTGTTTGCCGTGGTATTCGGCACCTTGCTGGGCGTGTTACTGTTTGTCACCGCCAGCCGGCAGCTTCATTATAACAAGCCGTTGAATTTCATACTGGATAATCTGGTCAATTTGATGCGCGCGTTTCCGTTTGTGATTTTGATGATTGCCTTGATTCCGGCCACCCGCGCCATCATCGGCAGCACCATCGGCCCTTACGCCGCTTCTTTGGTTTTGAGCGTATCGGGAATGTTTTACTTCGCCCGCCTGGTCGAACAAAACCTGCGCGAAGTCCCACGCGGCGTGATTGAAGCAGCCATCAGCATGGGCGCAACGCCGTTGACGATTATCCGCAAAGTGCTGCTCAACGAAGCGCGCGCCGGCATGGTATCCAGCATTACCGTATTGGCCATCGGCCTGCTCTCCTACAGCGCAGCCGCAGGTATGATCGGCGGCGGCGGCTTGGGCGATTTGGCCATACGCTACGGCTATTACCGCTACCAAACCGAAGTCATCATCTTCATCGTGGCGATTCTGGTGCTGATGGTGATTGCGATGCAGAGCCTGGGCAACTGGATTGCGCGCCGCCTCGACAAGCGTTAGAAGGATTGTTTATAAGGGCCGTCTGAAAATTCATTAAGCTTTTTTCAGACGGCATGATATGATTTCTGTCACACACATTTTAGGAGTATTGCTATGAACGCAAACAGCGTATTGAAAACCTTCTCAGCCGCCGCTTTGGCATTGGCATTAGCCGCTTGCGGCGGTCAAAAACAGGAAGCCGCACCGGCCGCTTCCGCCGCTTCGCCTGCCGCCGATAACGGCGCAGCGAAAAAAGAAATCGTCTTCGGCACCACCGTCGGCGACTTCGGCGACATGGTGAAAGAGCAAATCCAACCTGCTTTGGAGAAAAAAGGCTACACGGTCAAGCTGATTGAATTTACCGATTACGTCCGCCCCAACCTGGCTCTGGCCGAAGGCGAAATCGACATCAATGTGTTCCAACACAAGCCTTATCTGGACGACTTCAAAAAAGAGCATAAACTCGACATCGTCGAAGCCTTCCAAGTGCCGACCGCACCTTTGGGTTTATATCCCGGCAAACTGGCTTCGCTTGACGACGTGAAAGAAGGCAGCAGCGTTTCCGCGCCGAACGACCCGTCCAACTTCGCCCGTGCCTTGGTCATGTTGAACGAACTGGGCTGGGTCAAACTGAAAGACGGCATCAATCCGCTGACCGCATCTAAAAACGACATTGCCGAAAACCTGAAAAAAATCAAAATCGTCGAGCTGGAAGCCGCGCAACTGCCGCGCAGCCGTGCCGATGTTGATTTTGCGGTTGTGAACGGCAACTATGCCATGAGCAGCGGCATGAAACTGACCGAAACCCTGTTCCAAGAACCGAGCTTTGCCTATGTGAACTGGGCAGCCGTGAAAACCGCCGACAAAAACGCGCAATGGCTGAAAGACGTAGAAGCCGCCTACAATTCGGAAGAATTTAAAACCTACGCCAAAGAACGCTTTGCCGGCTACAAATACCCTGCCGTATGGGGTGAAAACGCCGCGGCAGGCGCAACCGCCGAGGCCGCTTCGACTGCCGCCGCTTCACAGGCTTCCGCCGCGAAATAAGCCGATTCAAACTCGATTATTTTCTTGATAACCCAACTAAAGGCCGTCTGAAAATTCAATTTTTCAGACGGCCTTGTTAGTGAAGAGTACGTTATGCAATCCGGCCAAATCTAACCGAATTCCCCCCCCATCAGGTTTGATTTAGATAATCTCGTTTTTAAAATGAAATACTCGCAGGTTGAGCCTTGAGCCAACTAGTTTTCACATATAGCCGCTTTGTTGGGTTTGGCAACCCAACCTACAATCTGCTTGATAACCGAACAAAGGCCGTCTGAAAAATTTTCAGACGGCCTTTGTTGCAAACAACAATCGTAGGTTGGGTCTTGACCCAACATTTTTTAAAATTATCCTTTTATTGAGTTTCTAACCAACCTGCAACCTGAATCAAAAGGCCGTCTGAAAACGCAATGATTTTCAGACGGCCTTTTCTTTTATCTTCCAGTATCAGCCTTTTCGCGCACCTTGCAAATACAGCATTTCCAGCGCAATCGTCGCACCGGCCAAGGCAGTGATGTCGGCTTGGTCGTAAGATGGGGCGACTTCGACTACATCCATGCCGACGATATTGATGTCGGTCAGGCCGCGCAGGATTTTCAGGGCGTGGTCGGTGGTCAAGCCGCCGCACACGGGTGTGCCTGTGCCCGGTGCAAAGGCGGGGTCGATGCAGTCAATGTCGAAGGTCAGGTAAACAGGCATATCGCCGACGGTTTCCTTGATTTTGGCGACGGTGGCTTCGACGCTGTCGTCGTTGACCTGCGGTGCGCTCAATACGGTAAACGGCAGGGATTTGTCGTGTTCGGTGCGGATACCGATTTGTACCGAGCGCGACGGGTCGATCAGGCCTTCTTTCGGCGCGGTGTGGAACATGGTGCCGTGGTCGAATTCGCTGCCGTTGGCGTAGGTGTCGGTGTGTGCGTCGAAATGCACCAAGGCGAGTTTGCCGAAATGTTTGGCGTGGGCGCGCAGCAACGGCAGGGTGACGAAATGGTCACCGCCCAAACTCAGGCATTTTTTACCGGCCTGCAGCAGCTTCAGCGCATGGGCTTCGAGTTTTTCGACAAAATCGCGGCTGTCGCCGAAGGAATAGACCAAATCGCCGCAATCGACGATGTTTAAGCGTTCGCGCACGTCGAATGTCCACGGAAAGCGTTTGTGTTCCCAGGTGAGGTTGACGGAAGCGCGGCGGATGGACTCGGGGCCGAAACGCGCACCGGAGCGGCCGGAAACGGCGATGTCGTAAGGAATGCCGGTAATCACCCATTCGGCGTTGCCTTCGTAGGGGTTGAAATCCAGCGGCAGGCGCAGGAAGCCGAAATTATTGGAAACCAGTGAATTGTCGGTTTGTCCGGCAAGGGTGGTGTAGGGTTTCATGTTGTATCCTTTAATTTTCATCGTATGCAGTTTTCAGACGGCTTCACTCAAGTTCTCAACAGGCCGTCTGAAACTTATTCTTCTTCCAGATAAGTATAGCCGTTCAGCCCGATTTCCAGATCTTTCAAAAACGCCATCGCTTGCGAAGCCGGCAAATCGGAATGTTCGATTTGTTCGCGGTAGCGGCGCATGAGTTCTTTCGGATCTTGGTAAACGTATTCCAGCATATCGGCGACGGTGTTGCCCTCGTCGTAATCGACGACTTCGAATTGGTTTTCGCCGTGCACCATCACGTCGATGGTGGTGGT
This sequence comes from Neisseria sp. CCUG12390, assembly GCF_047837985.1. Taxonomy (GTDB): domain Bacteria; phylum Pseudomonadota; class Gammaproteobacteria; order Burkholderiales; family Neisseriaceae; genus Neisseria. The sequence continues at coordinate 1,534,299 of NZ_CP181244.1, forward strand.
GTCGCCGAACAGGTTGTGCATGTTGCCCAAAATTTCCTGATATGCGCCGACCATGAAAAAGCCCAAAAGCGGCGGATTGTCGGCCGGATAATCGGGCATCGGCATGGTGGTGGCGATGCCGTCGCCGTCGATGTAGTGGTCGATGGTGCCGTCTGAATCGCAAGTGATGTCGAGCAATACGGCGCGGCGGGCGATTTTTTCGTTCAGGCCGGTAATCGGGCAGACGGGGAACAGTTGGTCGATGCCCCACACGTCGGGCAGCGATTGGAACAGCGAGAAATTCACATACAGCTTGTCGGCAAACCGCTCTTGCAATTCGTCGATGATGGTGCGGTGCGAGCGGTGTTTTTCGTTGAAAAGTTCGCCGACTTCGTGGCAGATGTTCAGATAAAGCTGCTCGGCCCACGCGCGCTGCTCCAGGCTCAGCAGGCCGACGTTGTATTGGTTGTGCACATCGGCCAAGTCAAACTGGCTTTCGTGTATCCAGCTTCGCAGCGAACGCTTTTCGCGCGAGGCGAAAATGTCCGTCCACGTTTCCCACATGCTGTGCAGCACGCGCGGATCGTTTTCAGACGGCGCACCCAATTCCTGCGGCGTATAGCGTTCCGCGCCGATGACGTTCGCCACCAGCACGGCATGGTGCGCGGTGATGCCGCGGCCGCTTTCGGTGATGATGGTCGGATGCGGCAGATTATGTTCGCGGCAGGCCTGGCCGATGCCCCACACCACGGTTTCGGCGTATTCGGTCAGGCTGTAATTGACCGAGCAGTCCGATTGCGTGCGGTTACCTTCGTAATCCACGCCCAAGCCGCCGCCCACGTCGAAGCATTGAATGTTCACGCCGAGCTTGTGCAATTCCACATAAAACCGCGCCGACTCGCGCACGCCGGTCGCCACGTCGCGGATATTGCCCAGTTGCGAACCGAGATGGAAATGCAGAAGTTGCAGGCAGTCCAAGCGGTTGTTTTGTTTTAAAACCTCCACCAAATGCAGCACCTGCGAAGCCGACAAACCGAATTTGGATTTGTCGCCGCCCGAAGCCTGCCATTTGCCGGAGCCTTGGGAAGCCAAACGCGCACGCACGCCCAAACGCGGCTTCACGCCCAACTTGGCCGCTTCCTCCAATACCATATCGATTTCGGAGACTTTTTCAATCACCAGATACACCTGATGGCCGAGTTTCTCGCCCATCAGCGCAAAACGGATGTATTCGCGGTCTTTGTAGCCGTTGCACACAATCAGCGTCTGCGTCGTTCCCGCGTGCGCCAACACCGCCATCAGCTCCGCTTTCGAGCCGGCTTCCAAACCGTGCGGCTGGCCGCTGTGTATCAGCGTCTCGATGACGCGGCGGTGTTGGTTGACCTTGATCGGGTACACCAGGCAATAATCGCCGTCATAGCCGAAACCCTGTCTGGCCGTCTGAAACGTCTGATTGATGGAACGCAGGCGGTGTTGCAGGATTTGCGGAAAGCAGAACAAAATCGGCAGCCGCGCGTTTTGCTGCTTCTGCACCGATTCGGCCAGCTTTTGCAGCGACACGATTTTCTCCGGCTCGGCCGGGTTCGGGCGCACGATTACCTCGCCCTTGTCGTCGGTATCGTAATAATTGATGCCCCAATAGCGGATATTGCAGACCTCGCTGATGGTCGGTGCAGCCATAACGGTTCCTTCAGAATAAAATAATTGCACTAAAGCGCGATTATAAAACCAATCCGCCACAGGATACGGATTTTTTGAAAATATTTCGGATACAGAATTGAGTAATTTTCAGACGGCATATACCGCAATCAAAAGGCCGTCTGAAACATTCAGACGGCCTGTATGCCTTAACCGGAAAAGCTTATTCATCCTCGCCTTTGCTGCGGATGACCAGCAGCGGCAGATGGCTTTGGCGCATCACCGTTTCGGCAAAGCTGCCCATCAGCAAATGCATCAGGCCGGTACGGCCGTGCGTACCCAAAACCAGCAGATCCGCACCGTTGGCATCGGCGTAATCCACCAGCTCCTGCGCCATTTCGCGCGCGCCTTTGTTGGCCACCAGCAGGTGTTTCACGATATTGGTTACGCCGTCTTCGCGCGCCGATTTTTCGGCGAACTCCAACACTTCGTTGCCCTGCGCCACGGCTGCGGCTTCGTAGCTTTCGTGCTGCAGAAATTCGGGAGCCAAAGCCATGTATTCGGCAGGATTGGCAACGTGCACCAAAGTCAGGCGCGCTTCGTTGGCACCGGCCAAATCAGCGGCATGCTTCAACGCGTTTAAAGAGGTTTCACTGCCGTCGACGGCAACCACCAAATGCTTATACATTGTCATCTCCTTATGAAGGCCTTTTTGCGGCACGATATTGTTCAAGTGATGGGATTATAGACTGTTCCTTCGGCTTTATACAACAGCCTTGACGCTTGAAGTATAATACGCCTTCGGCTTTTTGCGATTAATTTTTACGCCGCCCCGCTATCTTTTCATTCATTTTTTGATTTATCACAAGGTTGACTATGTCCGAGATTGATTCCCTGCCGTCACGCCGTTTCGGCGGCATTGCCCGATTGTACGGCGACGAGGCTTTGCAACGCTTTAATCAGGCACATGTGTGCGTGGTCGGCGTGGGCGGCGTCGGTTCGTGGGCGGTGGAAGCGTTGGCGCGCAGCGGTATCGGGCATTTAACCCTGATTGATTTGGACAATGTCGCTGAATCGAATGTCAACCGCCAGCTCCACGCGCTTACCGATGATTTCGGCAAGGCCAAAGTGACCGCGCTGCACGAGCGCATCCTGCAAATCAATCCGGCCTGCGAAGTGGTCGAAATCGAAGATTTCGTGACAGAAGAAAACCTGCCCGAACTTTTCAGACGGCCTTTTGATTTTGTCATCGACGCCATCGACCAAGTGCGCGTGAAAGCGGCGATGGCGGCTTATTTTGTGCAACACAAACAGCCGTTTATCCTAAGCGGCGGCGCGGGCGGCCAGAAAAATCCCGCGCTGATTCAGACGGCCGATTTGAGCCGCGTTACCCACGATCCGCTGCTGGCCAACCTGCGTTACACCTTGCGCAAACGCTACGGCTTCAGCCGTGATGTAAAAGACAAAATGCGCGTGCCGTGCGTGTTTTCCACCGAAAACGTTACCCCGCCGCAAACCGCCGAAGCGTGTTCCGCCGATGGCATTTCAGACGGCCTTAATGCCCCGCAGGGTTTGTCGTGCGCGGGCTACGGCGCGAGTATGCTGGTTACGGCCAGTTTCGGTTTATATTGCGCGCAGGCGGCCATCGACCATATCGCAGGTGACAAATGAATACCGCTGAAATGTTGAGGCCGTCTGAAAATGCGAGTGCGGTGGCTTATGTGTTCGGCCAACCCGTCACTGACATTCCGCAAGACCTGTTCATTCCACCCGATGCGCTGAAAGTGGTGTTGTCGAGCTTTCAGGGGCCGCTGGATTTGCTGCTGTATTTAATCCGCAAGCAGAATATCGATGTATTGGATATTCCGATGATGAAAATCACCGAGCAATATCTGCACTACATCGCGCAAATGGAAGCCTATCAGTTTGATTTGGCGGCGGAATATTTGCTGATGGCGGCCATGCTGATTGAAATCAAATCGCGCCTACTGCTGCCGCGCCCCGAAGAAATCGAAGACGAAGAAGCCGACCCGCGCGCCGAACTGGTGCGCCGCCTGCTGGCCTACGAACAAATGAAACTCGCGGCACAGGGCTTGGACGCGCTGCCCCGTGCCGGCCGTGATTTCGCATGGGCATACCTGCCTTTGGAAATCGCCGCCGAAGCCAAGCTGCCCGATGTCGCCGTGGCCGACCTGACCCAGGCCTGGCTGGGCATTTTGTCGCGCGCGAAACATACGCGCAGTCATGAAGTGGTGCGCGAAGCGATTTCCGTGCGCGCGCAGATGACATCGATTTTACGCCGTCTGAACGAACACGGTTTCAGCCGTTTCTCCGCCCTTTTCAAGCCCGAACAGGGTGCGGCCTATGTGGTGGTCAACTTCATCGCGCTTTTGGAATTGGCCAAAGAAGGCTTGGTGCGGATTGTTCAGGAAAGCGGTTTCGGCGAAATCGAAATCCATCTGAAACACGATGCAACCGAGCAAACGGAGCCGCAAGAAACATTTTCAGACGGCCTTGAAGCGGACAATCCATAAAAAAAATTGTAAATTTTCGGTCATTTTTGCGGCCAAACGTGTTTTAATACTTCATCAGTCCGGTCAATGAGAACATCTTTATGACTTCACACGCCCCCATTATCCAATCGCTGCTGGATACCGATTTATACAAATTCACCATGCTGCAGGTGGTGTTGCACCAATTCCCTCAAACCCACAGCCTCTACGAATTCCGCTGCCGCAACAAAGAAATGGTCTATCCGCTGGCCGACATTCGCGAAGAGCTTGAACGCGAATTGGAAGCCTTGTGCCAACTGCGTTTTACCGAAGACGAATTGGCTTATTTGCGCAATCTGCGCTTTATCAAAAGCGATTTCGTCGATTATCTCGAGCTGTTCCAACTCAAACGCCGTTTCGTCAAAGTCAGCGCCGACGAACAAGGCCGTCTGAACATCCGCATCGAAGGACCGATGATTCAGGCGATGTTTTTTGAAATCTTCATTCTCGCTATCGTCAACGAACTCTTCTTCCGCCGCCTGGAAACGCCCGAAGTCTTGGCCGAAGGCGAACGCCGCCTGCAAACCAAAGTCGAATTGCTGAAAAAAATCTCCGCCGAGCAAGACCCGTCTGACCCGCCGTTCCTGATTTCCGATTTCGGCACGCGTCGCCGCTACAATCTTGCGTGGCAGGAACACGTCGTCCGCACGCTCAACAACGCCGTTCCGCACATCGTGCGCGGCACCAGCAACGTTTACCTGGCCAAAAAACTCAACATCACCCCCATCGGCACGATGGCGCACGAATTCATGCAAGCGTTCCAGGCATTGGACTTCCGCCTGCGCAACTCGCAAAAAGCCGCCCTCGAAGCATGGGTACACGAATACCGCGGCGACTTGGGCATCGCGCTGACCGACGTGGTCGGCATGGACGCTTTCCTGCGCGATTTCGACCTCTACTTCGCCAAACTTTTCGACGGCCTGCGCCACGACAGCGGCGATCCGTATGTGTGGGGCGACAAAGCCTACGCGCATTACAAAAAGCTCAAAATCGACAGCCACACCAAAATGCTGACGTTTTCAGACGGCCTCGACATCGAAAAATCATGGGCCTTGCACCAGTATTTCAAAGACCGTTTCAAAACCAGCTTCGGCATCGGCACCAACCTTACCAACGACATGGGACACACGCCGCTCAATATCGTGTTGAAACTGGTCGAATGCAACGGCCAATCGGTTGCCAAGCTGTCCGACTCCCCGGGCAAAACCATGACCACCAACGACACCTTCCTTGCTTATTTGCGCCAAGTGTTTGAAGTCCCAGAACCGGAAGCGGACAATAAATAAGCCGCATCATAAAGGCCGTCTGAAAAAGATTTTTAGACGGCCTCTGAACTTTGCAAAAAAGAAAAAGTACCACCGCCGTCATTCCGTATATCAGGAGCAGCATGATAATCCGATTCGGTCAACGTTTTGATGTACCGAATAGCAGACGACCAAACGGTTCCGGCAAAATACTTGGGCACAGACATTCCATTTACAAAAAAGCCGTCTGAAAATTTTCAGACGGCCTTTCCGGCTTCTATATCACATCAATCACGACGCGGAAGTTCTGCTTCGGTCAACGGTTTGATGTACCAAATATCGCGGCAGTAATCGGCAATCGAGCGGTCGGACGAGAAGAAGCCCATATTGGCGATGTTCACCAGTGCCGAACGGTTCCAAGCGGCTTTGTCTTTGAAATGCGCATCGGCTTTGGCCTGCGTATCGACATAGCTGCGGAAATCGGCCATCAGCTGGTAATGGTCGCCGCTTACCTGCAACACGTCGCTGTAGCGCGACGGTTCTTCCGGCGAGAACGTGCCGTGGCTGATTTGGTTGACCACGCGGCGCAGATCGTTGTCCTGCTCGATGTAGCTCAGCGGATCGTAGCCGTTGCGGCGGATTTCCTCCACCTGCTCGACGGTATTGCCGAAGATGTAGCAGTGTTCTTCGCCGACTTTATCCAAAATCTCTACATTGGCGCCGTCCAGCGTACCCATGCAGACCGCGCCGTTCAACGCAAACTTCATGTTGCTGGTACCCGATGCTTCCGTACCCGCCAATGAAATCTGTTCGTGCAGGTCGGCGGCGGGAATGATGATTTGCGCCAGGCTCACGCTGTAGTTCGGGATGAAGACCACTTTAATCAAATCGCGGATACGGCTGTCGTTGTTGATGACTTTGGCCACATCGTTAATCAGGCGGATGATTTTCTTCGCCATATAGTAGGCGGAAGCGGCTTTACCGGCGAAAATGAATACGCGCGGCTGCCAATCGGCATCGGGGTTTTCCAAAATTTTGTTATAGCGGTCGACGATGTGCATCACATTCAACGCTTGGCGTTTGTACTCGTGGATGCGTTTGATTTGAATGTCGAACAGCGCATCGGGATTGACTTTGATGCCCAATTCGGTTTCGATGTATTTCGCCAAACGTACTTTGGCGGCATGCTTCACTTCGGCAAACTCGGCCTGAACGTCGGTATCATCCGCTTTGTCGTTCAGTTTGACCAAATTGTCCAAATGCAGACGCCAGTCCTGCTCGCCCAAATGCTTGTCCAAGAATGCGGTCAAGGCAGGGTTGGCGATGTTGATCCAGCGGCGCGGGGTTACGCCGTTGGTCACGTTGGTGAAGCGTTCCGGGAAGATTTTGGCGAAGTCGGCAAAAATGGTGTTGACCATCAAATCCGAGTGGATTTTGGCCACGCCGTTGACTTTGTGCGAACCGATCACGGCCAGCCAGCCCATGCGCACCCGGCGGCCGTGCGATTCGTCGATAATCGACACGCGGCTTAAGAATTCGTCGTCAAAATTGCCGATGGCGCGCAAGGCATTCAGGAAATAGGCATTGATTTCGAAAATGATGTCCAGATGGCGCGGCAGCAGACGGCCCATCAATTCGACCGACCATGTTTCCAAAGCTTCGCTCATCAGGGTGTGGTTGGTGTATGAGAACACTTTGCAGCAGATATTCCATGCTTCCGTCCATGCCAGGCCTTCTTCGTCGATCAGGATGCGCATCAGTTCGGGAATCGCCAAGACCGGATGGGTGTCGTTCAAGTGAATCGCCACTTCGTCGGCCAGCGTGCGGATGTTCGGGAAACGGCATTTGTGGCGCGCGATGATGTCTTGGACAGAAGCGGAAACCAGGAAATATTCCTGCTTCAGGCGCAGTTCGCGGCCGCTTTCGGTCGAGTCGTTCGGATACAGCACGCGCGAAATGTTTTCGTCGCTGTTTTGCGCGCGCACGGCAGAAGCATAGTCGCCGCGGTTAAAGTCGGCCAAATCGAACAGGTTGCCGGCATGAGCCGTCCACAGGCGCAGTGGATTGGCTACGTCGCCGCCGTAGCCCGGAATGATTTCATCGTAAGCCCACGCAGAAATCTCCTCGCTCGGATGCCATTCTTTTTTGCTGCCCATGTTCAGCAACTGGCCGCCGAAGCGTACCGCGTATTGCTTGTTCGGGCGGGCAAACTGCCATGCCAAATCCTGATCCAGCCACAAATCCGGTTTTTCAACCTGCTGGCCGTCAACGATTTCCTGCTTAAACATACCGTATTGGTAACGGATGCCGTAGCCCATGGCCGGAATGCGCAAAGTCGCCAGAGAATCCAGGAAACACGCGGCCAAACGGCCCAAGCCGCCGTTACCCAGGCCCGGGTCTTGCTCCTGCTCGCAGACATCGGCGAATTCTTTGCCCAATTGTCTGAACGCTTCTTCAAATTCGGCATACACGCCTTCGTTAATCAGGGCATTGACAAACGAGCGACCCAACAAAAACTCCATCGAAAGATAGTAAACCATGCGTTTGCTGTTTTCGATATGGGCGCGGCGGGTTTTGAGGAAATCCTCGGCAATCAGGTCACGCGCGGCAAGCATGGCGGCATTCAGCCATTGGTGCTCGTCGGCATCTTTCGGGTCAACGCCCAAGATAAAAATCAATTTGTAAACAATGGATTTGCGGATGGTTTCGGCATCCGGTTTCGGCATAACATAATCGTAGCCTGAGATAGGAAGTTTCTGAGCCATGATAGCCTTTCTTTTTCGTGTGTTTTCGACACAGTGATGAAATCATGCCGTCTGAAAAAAGCAGACGGCAAAATGGAAAATCTGTACCGCGGCGGCGGTCATGTTAAAAATCCTGATTCGGTATAAAACTACATATCGGTTGGATACGGCCGGAAAAATGTATGTTTCTATCGTTTTACTTTTTCAGACGGCCTCAGGTTTTTCTTTGGCAGCCGGCAACCGGAATACGCCGAAGTGCTTTGATTTTACATTACGTTCTTTTAAAACTCTATTAAAATCTAAGCTTTATTCTCTTTGCGTAAAACCCAGACACCCATGTGCAACACTTCGCATTGCCCCTCGCCGTGTGCGTAATTAAATTTCCCTGATGGTACGCAAGAAACTTTCCAACGTCCTTGAGGCAGGTTAAACAATTGTGCACTACGTTTGCCGTTAACCAATAACAGCCATTCATCATCCAATAAAACCTGCATGGCTTTTGCGCTGTGGTTGTGCCAGTCGGATTCCGCCATTTCCAGGCCGTCTGAATTCAGCCATACCGCTCGGTCTTTCCCCCACCATGAATCCGACGCCAGCAATCTGATTTGTTTGCGGACATGAACCAATTCCCGTACGTAATCCTGCAAAACGTGTTTTTCAGACGGCCAGTCCAGCCATGTGGTTTCATTGTCTTGGCAGTAGCCGTTGTTGTTGCCCTGCTGGCTGTTGCCGAACTCGTCTCCGGCCAGCAGCATCGGCGTGCCTGCGGATAAAAACAGCGAAGCCAATAACGCTTTGGCGGTGTATTCGCGCGACTCAAGCACAACGGCATCGTCGGTTGCGCCTTCGATACCGTGGTTGTAGCTGAAATTTTCATTGTGGCCGTCGCGGTTTTGTTCGCCGTTGGCATCATTATGCTTTTCGTTGTAGCTGACCAAATCCTGCAAGGTGAAGCCGTCGTGCGCGGTGATGAAATTCACACCGGCCGACGGCAGGCGTCCACTGTGGCCGAACACATCGGCAGATCCCGACAAACGCTCGGCAAACACGCCCAAATTGCCGCTCTCCCAATTCCAAAACGCGCGCATATCGTCGCGGAACAAACCGTTCCATTCGGCAAACGGCTGCGGGAATTTACCGACCTGATAACCGTCCGCACCGATGTCCCACGCTTCGGCAATCATTTTGCAGCCGGCCAAAACCGGATCCTGAAACAGCATATTAAAGAAAGAACCATACGTTTTGAAACCCGGCTCGCGGCCTAAAACCGTACCCAAATCAAAACGGAAACCGTCAATGTGGAATTCTTCCGCCCAATAACGCAAACTGTCCATCACCCAGCGGCTGATGTCGCGGTTGGCCACCTTCAGCGTATTGCCGCAACCCGACCAGTTTTCATATTCGAACTGCGCATTCTGCCAATACCACAAGGAATTATCCAGCCCGCGCTGACACAATGTCGGCCCTTTGATATCCTGCTCGGCGGTGTGGTTGTACACCACATCGAGAATGACTTCGATACCGGCCTTGTGCAGGGCTTTGACCGCCTGCTTCAATTCGTTCGCCGCCTCATGCGGATTGGCCGCATAGCCCGGTTCGACGGCAAAATGGGAATAAGTGTTGTAGCCCCAATAATTCGACAAACCCGTTTTCTGAAGATGATATTCGTCCAAATGCTGATGTACCGGCAACAATTCGACTGCGGTAATCCCCAGCCGCTGCAAATACGCAATCACACGCGCATCCGCCAGTGCCCGATAAGTACCGGCATGTTCCAAATCGGGGAACTGTTTGGTCAGACCTTTGACATGCGCTTCGTAAATTACCGTTTCACCCCAAGGTGTATCCGGACGGCGGTCGTCTTCCCAATCGAAATCAGACGGCGGCACCACTACACTTTTCGGCGCGACGGCGGCATTGTCGCGGCCGTCTGAATGATGGAACCATGCCATTTCTTCTTCGCTGCGGTAATGCGGTATGCCGTCAATCTGTTTGGAATACGGATCAACCAGCAGCTTTTGCGGATTGAAAAACGCGCAATACCCGCCCCCGCCTTCCCCGTAGGCGCGGAAACCGTAGCGTTGTCCTACTTTTGCATCGGGCACGAAACCGCAAAACACCGTACCGAACCGGGAAGGCAGTTTCAAACGTGTTTCGGTTTCACCGTCAAACAGACACAATTCGACCGCATCGGCATTAAAGGAAAATACGGCAAAATTCACCCCGCCTTCCTGTGGCGACGCACCCAAAGGATACGGTCGGCCGGGGCGGATTTGCCATTTTGTGTTGTGTGTATGGTTCATTGTTTTTCGTTTTCGGTTTATTTATTTTTAAAGGCCGTCTGAAACAATACTTATCAAGCCGGATTGTGTACGGCAGATGAATTTTCAGACGGCCTGTTTTATCAGAGAACAATTTTCGGGAGACTGCCCTATCTGCCGGCGCAACCAAAGGACAAAGGTATATGGCCGGATTTTACGGTTTCCCCGTTTCCCGCAAAAGGCCGTCTGAAAAAGCTTATCCAATCTTATCCGAACCGCTGTTTCAGACGGCCTCTGAAACAGCGGTTCTCAAGAAAAGCCTATTCTTCCGCAGCTTCTTCCGTAGCGGCCTGCTCTTCCGAAACTTCCGCTTTTTCCGCCGCTTTATACAGATAAACCGTTGCCAGCGGCGGAATTGTCAGCGACAGCGAATGCGCTTTACCGTGCGAACCGGTTTCCTCGCTCGCTACTTCCGCCCCCGCACTCACGCCGCTGCCTTTGTACCGGGTTTGGTCGGAATTCATGATTTCGCGGTACACGCCGGCTTCGTTGACACCGAATCGGTAGTGTTCGCGCACAACCGGCGTGAAGTTGCTGATGACAATCACGCGGTTGCCCTCGCGGTCGCGGCGTTCGAATACGAAGACCGAATTGTTGCCGTCGTCCGTTACCAGCCATTCAAAGCCTTCCGGCCATTGGTCAAGCTGGTACAGCGGCGCGTTGTCGCGGTAAATATGGTTCAAATCGCGCACATAATCCTGCATGCCTTTGTGCCAGCCGCCCGGCTCGTCCAGCAGATACCAGTCCAAACCTTCGTTGTAATTCCACTCGCGGCCCTGTGCGAATTCGTTGCCCATAAACAGCAATTTCTTGCCGGGGAAACCGTACATAAAGCCGTAATACGCGCGCAGGTTGGCAAACTGCTGCCAGCAGTCGCCCGGCATACGCCCCAGCAGCGAATATTTGCCGTGCACCACCTCGTCGTGCGACAGCGGCAGGACGAAGTTTTCGGTGTATTGGTACATCATGGCGAAGGTGATTTTATCGTGGTGGTATTTGCGGTTTACCGGGTCTTCCTTCATGTAGCGCAAGGTATCGTTCATCCAGCCCATGTTCCATTTATAGCTGAAATTGAGACCTTCCTGACGCGTTACGTTGGGGAACGAAGTCGAATCCTCGGCGATTTCGGCCGCGTTCGGCACTTCGGCTTTCAGCATGGTATTGGTGTCGCGCAAAAAGGCGATGGCCTCCAGATTTTCATGGCCGCCGTATTGGTTGGGAATCCACTCGCCGTCTTTGCGCGAATAATTGCGGTTAATCATCGACGCAATCGCATCGACGCGCAAGCCGTCGAAACCGAACCGCTCAATCCAATACAAGGCATTGCCCTGCAAAAAGTTTTTCACTTCGTGGCGGCCGAAGTTGTAAATCAGCGTGTTCCAATCCTGATGGTAGCCTTCGCGCGGATCTTCGTGTTCGTACAACGCCGTGCCGTCGAATTTGTTCAGGCCGTGGTCGTCAACGGGGAAATGTCCGACCACCCAGTCAAGAATCACGCAGATACCCGCATCGTGCGCAGCTTTAATCAGGGCGCGCAATTCGTCGGGCGAACCGAAACGGCTGGTCGGTGCGTAAAGCCCCGTCGCCTGATAGCCCCACGAGCCGTCAAACGGGTATTCCGAAATCGGCAGCAGTTCGATGTGGGTGAAGCCCATGTCTTTAACATAGGAAACCAGTTCGGTGGCCAACTGCTCGTAGGTCAGCCAGAAGTTGTTTTCGGGATTGCGCCGCCACGAACCCAAATGCACTTCGTAAATGCTGATGGGCGCGTCAATGGCGTTGGCACGGGCGCGGAATTCGGGTTCGGCCACCTTGTCGGGCAAACCGCGCACCACCGAAGCCGTGCCCGGGCGCAATTCCGCACCGAAAGCGTAAGGGTCGGTTTTCTGACGCACATTGCCGTGCACGTCGCGGATTTCGAAGCGGTACAAATCGTTCAGCTTCACGCCCGGAATGAAAATATCCCAAATGCCGTTGTCGCGGTGGAAACGCATCACATGGCGGCGGCCGTCCCAGCAGTTGAATTCGCCGATGACGGAAACGCGCTGCGCATTCGGCGCCCACACCGCAAAACTCACGCCTTTCACACCGTCCACTTCGGCAAAATGCGCGCCCAACGTTTCATACGGCCTCAAATGTTTGCCCTCGGCCAGCAGCCACGAATCCATATCCTGCAAAGCCGAACCGAAACGGTAAACGTCTTCCTCGCGCACCGCTTCGCCCGCTTCGCTGTATTTCACGCTCAAGGCATAATCGGGGGCGTTTTCCGGCAAGACCGCGACGAAAAATCCGCGTCCGTCTATTTTTTCAGACGGCCTGATGAGCGTGCCGTCATGACGGTTGACGATGTCCACGCCGAACGCATCGGGAATCAGCGTGCGCACGACTTCGCCGCCCTCCGGCAAACGGTGCCGACCCAGATAGGCGAACAAATCGTTATGCGTGGCAAGAAACAGGCTGTCGATTGTGTCGCGTTCGACCGAATCCAACGGATGATAAGCTTTAGGTTGGCTGTTTTTATTCATGCGTACCTCGTCAATCATGGCAAGTTGTCCGCTCATTACGCGGTGGTTGGGGAAATCTTCCAGCAAAACCGGCATTTTGCGCGCCCAATTCGGGTAGCCGTCGGCCACGCCCGGCACATTCAGATTATCGGTCATGCCCAGCAGGTTTTCCAGTTGCACGGCAAACAGTCTGCACTGGGTCATGGCTGCATAACGGTGTACCGCACCCATCAAGGTTTCCGTCATTTCAGACGGCATATCCGAATCCTCGGGAAGGCAATGCGTTGCTTTCAGTTTGGACAACAAATCGGCTTTGTCGCGTTCACGCTGCTGCAATGCCGTCTGAAACGCTTCGCCGCCGGCAAGCGTACCCAAACGGCGCATGGTTTCCAAATCCTTACCCGTCCAATAGGCCGCCAGCGGCGCGACATCGTGCGTGCTGACCACCGCCAAAGCCTGCGGCGGGTAATCCTGAGGAAATTCAAAGCCTTGCCGATTTTTACTGAAATACACCACTTTATAAGAATAAACCTGATAGCGGTAAAGCAGCTCCCGTGCCTGGTCGGGAACCGTCCCCAAATCCTCGCCGATGACCACGCAGCGGTTGCGTTGGCTTTCCAACGCCAAAATGGCAAACATCACTTCGGCATCATAATGCACATACGCGCCGTGATCGGCGGTTTGACTGCCCACCACCCACCACAGGCGGCACAGGGCCATCACATGATCGATGCGCAACACACCATACAAGCGCATGTTTTCGCGTAACAGGCGGGCGAATTTTTCATAGCCGCTGCGCTTCAAAACCTGCGGATTGAGCGGCGGCAGATTCCAGTTCTGACCGCTTGGTCCCAGCGGATCGGGCGGCGCGCCGACCGACATGTCCATGCAGTAATCGCAGCGGTTGAGCCAAGTATCCGAACTGCCGCGCGCCACACCGACCGCCAAATCGCCGTAAATCCCGAGTTCTACCCCGTGCTGCGCCGCCGCGGCGTTCACTTCGACCAACTGCTGCACACACAGCCATTGCAGCCACATATAAAAACGGATTTCGCGCTCATGGCTTTCGGCAAAATCCCGCACCGCTTCGCTTTGCGGGTTTTGATATTCAGACGGCCACGCTGTCCAACCGATTTCTTCAGGCTGCCCGTAATATTGGTCCAAGGCCTCGAAAAGGCCGAAACCGCGCAAGGCTCCGCCCTTTTCCGCTACGAATGCCGCAAACGCTTCGCGCTCGCTCTGTGCTTCTTCACATTTTTCTTTTTCAAATGCGTCAAACGCCAGTTGCAGCGCATCGCGTTTGAACGCCCAAACCGCGGTATAGGCCACGTTGTCGGTTGCACGCAAAGCCTCGATACGCTGGCGGACATTGTCCCGGCTCAGCCACTCCCCGGCTTTTTTTCCATAACGGAACGCACCGACCCTCTCCACGTCCAAATAAATCGGATTCAGCCATTCGCGCGACGACGGGCTGTACGGGCTGGCAAACGAAGGGCGGGCGGTAAACAGTGCATGAAGCGGGTTGATGCCGACAAAATCCAGTTTCTTTTCAGCGGCAAACGCCATCAAACCGGCCAAATCGGTAAAGTCACCGACACCCCAGTTGCGATCCGAACGAAGGCTGTAAAGATGCAGGGTCAGGCCGTTCATCCGCAGGCCGTCTGAAAGTGCTTGCGGCCGGTAAACCGTTTTCGGCGCAACAATCAGGCGCACTTGCCGAACCGACGTGCCCGTATGTGCCGAAAGTACATAATAGCCTGCCGGCAATTCGGGCAGCCTCACCGACACGCCGTTGTCTGCTCCCCCGACCGCCAAAACCGAGCATTCGCCCGCTTCATTCTCCAAGCGGCAGTGTTCTGCCGCCATCAGTTCAGACGGCAAAACGATGCTTTGCGCCGTATGTTCGCGCACCACTAAAGTATCGGCAAAAAGGCCGTCTGAAACATGACCGTCCTGCAAAGACCTAAAAATCGACTGCAACACTTCGGGAGCGGTTTGGCGGTAAACACCGTCAATATCGTAAAAACCTGAAGCAATGCCTTTTTCAGCCGCTTGCGTTTCTAATGAATCCATCGCTCAAATCTACCGTTGCCGTTAATAATAAGGAAGACACTTATCTTAATATAGATTCGGCAGGCGAAAAAATGTAATTGGACGTAGCCTGCCGGCAGAACCGACTTTTATGAACCTGATTTGATTCAAGCCAAGATTTTGCATAATTTTCAAGAAATTGTCGTTTTTCCGCATAAGACATGCCAAAGGCCGTCTGAAACGTTTGACAACCAGGTCAAAACTTTTCAGACGGCCTTTGCTGTTTTCTCCGGCTTAGTGGTGATGGCCGTGCGCGCCGTGCACATGACCGTGTTCGATTTCCTCCGCAGAAGCCTCGCGGATACCGTCGACAGTCGCTTTGAACAATACTTTCATACCGGCCAAAGGATGATTGCCGTCAACCACGGCTTTACCGTCGGCCACATCGGTCACGCGGTAAATCAATACGTCGCCGGTTTCCGGATCATCGGCTTCAAACATCATGCCGACTTCCACTTCGACCGGAAACACGCCGACATCTTCGATGCGCACCAATTCCGGATCCTGTTCACCGAACGCATCATCGGGCGATAACGCGACTTCTACCGTATCGCCGATGTCTTTGCCGTGCAAAGCCTCTTCGACCAAAGGGAAAATACCGTCGTAACCGCCGTGCAGATAGGCGATAGGCTCTTCGGTTTTGTCCAGTAATTGGTTATTGGCATCGTACATTTCGTAATGCAGGGATACCACAGAATTTTTAGCAATCGCCATTTTGTCGTCCTTGTTTGGATTTAGGGTTAACGGATTTATAGCGAGGCATTTTAACACAGGGCAGACACAGTGAAACGCGTCATTATCGTTTTTTCCGAATCACGGCAAAACCTCCGTACCGTAAACCTCAATCACACCGACATTCGGCAGGTCGTCAATCAGACTTCTCCCTGCTTTTTAAAAAAGTAAATTCATGTTTCCTTTACGCAACAAACAGAAATGATTTTATTATAAATTAACCTAAATTAAATAAATTCATCAATATGTAACAATTGCCTGTATAGTTACTGTAAAAATTAAGGGTAATATATTGATATTAAACAATTTTACATAAATTATCAATTTAAACCGGCCTTATTCTTCAAATTTTTCAGGAACTATTTTGTTACTTCGCCAAACTAAGTAACTCATTCCACGTGTTCTCTTAATTGCCTGCCGTTGCATTGTAATATGCGCTTAGGGCATAATTAGGAAAATTCAGTAATGAATTTCTACTTGTAGAGACCGCTTGCGGTCGTTTTTTTGGTTATTTTTTAAATCGATTTATTAAAGAAGGTCATAAAATGAAAAATTCATTGTTTGCTGCTGCTTTGTTATCTTTGGCTCTGGCTGCCTGCGGTGGCGCCGAAACTCCTAAAGAAGCTGCTGCTTCTGCCGCTTCTATGGCTACCGAAGCTGCTGCTTCTGCCGCTGAAGCTGCTGCTTCTGCTGCCGAAGCCGCTGCTTCTGCCGCTACCACAGCAACTGCCGAAGCCGCTTCTGAAGCTTCTGCTGCCGCTACCGAAGCCGCTTCTGCTGCTGCCGTAGCTACCGAAGCCGCTGCTTCTTCTGCTGAAGCTGCTGCTTCTGCCGCTGCCTCTGCTGCAAAATAATAGTTTTGAAATACGCGAAAAGCAGGATACTTCCGGTATCCTGCTTTTTTTACATTCGCTTTTTCTTTTCAGACGGCCTGAAATCTTTCTAAGACTCCGGATTCACATGCCGTCCAAACGCAGGGGCTGTCTCAGCCTAATCCGGATTTGCGTTATAATTCTGATCCCATAACCACAAAATCATATCATCCGGCACAGACAGTATGCACACCAACCTGCCCTCCGCACTGCAAACCTTCTTAGACACCTCGGAAATTATAGAACCGACGCCGTCCCTTATCATCGACCAACGCCGCCGTTTCACTTCAACGCCCGACATCGTCCTGCAACCGAATTCCGTAGCCGGAGTGCAAAACATCCTGCGCTTTTGCCATGAACACCGCATTACCGTTACCCCCCAGGGCGGCAATACCGGCTTGTGCGGTGCGGCGGTTGCCCGTCAAGGCGTATTGCTCAATCTTTCCAAGCTCAACAAACTGCGCGAAATCAATTTAGCCGACAACAGCATGACGGTCGAAGCCGGTATGATTCTGCAACATGCCCAAGAAGCCGCAGACAAAGCCGGGCGTTTGTTTCCCTTAAGTTTGGCCAGCGAAGGTTCCTGCCAAATCGGCGGCAACATCGCCTGCAATGCCGGCGGCCTAAACGTATTGCGCTACGGATCCATGCGGGATTTGGTCTTGGGGTTGGAAATCGTTCTGCCAAACGGCGAACTGGTTTCCCACCTGCAGCCGCTGCATAAAAACACCACCGGCTACGACTTGCGCCATCTGTTTATCGGCAGCGAAGGCACGCTCGGCGTCATTACCGCCGCTACGTTGAAACTTTTCGCCCGTCCGCAAACCACGGCCACCGCGTGGGTCGGCTTGCCGGATATTGACGCAGCCGTGAAGCTGCTTACCCAAGTCCAAGGCCATTTTGCCGAACGCTTGTGCAGTTTCGAACTCATCAGCCGTTTTGCCTTAGATTTATCATCCGAATTCAGTCGGTTAACCAAGCCTGCCGACGCCGATTGGCATATTTTGCTGGAGCTGACCGACTCCGTTCCCGATACCGGTTTGGCCGGACAGTTGGCCGAATACCTCTACGCCCACGGCTATGAAAACAGCGTATTGGCGCAATCGGAGCAGGAGCGCCGGGAACTTTGGACTTTGCGCGAAAACATTTCCGCTTCGCAACGCAACTTAGGCACCAGCATCAAACACGACATTGCCACCCCGATTTCCAACGTGGCCGGCTTTGTTACCGAATGCGCCGCTGCGTTGAAAGCGCGTTTTCCCGACATCCGAATCGTCTGCTTCGGGCACTTGGGCGACGGCAGCCTGCACTACAACACCTTCCTGCCCGGCATCATGGGCAACGAAGTCTATGAATACGAAGACATCATCAACACCATCGTTTACGAACATATTCTGAAGCACCAAGGCACCATCGCCGCCGAACACGGCATCGGCGAAATCAAAAACCACTGGCTTCCCCGCGTGCGCACCGAATCCGAAATCTCCTTGATGCGTGCCGTCAAAGCCCAACTGGATCCGCACGGCATCATGAATCCGGACAAGCTGCTGCCCTGAATATTTTGCTTAAAAGGCCGTCTGAAAATCATATTTCAGACGGCCTTTGCTTAAATTTTAAGCATAATTTTTTTCTTGTTCAAATACAGTCCACAAACCAGTTTATCCACATGATTCGCACACCATCACACACTTTAACCACGGATTTCCGGTCAACCTTACCCTTCAATACAGGCCGTCTGCGCGTCGGAAATCCGCAATAAAATGCCGTCTGAAAACGTGTATTACGCTTGACGGCCCTGCTGCTTTTTGCATAGAAATCCGCCTGCCCATTTTTTAGACAATCCGATTTTTTTGTTTGATTTCAATACACAACCCTGATTATCCACAACAGGATTCACACAAAGCAGGGATAACTGTACTTTTGTTAAGCGGATATAAGCCCGGCAAATTCCAACATCCCTGCCCGTCGTTTCCTCCCGACCGGAAAATGACGGATTGTGCAAAGCCGTCTGAAAACATTTTCAGACGGCCTCGTTCAATCAAACGGCTTTTTCTGCCAATAAAACTTGTCCCGTTTCAGACGGCCTTGAAACACTTCTCCGCCACCGCCCAATTCAAACACCAGCGCACCCGACAAATCCGTGCGCAGCAGCTCTGCTCCGTGAGCTGCCACTTTGTTCCGCACCGCTGCCGTCGGGTGGCCGTAGCTGTTGGCATAGCCGCTTGAGGCCACTGCATACTCGGGCGACACCGCATTCAGAAACGCACCTGCGCTGGCGGTATTGCTGCCGTGATGCCCCAAAACCAAGACCTGGCTGTAAAGCGCATCCCCGTATTTTTCCGCCAAATCCAGTTCGCCTTTCTGCCCCATGTCTCCCGTCACCAAGAAAGCCTGACCGCCTGCGACCGCGCGCAGCACGCAGCTTTGCTCGTTATCGTCTTCCGAATATTTTTCAGACGGCCTCAACAATTCAAACTGCACCCCATCCCACTCCCATTGCGATTCGCGGCAAAATTCGGCTTGGAGATAAAATTCCGGCTGCCCGGCCAGAATTTCAGACGGCCTCAAATGGCTGACCGCCGGATAGCCGCCGTCGTGATCGGTATCGTGGTGCGACAAAACCAGCTTGTCCAGCCGCCTCACACCTAGGGCACTCAAACTCGGCACAATGCCCGCTCCCGCCGCCTGCGCCGTGCCGGTATCGAAAAGAAGATTGTGATTGCGCGTCTGCATCAACACCGACAGCCCCTGCCCCGCGTCCCACACCCACACTTTCAGACGGCCTTCCGGCAAGGGCTGCAAACGGTAAAACACAAACCCGGCCAACACCAGCCAAGCCCACGCCTTCAGCCCCGTACCGCGCGGCAGCAGAATCAGCCATGCCGCCACCATCGCCAAAACAACCAACGGCCACGGTGCGGCGGCCACCGCAAATTCAGGCGAAAAGTCCGCCAGCCGCACCAATAGACGCAGCGTGTATTCGCCCAAAGCCGCCGCCGGCCATTGCAGCGGTGCGAACGGCAAGGCGGAACCGAGCAGCGCCAGCGGTGTCAGCACCCAAGAAAACCAAGGAATCGCCACCAGATTCACCAGCGGACTCAACAGCGGCAGCGACGCGAAAAGATAACCCAGCAACACCACCGACAGCAGCGTCGCCGCCCATTGTCCGCGCCAAGCCAGCCGCCAGCCGCGCTCCTTCAGACGGCCTGCCGACGACCCGATTAACGCCGCCACCAAACCGAACGACAGCCACAAGCCCACACCCAGTGCCGCCGACGGATCAAACAGCAACACCGCCGCCAACGCCTGCCACCAGCCCGTCCACGGCGACAAGCCGCCGCCGCGCCACCACGCATACGCAAAGGCGGCCAACATCAATACGCTGCGCTGCGTCGGCACGCCGAATCCGGCCAAGCCCGCATACAGCAAGGCACCCAGCACGCCGCCGGCCAACACCCACAGCTTCGGCCGCTTCGGTACGAAAGACAGGGTGCGCAGCAGCAGTTTCACCAAAAAACCGCACCACACCGCCACCATCGTTACATGCAATCCCGAAATGCTCACCAGATGCGTCAGCCCCAAAGGCCGGAACGCCTGCCACAATTCGGTGCGCAAGGCCGACTGTTCGCCGATGCCCAAAGCGCACATCAAAGCGATGCCGTCTGAAAAATCATGGCCGTAAAGATTTGTCTGCTGCCAATTGCGGCTGATGCGTTCGCGCCAGACCGTCATATTCAGACGGCCTGCCCCCTCCAGCGGCACCCTGCCCTTTCCCAGCGAACCCATGCCGTCCACACCGTTGGCCAACGCCCATGCTTCGCGGTTCAGCCCGCGCAGATTCACTTCGCCCACCGCCGGCCGCACCCGCGCCGACACCCGCCAGCGGCTGCCCACCGGCCAATCGCGCAATTGGTAATCCGACAGCATCAGCCGGTATTCCCTGCCGCCCTTGTCCCAAGCCCGTGCCGCAAACTGTACCCGACGCTCGTCGCGGCGCGGCAGATCGTCCACCTCGACCGTTAAAGCCGCGCTGCCCGTTTGCGCCAAAGGCCATTGCCGCGCCAAGGCGGATTCCGTCCGCCATACGCCGTAAGCCGTGCCGGCCAATACGCACAACACCGCCATCAACGGCTTCCACCGCCAAGCCGCCGCCAACAAAATCCCTGCCGCCGACAGCCACGCCCACAAAGGCGGTACGGCAGGCAGAGCAAACGAAACCAAAACCCCGAATACCCAACACGGCAACCCGTAACGCAACATAAAACAGTTTTCCTTGTAATAGTTTTATTATGATAAATTAGAAATCTGCCTGTGCCTATAAAAATGCCGTCTGAAAATGTTCAGACGGCATCCGCAAATCATGTCCGACAAAAACGGCGCAAGCAGGCCACCAATCCCATTATCGGCGTTCCTTAAACACAAACCCCTGAAATTCCAAGATTTCAGGAGTTTGCAGTTTTAAACTTATCGCTCGGAAATTCCCGATTTATTGACCGCCTTTATCCGCCTTGCCCGCCCAATACGAAGCCAGCAGCGAACCGGAAATATTGTGCCACACGCTGAACAGCGCGCTGGGTACGGCCACGAGCGGCGCGGCGGCAAAGTGTGCCGCCGCCAGAGCCGCGCCCAAACCCGAATTCTGCATCCCGACTTCGATGGCCAATGTTTTTTGTGCGTCGTAGGGCAGCTTGAACAGTTTGGCGGCCAAAAAGCCCAAGAGATAGCCGATGCCGTTGTGCAACACCACCACGCCGAAAATCAATAAGCCGCTTTCGACGATTTTGCCTTTGCTCGCACCGACCACCGCGCCGATAATCAGCGCAATGGCGATGACCGAAACCAGCGGCAGCACGCCGACGGCTTTTTCGGTTTGCGTTTTAAACAGCGTGTGCGCAATCACGCCCAATACAATCGGCAGCAGGACGATTTTTAAAATCGAAACGAACATCGCCGTGGCATTGATGTCGAGCATTTCGTTGGCCAGCAGCATAAAAATCATCGGCGTGAAAACCGGTGCCAGCAACGTGGAAACCGAAGTCACGGCCACCGACAAAGCCACGTTGCCGCGTGCCAGATAAGTCATCACGTTCGACGACGTTCCGCCCGGGCAGCAGCCGACCAGAATCACGCCGACGGCGATTTCGGGCGGCAAGTTCAGCAGCTTGACGAGCAGATAGGCGGCGGCCGGCATAATGACGAATTGGGCGATAACGCCGATGACCACGGCTTTCGGGTGTTGCGTGATGATTTTGAAATCCGACGGGCCGAGCGTCAGCCCCATACCGAACATCACCACGCCGAGCAGTAAAGGCACATGCGGCAGCACCCATTTGAAGGTTTCGGGAAAGACAAACGCAATCACGGCGCACAAGGCCGCCCACAGCGCAAAAGTTTTGCCGATAAAACGGCTGATTTGAGTCAGTTTATCCATGCTGATTGTTAACAGTGAAAACGAAAAAACGAGAGCATACCCTTATCCGCAGGATTATGCAAAACAGCAGGCCGTCTGAAAACTTTCGTTTTCAGACGGCCTTCGGGTTGGCTCGGGCAAACGGTTTCGGATGATTTCCGTTCGCCAGTCTGCTTCATCATGACAAAATATAAGGCAATAGCCGAACTCAGCCTTTGGGTTTTCAGACGGCCTGCACCCAATCCGTCAGGCGTGCAGCAGTTTTACCGTATCGGCTGACCGTTCGGCAATCCGATTGCGCAACCAGCGCGCCGCCGGTGCGATTTCGCCGGCAAGCATACCGATTTCGCCGATTTGGCTGTCGCGCAATATGTCTGCCGCCGCACCGTGAAGCCAGACACCGGCCTGAACCGCCTGCTGCGTGTCGATGCCTTGCGCCAGCAGACTGCCGATGATGCCGCTCAGCACATCGCCGCTGCCCGCCGTGGCGAGACCCGCGTTGCCGCTGGCGTTGACGTAAATGCTGCCGTCGGGCGAGGCAACCACGGACTGATGCCCTTTCAATACGGTAACGGCGTTGAACCTGCGGCTGACGGCTTGCGCCGACTGCACGCGGTTTGCCTGAATATCGGCCGTATTGACCTGCAACAATCGGGCGGCTTCGGCAGGGTGCGGCGTGAGCACCAGATTGCCGTGTTGCGCTGCCGCTTCCCGACAGTCTTCGCAACGGGCAAGCAGGGTCAGCGCGTCGGCATCCAATAACAAAGGCCTCTGTGCGGCGTGCCGCAAAATCCGTGCGACGAGTTTGCGCGCCTCTTCCTGCAAACCCAAACCGCAGCCGGCCACCCATGCGCCGATGTCTTCGCGGCGGCACAAATTTTCCGCCGTCGCCAACATGATTTCGGGGCGTTCGGGAATCACGGCAAACGGCAGCGCGTTTTGGTTGAATCCCGCCCAAACCTTGCCGCAGCCCTGATACATGGCCGCCGTCGCCGCCAGCACCACTGCGCCGCTCATCCCTGCCGCGCCGCCGATGATGCCCAGCGTGCCGTAAGTGCCTTTGTGCGATTGGGCATGGCGTTTACGGAACACATCGGGGAAACGGGAGGCCGTCTGAAAAACCGGTTCGGGGTTAAGAATCTGATAAGGTGGATAAATCATGATGATACCGCAGGCGGATTTGGTTAAAATAAAGCGTATGGCAGACGGTTCGGCTCTGCCGCAACACAACCTCCACCATCTTATAAGAAAGAACGCTACGATGAAACAGAAAATCAAAGTTTGGGATTTGCCCACACGCATTTTTCACTGGACGCTGGTCTTGGCCATTGCCTTTATGTGGTACAGCGGCGAGACGGGCGGCAACCTGCTGGCTTGGCACTTGCGCTGCGGCCTGCTGATTTTGGCGTTGGTGGTGTTCCGCGTATGCTGGGGCTTGTGGGGCAGCGATACGGCCAAGTTCGCCAATTTCGTGCGCGGGCCGAAGCAGATTGTGCGCTACCTCAAAGGTGAAATCACGGAAAACGAGCAGCCCGGCCACAATCCGCTGGGCGCGCTGATGGTATTGGCCTTGCTGGGCGCGGTGTCGGTGCAGGTCGTGACCGGCCTGTTTTCACCCGACGACAACACCTTCATCCACAACGGCTATTTGAACAACCTGGTAAGCAGCGACACCGGCGCGGCCATGCGCAAAATCCATTTCGGCTTTTTCAATGTGCTGCTGGCTTTGGCGGCGGTGCACATCATCACGATTTTTGCGTATAAGTTTTTGAAAAAACACAACCTGATTACGCCGATGATGACCGGTTACAAAGAATTGGAAGGCAAGCTGCCGCTGCTGAAATTCGCCGGTTCGGGCAAACTGGTTGCGGCACTCGCCGTGGCCTTGGCCGTCGCGCTGCTGGTGGCAGCCGTCGGTTGAACGTTTGCGACAGAGGCCGTCTGAAAAATCGGCGGTAAAACGCTGTATTCCATCTGCCGCTTTTCAGACGGCCCGTTACCTGTTTTCGGGTTTTACAGTCAACCGTTTTACGGAAAAAATAACGGCAGCGTCGAAACCGCCGAATTTCAAAAGGCCGTCTGAAATTTCAGACGGCCTTTTACCGTTTGTTCAACCGTTGCGCCTTGCCGCAAAAAAATCCTGCAACACGTCTTTGCATGCTTCCGCCAAAATGCCGCCCAAAACCGCGGTATGCTTGTTCAACACACTGTTTTCAAAAAGGTTCAACACGCTGCCTGCCGCGCCGGTTTTCGGTTCGACCGCGCCGAAGATTACCCGTTTCACCCGCGCCTGAATCAGGGCGGAGGCGCACATGGCGCAGGGTTCGAGCGTCACGTACACGTCGCAGCCGTCGAGGCGGTAGTTGCCCGCTGCCGCGCCTGCCTGCGCCAAAGCGCGGATTTCGGCGTGGTGGCTGATGTTGTGGTCGGACACGCAGGTGTTGTGGGCGGCGGCGATGATTCTGCCGTTTTGCACCACCACCGCGCCGACGGGAATTTCGCCCATTTGCGCCGCGATTTTTGCTTGTTCCAAAGCGGCGCGCATGAAGTTTTCCATTTCAGACGGCATGGGAAACACGGCCACGGGCGGATGGTTTTTGACCTGCCGCAGCAGGCCGCTTTTTCGGGATTCGTCCAAATCCGCCGCGTTGATGCCCGACAGCAGGGCTTCGAACTGCCATAAGGTGCTTTGGGTTACGGTCAGTCCGGCGGCTTTGAGCAGTAAAAACGCCTTGACCGAACCGGTTTCGCGCAAATCGGCGAGAGTTTCGATACCGAGTTGGGCGAGTGCGGCGACGGTTTTGGGGGCAAGCGGAAGCGTGGTCAGTTTCATTTCAGACGGCCTCAAGTCCGAAATGACGGCGAACCAACGTTAAGGCCGTCTGAACATAATCCGCCTCGCCGTAAGGGTCGATTGCGTGCGCCAACGGAATTTTGCGCAACCAGGTAAGCTGGCGTTTGGCCAGTTGGCGCGTGGCCGCGATACCTTTTTCGACAAAAGTGCCGTAGTCGGTCAAACCCTCGAGATAATCCCATGCCTGGCGGTAGCCGACGCAGCGCATGGCGGTGGAATCGGCGGCCAGCTCGGGATAACGCGTCCGAAGCGTGCGCATTTCGTCAAGAAAACCCTGTTCCAGCATCTGCCCGAAACGCTTGGCGATTTGCGCATGCAGTAAGGCGCGGTTTTCCGGAATCAGCGCGACGGTGCACAAATCCAGCGGCGGCGTGTGGGTTTCTTTTTCGGCGAAATGGCGGCTCAAGGGCTTGCCCGTGAGCATGAACACTTCCAAAGCGCGCTCGATGCGCTGGCTGTCGTTGGCTTTCAGACGGCCTGCGGTTTCGGGGTCGATTTCCTGCAAACGCCGATACAGATACGCCAAACCGTGCGCCACTTTGTCGGCCTGAAGCTGCGCGCGGACGGCGGCATCGGCTTCGGGCAAATCGTTCAAACCTTCGGTCAGCGCGTGGAAATACATCATCGTGCCGCCGACAATCAGGGGCAGCCTGCCGCGGGCATGGATTTCGTTGACCAAGCGCACGCAGTCGGCGACGAATTGCGCCGCGCTGTAATTCTCCGGCGGCGAAATGATGTCGATGAGGTGGTGCGGCACCGCGGCACGCTCGTCTGCGGTGGGCTTGGCCGTGCCGATGTCCATACCGCGGTACACCAGCGCGGAATCGAGGCTGATGATTTCCACGGGCAGGGTTTCGGCGATTTTGAGCGCGAGGCCGGTTTTACCACTGGCGGTCGGGCCGAGGACAGCGAAGGCTTTGGGCGTGTTCATAGGAAAAAATAGATTTTGGGAAACAGGGGATTATAGCAAAAAAGGCCGTCTGAAAGTTTTAGCGAATCCCGCTGCACCCGTTTTCAGACGGCCTCGAACCGATTTTGGATGAAAACCCGAAGTTTGATGAAATGCAGAAATGCGTTGGCTCATGACCCAACCTGCCTCAAGTTTCAGACGGCCTTGATGTTTAAAAACGCAAACCGCCGCTATCGGGAGAAACACGGTAACGGCGGCATTTTCCGGCTTTGTCTGCGGACAAAAATTCCACCCGTCCGCATACGGTTTAAAGGTTCAGACGGCCTCGGTAATCCCTGCAAACACGTCAAAATAAGTCGGAAAGGTTTTGTGCGTGCATTTCGGGTCGTTGATGACGACGGGTACGCCGAGCAGGGAAACCAGCGAGAAGCACATGGCGATGCGGTGGTCGTCGTAGGTATCGATGGCGGCTTCGGGAATCAGCTGCGCCGGCGGCGTGATGTGGATCGCTTCGGCTTCTTCCACGACTTCCGCGCCGAGTTTGCGCAATTCGGCGGCCATCGCCGCGATGCGGTCGGTTTCCTTCACGCGCCATGAACCGATGTTGCGCAGGGTGCAGGCTTTGCCGCCGGCGAGTGCAACCACGGCCAGCGTCATGGCTGCGTCGGGAATGTGGTTCGCGTCCAAATCAAAGGCTTGTACGGATCGGTTTTCGGGGCGCGAAACTTCGATGAAATTGTCGCCCCACACTACGTCCGCGCCGATTTTTTCCAGTTCGCGCGCAAAGGCCACGTCGCCCTGAATGCTGTTCAAACCGATGCCGGTAACGCGTATCGGCGCACCGGAAATCAGGCCTGCGCCCAAGAAATAAGACGCGCTGGAGGCGTCGCCCTCGACGTGCAGAACGTCGGGCGCATGGTAACGCGCACCTGCCGGAATTCTGAACACGCGGTAGTCTTCGTTGTCCACGTTCACGCCGAACTGCGCCATCAGCTTCAGCGTGATGTCGATGTAGGGCTTGGAAATCAGCTCGCCGACCATCTGGATTTCAAACGCTTCGCCGGTCAGCGGCAAGGCCATCAGGAGCGCGGTCAGGAATTGGCTGGACACATTGCCCTTAATCGGAATCACGCGCGCGCCCTTGTCGGTAAACGCGTTGATGCGCAGCGGCGGATAGCCTTCGTTGCCCAAATATTGAATATCGGCACCAGCAATGCGCAGCGCATCGATCAAATCGCCGATGGGCCGCTCGTGCATACGCGGCACGCCGTGCAGATGGTAATTACCGACGAGTACGGCCAGCGCAGCGGTCAGCGGGCGGAACGCCGTACCCGCATTGCCCAAAAACAAATCGGCTTCGCGGTTGGGAAACTTGCCGCCCGTGCCGTGCACTTTCAGACGGCCTGTTTCCAAAAATTCGATGTTCACGCCGAGTTTGTCCAAAGCCTCGAGCATACGGTCGGTATCGTCGGATTTGAGCAGCGAACGGATTTCGCAGACATTGTCGGACAAGGCAGCCAAAAGCAGCGTGCGGTTGCTGATGCTTTTGGAGCCGGGCAGCGCGACGGTGGAAGGTTTCAGGCGTGAAGCGGGTAAACGGATGGATTCGGTCATGATTTTGCGTGAAAAATATCGGGAAAACAGAATAAGCGCATTATACACAGTTCGCCCCGTTTACGGACGGAGTGGAAAGAGCTTCAAACCGCTTACCCGCCATTTTAAACAAGTAAAACCCGTTTTCAGACAGCCTCATGCCAAGGATAGGATATTTTCAGCATGAAAATGGCGGAAGACAGGCAAATAAAACGACAAACCGATTCGGTACGAACCGCATGACAAAGGCCGTCTGAAAATTTTCAGACGGCCTTTCGATACCCGGTTTACATGCCCCTAAACTGCGGCAGGAACGCCGGAATGCCCGGCAGCATACCGACCGCACCCATCGCCAGACACAACACGGCAAACCCGATGACCGGAACCATCACGCGGCCGGCAAAGCCCAGTTCGACGCTGCGTTTCTTGTCGCCGATCAAACCCAAGTTGTCCAGCAGCATGGTCAGCGACCAACCGAACACGGGATTGACCAGCGCGGACGAGAACACGACAATCGCGGCGGATTGGGTGGTTTTGCCCTTGCGCGTCATTTCCATGCCTGCCTCCAGCAGCGGCACATACACGCCCACCACCAAAGCCACGCTCAATACCGGCTGCCAAATCGCCAAGTCCATCGGATAGCCCCACAGGCTGGCGACGATACACAGCAACGCCGTCAACACCGCACCGGCAGGAATCGGCCGCTTGGCAATCGATGCGGGCACGATATACGTTCCCCACGACGACGTGAAGTTCGCACCGCCCAATGCCGAACCGACGGCCTGACGCACGGAGCAGCTGACCATCGTATCGTCGATGTTCATGTGCATTCTTTCGGTTTTTTCGGGGTAACTTAATTTTTGGAACACTTGGTGTCCCAAGAAATCCGGCGACCACATCGCCACCGCCAGCACCGCAAACGGGAACACGACCAAGAAGCTGTCAAACGTCGGCAAACCCAGCATCCAGCCGGTATTTTCGCCCCACCAGTAAGCCGGACTCATCGGCGGCAGCCCCGGCTCGGTATTGAAGGTGAACGGCGCGCCCAAAACGAATGCGGTCACACCTGCCAACACACAGCCCAACGGCACGGCCAGCCAGCGTTTCTGCCAATGCTCCAGCAGGGCATACATCAAAATCGTTCCCATAATCACGACAAAGGCGATATAGGCCTTATCAAACGCCCCTGCCCATTCGAACAGTTTCTTCACCTGCCCCGTGGTGCCGATAAAGCCGAGATAAAGCAGCAGCCCGCCGCAAACGCCGTTGCTCGTGAGCTTGGCCATCAGCGAACCGCCTTTGAATACCGCCATCAGCAAACCCAATACCGCAATCGAAATACCGAATGCCAAAGGATGGCCGCCGGCCGCCACGACAATCGGAATCAGCGGAATCAGCGGGCCGTGCGTTCCCGGCAGATTGGCGGTCGGCAGAATGAAGCCCGACAATGCCAAAATAAACATGGCGGCAATCAGCAATTCATAGCGCACGTTTTCCAAAACAAAATCGGCGGGCAGACCGAGCGGCGCGGCAAATGCGGCGGCCACCGCACCCACCATCACGACCTTGCCGATGGTACCGGCCATTGCCGGAATCAGGTCTTCAAATTCAAAACGGTAATCGCGAAACGGCAGGTTGGGCCGCCAACGCTTGGGCTGCATGATTTGCAGCTCGTGGTTCAGATAATCGTCTCGGGTGCCGAATGCCGAACTCGGCTGATGCAGCTCGGCGTAGGTTTTTTCTTGCGTGTCCATTATTCACTTCCTGTTTTTGATTTTATGTTGCGGTCTGCCTTTTTACTCCTCCGGCGCAAACCGATGCCTATTAAAATGCCGTCTGAAAAAGGAAACCAATCTTATTTTCTGATGCCTGCTATCCGATTTATTGATGACATCTACTGAAACCCTTGATTTGATAGCCTGTTTTGACTTTCGGAAAAAGAAAAATTATGTTAAAAATCACGCATACAAAATAAAATCCGGCCTGAAAAATGGATATCAACCAACTAAAATCCTTTGTCACCGTCGCCCATCAAGGCAATCTCACCCAAGCCGCCGAACGTCTTTTCCTCTCCCAGCCTGCCGTCTCCGCCCAAATCAAAGCCATCGAAAGCGACTTGGGCACGCCGCTGTTCCACCGCACCAGCAACGGCATGACGCTGACCCGCGCCGGCGAAGTTTTCTTGCCCGAAGCCGAAGCCCTGCTGCAACACAAACACAAGCTCGAGCAGTTTGCCAAAACCCTGGCGCAGGACTACACCGAAGAAACGCAACTGGGCATCATCCACCCCGTCGATTCCGTCAAACTGGCCGAACTCACCGCCCTCATCAACCGCACCGCCCCCAATACCCGCCTGCACATCCAATACGGCATGAGCGGCGAAATCCTGTCGCGCATTCAAAACAAAACCCTGCACGGCGGATTTTTCTTGGGCAACATCAACCAGCGAGGCATTTGCAGCCTGTTCCTGCAAAACCTGTCTTATTCCCTGATTTGCCCGAAAGGCGAAGAAGCCGCCATCCGCGCCGACCCGAAAAGTCTGGAAAACTACACATGGATCGAAATGTCGGGCGTATCCGGCAGCAGCAAGCATTTGCAGCAATTCTGGCGCGCCAACCGTCTGTCGCCCAAGCGGCAAATCCTGTGCGACTATCCGCAGGCCATTTTGGATTTGGTCATCCACGGTATCGGCGTGGCGATGGTACCGAGCAACAAAGCCGACGCCGCCATCCTCGACGGACGTCCGCTGTCAGTGTTGGAGGAATACCGCCAAACCATGCCGATGCATTTCATTTACGCCGGCGAATACGAAGACAATCCCGATTTGCAGCTTTTGAAACAAAGCGTCGAAGAAATTTGGCAACTTGCGCCTGTCTGACAGAAAAGGCCGTCTGAAAACTTCAGACGGCCCGAAACCTTCGGGATAAGCGCATAAAAAGAGCGGCATGACCGTCTTTTGAGCCATACCGCTTAAGTTTGCGACACACGCAAGCTGTTAACCGAAACCTTGCCCTATCGGCAATATCTTTACGGTTTCCATTAAAACCCAAATCATGCGTTTGGGCTAATTTTCTTTTTTGATAATTTCCATTTGTTTTGCTGATGGTTTTATAAAATATATTTTTTATTCAATATATTAAAACGTTCAAAACCAATCAAATATCCAAATACCTTTTTATTTCGGGTTTCTTGTGACAAGGCCGTCTGAAAATGTTTCAGACGGCTCCGATGCCCCGAACGGACATTCCCGCCGAATCCGGTTTCCGCACCATCCCGGCCTTTTATCCGCCCGGCTAAAATGATATGATTTTCGTCACGACACCCGACTGTTACAAGGAGAAACGATATGTCCGACACGCTGCCCCGCCCCGAAATCGATTCAGACGGCCTGCTCGAATATTCCGTGGTTTATACCGACCGCGCCCTAAACCATATGTCGCAAAAGTTTCAGACGGCCTTACGCTACATTTCCGCTACCTTAAAATCCGTTTACCGTGCGCAGCACGTCGCCGTGATTCCCGGCAGCGGTACCACCGGCATGGAAGCCGTGGCGCGCCAGTTTGCCCGCGGTGAAAAATGCCTGATTATCCGCAACGGCTTTTTCAGCTACCGCTGGACGCAGATCATCGAACAAGGCCGCATCACCGGCGACACCAAAGTGCTGACCGCCCGCCAAGCCGACGCATACCAGGCCCCTTTTGCTCCTGCACCGATTGACGAAGTATGCGCCGAAATCGCCGCCTACCGCCCCGCCGTAGTGTTCGCGCCGCACGTTGAAACCGCTTCGGGCATCATGCTGCCCGACGACTACATCGCGCGCTTGGCCGAAGCCGTCCATGCCGTCGGCGGTTTGCTGGTTATCGACTGCATTGCCTCGGGCTGTATTTGGCTGGACATGGAAAAACTCGGTATCGACGTGCTGATTTCCGCGCCGCAAAAAGGCTGGAGCGGCACGCCGTGCGCCGGTTTGGTGATGCTGAACGGGCGCACCTACCAAAAAGCGCAGGAAACACAGTCCGACAGCTTCGCCGCGGATTTGAAAAAATGGCTGCAGATCATGGAAGCCTTTGAAAACGGCGGCCACGCGTATCATGCCACCATGCCGACCGACGGCCTGTTCCGGCTGTACGAAGTGATGAAAGAAGCCGAAAGCGTCGGTTTTGAAAAACTGCGCAGCCTGCAAAACGAATTGGGCGGCAAAATCCGCCGCCTACTGGCCGAAAACGGCTTCCCGAGTGTGGCCGCCGAAGGCTTCGAAGCCCCGGGCGTGGTGGTTTCCTACACCGACAATCCCGACATCCAAAGCGGCAAGGCCTTTATCGAACAAGGCCTGCAAACCGCTTCGGGCGTGCCGCTGCAAGTGGGCGAACGCAGCGATTTCCAAACCTTCCGCCTGGGCCTGTTCGGTCTCGACAAGCTGCAAAACATCGACCGCACCGTCGAATCGTTTGCCGCGGTATTGGCAAAAGTGAAATAGGCTACAAAACCCGAAGGCCGTCTGAAAACATATCGCTCATGTTTTCAGACGGCCTTTTTCACGTTTGTAATCTTCCCGAACAAACTTTACGCCATATAAAAAAACTGACTGCAAAGAAAGCCATCCGCCCTCCCAATACGCGACTATCCAAAACAAAAAAGACCTTGAATCCTCAAGGTCTTTTTCTTCGTAACTGGTGGAGGCGGGGGGAATTGAACCCCCGTCCGAAAGCCCTCTACAAAGCGTTCTACATACTTAGTCTTGCCTACTTGGAATCTTGCTCCCCTTGCGCCGACAGACAGGCTCTTGGGAAGCCAGTTACCTTAAATCTTATTTTCCGCCAAGTAACCCGACGGAAAACCAGCCAATGTAAAATGACGTTGCCGTAGGTTTGACCCTACACAGCCCATCGGCCGACTGCTGCAACGGCTAGCCTTAAGCGGCTAAAGCGTAAGTTTCGTCGTTTGCGACTATTTAAGTTCAGTGTTTTACGGGAAATCTGAGACCCCGGTATGCCCGCATCTGCTTCGCAACCCCCGTCGAAACCAAGATCGCCCCCAGATAGGAAGCGTTTATTATACGCAGAGAACAGGGTTTTGCCAATCTTTCTCAGGCCGTCTGAAAATATCGTTTGTGGCAGGTTGCGGAAAAAGGCTACACTCTGTTTTTTTGTTTGGCAGCCATATAGATCTGCTCAATTCTCATTCGACAACACCCGCTGATTTTCAGACGGCCTTTTAATTTGGACAGGCCGTCTGAACAGGACAAACCGATATGTACGATGTCAATACGCACGATGTGCGCCGTTTCTTTGCCCATGTCTGGCAACACCGTTTTACGCCGCTGCAACTCGACGCTTTGCAGCACAAAGCCTTGCGGATTATCGAAGCCCATCCCGAATACGCACATTATCTGGCCGACATCGACAATTATCTGGATAAAAACTGGCTGCCCGAAAACGGCGAAACCAATCCTTTTCTGCACATGTCGCTGCATCTGTCTTTGCAGGAACAGGCCGCCATCGACCAGCCGCCGGGCATCCGCGCGATACACGCGCAATTGTGTGCGCGTTATCATGACGACTGGGTTCGCGCCGAGCATGAAATGATGGACGCGTTGGCGGAAACCTTGTGGGAAGCACAGCGTTACGGGCGCGGTTTGGATGTGAATGCCTACATGACCCGTTTGCGCAAACTGGTCGGTCTGGGGCAGGAAGAACATGCCCGCCTGAATCCGCACGAAGTGGGGTTGTCCGACAAAATCAGCGGACGCGGATAAAGCGGTTTGAAATATAAAAAGGCCGTCTGAAAACCTGTGGCTTTTCAGACGGCCTCATTCAATCCATCAACCCCGCCTGCCGCAATGAATAAGCCTCCCGTGCCGTCACCACAAAATGATCCAGCAGCGAAATATCCACCAAGCCCAAAGCCTTTCCCAGCCTTTTGGTAAACCGGATGTCGTCTTCAGACGGCCTCGCATGGCCGCCCGGATGATTGTGGGCGATAATCAGGCTGTCGGCGTATTCTTCCAATGCCAATTTGACGATTTCCCGGATGTAAACCGTGTTTTCCGCTACCGTGCCGCGCGACAATTCGTGAGCGGCAATCAACTGGTTTTGCCGGTTGAGCAGCAAAGCCACGCTCACCTCAACCTTTTCGTGCCCCAAGTTCAAACGCAGATAGTCGGCTGCGGCCTGCGGGTTGCTCAGCGTCATGTTCTGCTGCAAATCTTCGCTCAGAATGCGCCGTCCGATTTCTTTCACTACGGCAAACTGGGTAAAACTGGCCAACCCCATGCCCTTGTGCACGGATAATGCGCGCGCATCGGCACTCATCAATTTTCCCAAACTGCCGAATTCCTGAAGCAGATACCGCGCCAAATCGACCGCACTCATGCCGCGCGTACCGACCCGCAGCAAAATCGCCAATAATTCGGCATCGCTCAATGCCGCCGCGCCGCGTGCCAATAATTTCTCACGCGGCCGCTCCCCTTCCGGCCACTCTTTAATGCTCATAAAAAAACCTTAAAATAATTACTTTTATTATAGTTTTACAGTATATCAAATTAGGATAATTCCACCCAATTTTCTTTGCCTGCCGCATCAAAATGCGACGGATATGTTTTCCGCATACAACAATGCCGTCTGAAACCTTTTCAGACGGCATATGCAAATCAGTCTGTTCAACTGCCTAATTTTCCGTAAGGCTGATAATCGCTTAAACGCAACACCCCGACGGTTTTACCGCCTTCCTGATAAGGATAAAGCAAGACATAACGGCCGGATTCATACTCAAAACGCGGGGCTTTTGAATGCGTTTGGAAAGCGTTGTCCAAATATCCGCGTTCCGCCAAGCCCGCGGCATAAAGAAATTCGCTTTTATCGATCGTCTGAACCTTCTCTTCCCAATGCGTCATTTGGTCAGAATTCAAATTAAAAAACACAGGCTTGCCGTTGATATTGCCGGGGACAATCAACGACACGTGACTGAACGCGCTGTCTTGCTTGCCCAACACCGACAAAATCTCTTTGGCCATCTGAAATTGTTCAGGCGCAAAACGGTAACGGACAAGCCATGCCAACTGTGTGCGGTTGTCTTGAATCAGGCTTTGCGCGGAATGCTGCAAAAGCTGCTGCTTTTTCTGTATGGTCAGATAGTTGCCGCCGAACAATACCGCCGCCAATACGGGAAACACGAGCAATACGCCGTAAATCAGTTTCCTGCCGCCCTTTACGTCTGCTTCCTGCCCGCGCTCGGCGATGCGGGTCAAATTAAGCATAATGTTCAGCATCAACGCACCCGCCATCAGAGCCAAAATGCCTAAAATGCTCAAGCCGAACATGTCCGTTATGTGTTCACGAAATACTTTCAGCCCGAATACTTCAATCAAAACAAACGAAAATACCCAATACATCAGCAGCAATACCGAAATCAGGCCGATGATATTGCTGACCCTGACCAATTTTTTCAATTCCACCGCCCGCTCCTGTTCTGCCGTACCGAATCCGATAAAATCTATCTTAGCGGAAAAACAAATCGGAATATACGGATTTCTTCGGTTTCTTTTTCAGACGGCCAAGCCATGCCGTCTGAAAACTGTTTCGGTCACCATCTCCGCCCATTATCCCTTTTTTGCCACGGAATCCGCACCCAATCCGCCTGAATCGGGCATTAACAAAAATTTCATATTGCCCCCTGCGCTCATAGACTAATATAATACCGAGTTCATCTGAATCAAAGCTTACCGCGTCTTCAAAATTAAATAGTCTGCCTACCGTCAGTTTATTTAATTTTGGAAACCGTATTTCCCTTTTTTCCTGCTGCCCGTGCGCTTCCCAAGCCTTTTCAGACGGCCTGTTCGGCCTATGCCGTCTGAAAACGCCCTCCAGCAATCAAACAGCTTTTTATCACCCATCGAAAATCCGTTTTGCCGGTACTCGTTTTAATTTTTGGAGTATTGCCATTATGACCGCAACCACTGCGTCTTCTGCCAAACCTTATCTGCAAATCCAAGGTTTGGTGAAAAAGTTTGGTGACAATTACGCTGTCGATAACATCGACTTGGATATCTATCAACACGAAATCTTCGCCCTTTTGGGCAGCTCGGGCAGCGGCAAGTCAACCCTGCTGCGTATGCTGGCGGGCATGGAGATCCCGAATCAGGGCAAAATCATTCTGGACGGCCAGGACATCACCCGGCTTGCTCCCTACGACCGCCCGATTAACATGATGTTCCAAAGTTATGCCCTGTTCCCGCACATGACGGTTGAACAGAACATCGCTTTCGGCCTGAAACAGGACAAAATGCCCAAAGGCGAAATCGATGCGCGAGTGGAAGAAATGCTGCGCCTGGTGCAGATGACCAAATTTGCCAAACGCAAACCGCACCAGCTTTCAGGCGGCCAACAACAGCGTATCGCCTTGGCACGCAGTCTGGCCAAACGTCCGAAAATCCTGCTGCTTGACGAACCTTTGGGCGCATTGGATAAAAAACTGCGTCAGCAAACCCAATTGGAACTGGTCAACACACTCGAACAAGTCGGCGTAACCTGCATCATGGTCACGCATGACCAAGAAGAAGCCATGACCATGGCCACGCGCGTGGCGATTATGTCCGACGGCCAACTGCAGCAGGTCGGTACCCCGAGCGACGTCTACGACTACCCGAACAGCCGCTTTACCGCCGAATTCATCGGCGAGACCAATATTTTCGAAGGCGTGGTAGTGGATGACCATGCCGATTATGCCGTCATCCAGTGCGAAGGCTTGGAAAACCATGTCCGCATCGACCACGGCTTGGGCGGCCCTGCCGAACAGGATCTGTGGGTCAGCATCCGTCCGGAAGACATTGATGTGTACAAAGACAAACCCGAACATTTGGGCGATTACAACTGGGCGCAAGGTACGGTCAAGGAAATCGCCTACTTGGGCAGCTTTGCCATCTACCATATCCAACTCCCCAACGGACGCGTGATTAAAAGCCAGGTTCCCGCACCTTACTGGTATGTGCGCAACATCACGCCGCCGACTTGGGACGAAACCGTTTACGTAAGCTGGCCTGAAAACCAACCTACTCCGTTGTTCCGATAAACAAGGAATACCGTGATGAATTTTGAGAATTTGAAGAAAAAACTGTTCCGCCGTCCCGGACAGCGTGCCGTTATCGGCATTCCGTATCTGTGGCTTCTGGTGCTTTTTCTGATTCCGTTTGCGATCGTGCTGAAAATCAGCTTCGCCGAGCAGGAAATCGCCATTCCTCCGTTTACGCCGCTGACGACTTACGATGAAGACTTCCGCCGTCTGAACATTCTGCTCAGTTTCCAAAACTATGCGGACATTTTCCAAAACTTCTGGGCAACTTTGGGCCAACTGCTCAATCCGTTCAGCAGCGGCAACGGCGAAAACATTTATCTGCTGACCTATTGGTCTTCGATTAAAACCGCGCTGACGACGACGGTTATCTGCCTGCTTATCGGCTATCCGACGGCCTATGCCATTTCCCGCGCCAACCCGTCGATCCGCAACGGCCTGCTTTTGGCGATTATGCTGCCGTTTTGGACTTCGTTCCTGCTGCGCGTTTACGCATGGATGGGCTTGCTGGGGCACAACGGCATCATCAACAACTTCTTGATGAAAAACGGCATCATCAGCCAGCCGCTGGACTTGTTCTACAACGCGTTTTCATTGAATCTGGTCATGGTTTACGCCTACCTGCCGTTTATGATTCTGCCTTTGTACACGCAACTGGTGAAACTCGACGGCCGTCTGCTGGAAGCGGCTTCGGATTTGGGAGCTGGCCCGATTAAATCATTCTTTACCATTACCCTGCCTTTGTCGAAAACCGGCATCATCGCAGGCTCTATGCTGGTATTCGTACCGGCCGTGGGAGAATTCGTGATTCCCGAACTGGTCGGCGGATCGGAAAACCTGATGATCGGTAAAGTATTGTGGCAGGCATTCTTCGACCAAAACAACTGGCCGCTGGCTTCCGCCGTTGCCGTCGTCATGGTGATTCTGCTGGTGATTCCGATTGCACTGTACCAGCACTATGACAACCGCCAAATTGAAGAAGGATCGAAATAATGCGCAAACAAAAATTATCTTGGTTCTTAAAGCTGATGCTGTTCATCTCATTGGCTTTCCTGTATATCCCGTTGTTTGTTTTGGTGATTTATTCATTTAATGAATCCAAGCTGGTAACGGTTTGGGGCGGCTTTTCAACCAAATGGTATGCCGCATTGATGCAGAACAGCACCATTCTGGAAGCCGCTTGGCTGTCATTGCGTATCGCCTTGGTCTCTTCATTGGCAGCAGTCGTACTCGGTACACTGGCCGGCTATGCCATGGCGCGCATCAAACGTTTCCGCGGCAATACCCTGTTTGCGGGCATGGTTTCCGCTCCGATGGTGATGCCGGACGTGATTACCGGTTTGTCGATGCTGCTGCTGATTATTCAGGTGCAGATGTTCCTGCAAAACAGCGAATGGCTTCAGGCACTCTACTTCGACCGCGGCTTTTTCACCATTTTCTTAGGTCACACTACCCTGTGTATGGCTTATATCACGGTGGTCATCCGCTCGCGTCTGATTGAACTGGATCAGTCGCTGGAAGAAGCTGCGATGGATTTGGGCGCGCGTCCGCTGAAAATCTTCTTTGTGATTACCCTGCCGCTGATTGCCCCTGCGATTGCTTCCGGCTTCCTGCTGGGCATTACCCTGTCGCTGGATGATTTGGTGATTACCTCATTCCTGTCCGGCCCGGGTTCCTCCACCCTGCCGCAAGTGATTTTCTCCAAAATCAAATTAGGCTTGGATCCGCAGATGAACGTATTGGCGACCATCTTTATTGCCGTTATCGGCACACTGGTGATTCTCGGTAACTATTGGATTATGCGCCAAGCCACCAAACGCGAACGCGAAATGGCAGAAGCCTACCGACAGGAAAAACTGGCCGTACAGCAGCCTGCGCCATAAGGTTCAACCTTAGAGAGAAGCGGATAATCTTTAGTCAGGATTATCCGCTTCTGCATTCGGGCATACACACCCGTCAAAGGCCGTCTGAAAAAATGTTATAATCCGAAGCAATTCTTTTTAAAGGAAAATGACCATGCAGACATGGCGCGAAGCAATCGGTGCGGAAAAGGAGCAGCCCTATTTCCGACACATCATCGATACCGTTAAAAAGGAAAGGCAGTTCGGACGGATAATTTATCCGCCGGCAGAAGATGTGTTCAATGCGTTCAAGGCGACCGAATTCAATCAGGTCAAAGTGGTGATTTTGGGACAAGATCCTTATCACGGCGCGGGGCAGGCGCACGGCTTGTCTTTTTCGGTGCGGCCGGATGTCCAGATTCCGCCCTCGCTCGTGAATATTTACAAAGAATTGGCCGACGACATCGAAGGCTTTCAAATACCCCGGCACGGTTATTTGCAGCATTGGGCAGAACAAGGTGTTTTGTTACTCAACACGGTGTTGACCGTACGCGCCGGACAAGCGCATTCGCACGCATCTTTGGGGTGGGAACAGTTTACCGACTGCGTGATTGCGCAACTGAACGAACACCGCGAACACATCGTCTTCCTATTATGGGGCAGCCACGCTCAGAAAAAAGGCGCGTTTATCGACCGCAGCCGCCATCTGGTCTTGACTGCGCCGCACCCTTCGCCGCTTTCTGCCTATCGCGGTTTTTTCGGCTGCAGGCATTTCTCGCAAACCAATGCGTATTTAAAGGCGCACGGTTTGGCCGAAATCGATTGGCAGGTTTGATAAAGCCGAACAAAACAGAGGCCGTCTGAAAAAATTCAGACGGCCTCTGTTTTGTTTAAGCCAAAAACAATTGATAAGCCTGGTTATCCGTTTCATCCTGATACACATACCCCAAGCTGTCTAAAAATTGGGCAAATTCGGTTTCATCCTCGGGCGGTACATCAATCCCCACTAAAATACGGCCATAGTCCGCACCGTGGTTGCGGTAGTGGAACAAAGTAATGTTCCAACCGCCCTGCATGTGGTTCAGAAAACGCGCCAACGCACCCGGCCGCTCGGGAAATTCAAAGCTCACCAAACGTTCGTTTTTCACTTTGTCGGTACGCCCGCCCACCATATAGCGGATGTGGATTTTGGAAATTTCATCATTGGTCAAATCCACATTCGGCAAGCCGGCATCGTTAAGCAGCTCATGGATAATGGCCAAATCGCGCGAACCGGCGGTTTGCAGGCCGACGAAAACATGGGCTTTGTTTTCATTGCCGTAGCGGTAGTTGAATTCGGTGATGTTGCGGTTGCCCAGCAAATCGATAAATTTGCGGAAACTGCCCGGCTCCTCCGGAATGGTGACCGCAAAAATACCTTCGTTACCCTCGCCCAACTCGCTGCGTTCGGACACATGGCGCAGGCGGTGGAAATTCATGTTCGCACCGCTGGTCACCGCAACCAATGTCTGGTTTTGCACGCCGTTGCGGGCGATATAGGCTTTCAAACCCGCCAATGCCAGCGCGCCTGCCGGCTCCATAATGCTGCGCGTATCGTCGAAAATATCTTTAATCGCGCCGCAAACCGCATCGGTATCGACCGTAATCACGCCGTCGAGCAACTCTTTGCACAGGCGGAACGTTTCGTCGCCCACCACTTTCACCGCCGTGCCGTCTGAAAACAGGCCGACATCTTTCAGCGGCACGATTTTTCCTTCCTCAATCGACTGCTTCATGCAGCAAGAATCATCGGTCTGCACGCCGATGACCTTAATGTCGGGGCGCACCTGTTTGATGAACGCCGCCACGCCCGCCGCCAAACCACCGCCGCCGATCGGCACGAACACGGCATCGATTTTGTCCGCACGCTGGCGCACGATTTCCATGCCCACCGTCCCTTGACCGGCAATCACGTCCGGATCGTCAAACGGCGCGATGTAGGTCAGGTTCTCTTTTGCGGCCAATTCCATCGCATAATCATAAGCATCGTTATACGACACACCTTTCAGCACCACTTCGCCGCCACGGTTTTTTACCGCATCGATTTTGATTTGCGGCGTGGTTTCCGGCATCACGATGACCGCACGGCAGCCCAAACGGTGCGCCGACAAAGCCACCCCCTGCGCATGGTTGCCCGCCGAAGCCGCAATCACACCGCAAGCCAAAGCCTCTTTAGGCAGTTTCGCCATTTTGTTATACGCACCGCGAATCTTGAATGAAAATACCGGCTGCAAATCCTCGCGTTTGAGCAGAATATTGTTTTTCAGACGGCCTGACAAACCGCGAGCAGGTTCCAACGGGGTCTCCACCGCAACATCGTACACGGAAGCGGTCAAGATACGAATCAGATAATCGGAATAAGATGGGCGGGTATTCATAAGCGTATCTATTTACAATCAATCATTTAACGAATCATCACGCTGATTTTCCCGACAAAACCGTCAAACTTTGCCAACAAAACAGCGAAAAGGTAAAACCATACCCTTCAGGCCGTCTGAAATCAAGAAAAATCTTAGCAAATCAAGCCTGAAACGGTATAATGTGCGGCTGCCCTTTCCCCGGCCGTCCAAACCGCCGCCTTCTTGCGGTTACCGATTTTCAAACTGCTGCCAGCGCAGCTTCACGATGGTTTTCAGACGGCCTTTTTCACGCATTACGCAACAGATATTGATACACCTTTGTTATGAAAAAAACGCTATTCAGCCTGACCCTGGCCGCTTTATTAAGCACACCTTCCCTCGCCGCACCGCAACAGGCAGCCAATGCGGCATCCGCACCGGCCGGCCAAGCAGCCTCCTCCTCCCAGCCCGAACTTTTAATGCCGAGCATCAACAGCCCGACGGCAAAACCGGAAATCGCGGCTACCGCCTATATCGTCAAAGATCTGCACAGCAACCAGATTTTGGCGTCCAACAACCCCGATACCCAAATCGAACCGGCCTCGTTAACCAAAATGATGACCGCCTATCTGACGTTCAAAGCCTTGGAAAACGGCACGTTGAAAGCCGACCAGATGCTGACTGTTTCAGACGCAGGCTGGAAAATCGAAGGCTCGCGCATGTTTCTGAACCCGAAAGTACCGGCCAGCGTCAGCGACCTCATCAAGGGCATGATTGTACAGTCGGGTAACGATGCGGCCATCACCTTAGCCGAAGCCATGGGTAACGGCTCGGTGGACGAATTCGTCAAACAGATGAACGAAGAAGCCAAGCTTTTGGGCATGACGAACACCCATTTCAAAAATCCGACCGGATTGTCTTCAGACGGCCACGTTTCGACCGTCAACGATTTAGCCGTATTGTCAGCCGCGCTGATTAAAGATTTCCCGAAATATTACCCCATATTTTCCATTAAATCATTTAAATACAACAACATCGAACAGCCCAACCGCAACCTGCTGCTCTACCGCGATTCCAGCGTCGACGGCCTGAAGACCGGCCATACCGAAAGCGCAGGCTACAACCTGGCCGCCTCCAGCAACCGCAACGGCCGCCGCATCGTGTCAATAGTGGTCGGCACCGAGTCCACCGAAGCGCGCGCATCCGAAAGCGGAAAATTGTTGAACTGGGCTTTGCAGGCCTTTGACACGCCTAAGCTTTACAATGCCGACGAAGCCATTTCCCAAGTCAGGGTTTACAAAGGGGCAACCAAAGCCGTCAATGTCGGCTTTGTCGATGAGACCTATGTCACCATTCCCCACGACACCGGCCGAAGCCTGAAACCGATTTTAGAAACCGTTCAGCCCGTTTTGGCTCCGATTGAAAAAGGCCAAGTCTTAGGCAAACTCAAACTCATGAAAGACAATGAAGTTGTTGCCGAAAAAGAAGTGGTCGCGCTCAACAATGTCGCCGAAGGCAGCTGGTTCAGCCGTATTTGGGACAGCATTGTGCTGTGGTTCAAAACCACATTCGGCGGCAGCATGACGGACAAACCGGTATCAAACGCTCCTGCCGCCACAACACCGGCAGAAAACGCCCGGCCTGCCACTGCTTCAGCCGTGCAACCTGCGGCACAAGGCGCATCGCAGGCAGCACCTGCTTCAGCTCCGGTACCTGCAAGCACGACTGTTCCGGCATCCGCCGCATCCGCAGCAAAATGACGTTTTGACGCAAAAAACAAAAAGGCCGTCTGAAAATCTTCTTTTAAAAAGATTTTCATCCTGAAGTCGAAGGTTTGGCTGAATATTCAGGCGGATCATGCATTGCCTGACTCGGGGTTCCTCCCAAGCCGCCGCAGAAAACTTTTACAGCAGAATCTGCATTTGCAAAAAGGCCGAAGAATGCTTATAATCGCCATTCTTCAATCGGAATGTAGCGCAGCCTGGTAGCGCACCTGCATGGGGTGCAGGGGGTCGGAGGTTCGAATCCTCTCATTCCGACCAATTATCGGCAAAAGCAGCCG
The DNA here is from genome assembly GCF_047837985.1 of Neisseria sp. CCUG12390. GTDB lineage: Bacteria > Pseudomonadota > Gammaproteobacteria > Burkholderiales > Neisseriaceae > Neisseria. The sequence continues at coordinate 1,577,090 of NZ_CP181244.1, forward strand.
GACAGACTGTCCGGCTGCTTTTTATTTTTCGGAAATTTGGCGGCCGTCTGAAAGTTTTCAGACGGCCTCATTTATCTTTTATCAAACTTACTGCATTCCGTTCTGATTTTGCGGCATGGCCATTTTATAATGACGGGGTTGATTTCTTTTGAGGACGCATCATGAACCATGTTTTTAAATGGCTGCTGCTGTCGGCGGCATTGCTTTCGGCTTCGGCGGTTTCGGCGCGCAGTATGCACAAACACCGGCCCTTGTCTTTTGAAGAACTGCCGCCTGTCTGCCAGCAATATTTCAAACGTGCGGAGGCGTGTTACCGCAAGGCCGGAGAGAAAAAGGCTTTGTTCCAAAGCGGCAACACGACTTTCCTGCGTCAGTCGCTGCCTGCTGCCGATGAAAAACAGCGGGTGAAAATGTGCGAAATCGCATTGCATGATTTTTCGGAAAAAGTGAAAAACCTGAATTGCGAATGATGATGGCGCAAAGGCCGTCTGAAAAGCCGGAACATTGTGTGGCTTTTCAGACGGCCTTTTGTATGTTTGTGAAAATGCCCGACTTTTGCCATATTGTTGCAATAAGACTTTGTTATAATGCGCGTTCGATAAAATTTGCCTTCCTTACGGAGAATACGATGACTTTGAACCCCCCTGTCCGCATTGCCGTTACCGGTGCGGCCGGACAAATCGCCTACGCCACCCTGTTCCGCATTGCCGGCGGCATTATGCTCGGACGCGACCAGCCGATGATTTTGCAGCTGCTGGATTTGCCCCATGCGCAACAGGCCTTACGCGGCGTGATGATGGAAATGCACGATTGCGCGTTTCCGCTGCTGCTGGACGTTTTTGCCACAGACGACCCCGAAGTCGCGTTTAAAGACGCGGACATCGCGATTCTGATCGGTGCGCGCCCCCGCACTCAGGGCATGGAGCGTTCGGACTTGCTGAATGCGAATGCGGCGATTTTCAAAACACAGGGCGAGGCCTTGAACAAAGTCGCCAGCCGCAATGTGAAAGTCTTGGTAGCGGGTAATCCGGCCAATACCAACACCTACATCGCCATGAAATCCGCACCGGATATTCCGAAGAAAAACTTCAGCGCGCTGATGCGGCTCGACCACCACCGCGCGGTCAGCCAGATTGCCGAAAAAATCGACCGCCCCGTCACCTCGGTTGAAAAAATGTGCGTCTGGGGCAACCACAGCCCGACCATGTATGCCGATTACCGCTACGCCACCAGCAACGGCGATTCGGTTATGGAAATGATTCACGATGACGCTTGGTACACCGATGTCTATATGCCGAAAATCGCCAAACGCGGCGCGGCCATTATCGAAGCACGCGGCGCGTCTTCCGCGGCTTCGGCGGCAAACGCGATTATCTACCACCTGCGCGACTGGATTTTGGGTACCAGCGGCAAATGGGTCACCATGGGCGTGGCTTCCGACGGCTCTTACGGCATTCCCGAAGACGTGATTTTCGGTTTTCCGGTAATTTGCGAAAACGGCGAATATCAAATCGTGCAGGGGCTGGATTTGTCAGACGAATTCAGCAAAGCGCGTATTGCTTTGACCTTAAACGAATTACTGGAAGAACAGGCTGCGGTTCAGGATTTGCTGTAAGCGGTTTGGAAAATCAAAGGCCGTCTGAAAATGTGCTTGCACGTTCTCAGACGGCCTTTTTCAACTTAACCGAGCCGCGTAAAACATTCACACGGATGAGCGGCTTGACATCATTCAACGTTTCCTGAGCAACTGTTTGAAAACACAGCCTGGCTGCCCATCACGAAAGGCCGTCTGAAAACTTCGGATACCGTATCCGCCGGTTTTCAGACGGCCTTCATAGCAAAACAATGATTTGTTTTTCCACAAGCAAATATGGCACAATCTGCTGTCCGCTTAAACTATGACCGTTTCGGGAAAAATCATGTCCGCACAACAACATTCCCACGCCGCACCGCTCTTGATGGTCGGCTGCATTATTTTCGGACTCGGCAGCCTGATTGTGAAATTCGTCGATGTCGGTTCCTATGCCATCGCCTTTTGGCGGCTGGCCGTTTCCGGCGTCGTGTTTTTCTTTTTGACGCGCTTTTTCGGCCAAAAGCTGCCGCAAAACAAAAAAGCGGTTTGCACCGCCCTGCTCTCGGGTGTGTTTCTTGCCTTTGATTTGGCCTTATGGCACGAAAGCATACACGCCGTCGGCCCGGGCATTTCCACCCTGCTCAACAGCCTGCAAATCTTTTTCCTCTCCGCCATCGGCTTTTTCTTTTTCGGCGAACGTTTGGGCAAACTGCAAATGCTCAGCCTGGTGGTTGCCGTAACCGGCGTCGCACTCATCGGCAGCCCCGAATTCGGCCGCAATACCCATGCCGTTTGGGGCTTTGTCAGCGGCATTGCCTCAGGCGCCATGCTGGCCTTGTCGATGGTGTTTATCCGCAAAACCCATCAAATCGAACAAACCGCCCTGTTTCCGCTGATGATGATTTTGAGTTTCGGCGGCGCATTGTCGCTGGTTATTCCTGCGCTGGTTTTCGATTCCGGCGCACTTTACCCGACCACCTGGCGCGATGCCGGCTTGGTATTGGTTTACGGGATCGTCATGCAGTGTTTCGCTTGGGGACTGATTGCCTACGCCATTCCGCTGCTCTCCCTTTCCCTCACCGGCCTGCTCCTGCTCTCCGAACCCGTCGCCGCCTTAGTCATCGACTATTTCTGGCTCGACAAACCCATCAACGGCCTGCAATGGCTGGGCGCGGCAATGACGCTGGCCGCGATTTATTTGGGTTCGCTGAAAAGCAAATCCGCCGATTGATTCTGTTCGACAACAAAAGGCCGTCTGAAAAACAGTTTTCAGACGGCCTGTTAATGTCATTGTTGCGTCACACAGCCTGCCTATAATTTGTGCGTTTACACCACAGAGGCTTATCATGAACCGAACCACCCTTGTTTATGCCGCGCTGGTTTCACTATTCACACCTGCAGTCGCATCCGCCCAAGCACACGAAGCCGTACTGGCCGGACATGCCGTACTGCCTGCGAAAACCTTTATCCAAGCGCCCCATGATGCACCCGAGACCTTGCGTTACAGCGGAAAATTCACCACGTCTTCACGGGTTGAAAATCCCGAAAGTATCGAGGGAAAATCAGATAAACGTCCGACCGGCGTTTTCCTGCCGTTTGACGGCCAGCCTGTTCAAGGGCATTCGGGGATTCAGCGCATGAACGACGGCAGCTACTGGGTTCTCACGGACAACGGCGCGGGCAGCAAAGCCAATTCTCCCGACTTCATACTGCATCTGTCGCAATACCGCATTGACTTCAAGTCCGGCAGATTCCACAAACAGCGCACCGTTTTCCTGCACGATCCCGACAAGAAAATTCCTTTCCACATCACCCATGAAGCCACCGGCAACCGCTACCTCACCGGCGCGGATTTGGACCCAGAAAGCTTCCAAATCATCGGCAACCGCATTTGGATAGGCGAAGAATTCGGCCCCTATCTGATTGAAGCCGACCTCAACGGCAAAATCATCAATCTTTACGAAACGCAAATCGGCGGACGAACCATTATGTCGCCCGACCATCACGCAGTGCGCACCCCTGCCGCACCGACCGAAAAAATCACCTTTCAAGCCAAACGCTCGAAAGGTTACGAAGGCATGGCCGCCTCACCCGACGGCAAACGGCTCTATCCCATGCTTGAAGGCCCGCTGTGGGACGAATCAAAAAATGCCTATGAAAATTCGGCAGGAAAAACCTATCTCCGCATTTTATCGTTCGACACCCACCGGAAAGAATGGGGAAAAGAAACATGGCGTTACCCGCTGGAACACCCCGATCACGCCATCGGCGACTTCAACATGATAGACAATGAGCGCGCATTGGTAATCGAACGCGACAATGGCGAAGGCGTCACGGAATACGCCTGCAAAAACCAAACGGATACCGCCCGTTGCTTCAATAACCTTCCGAAATTCAAACGTGTATATCTGATCCGTCTGAATCAGAAAAACGCCGGCGGATTTGTAGAAAAATTAGGCTATGTCGATTTGCTCAATATCCAAGACCCTGACCGAATCAGCAAAAAGCCCTTAAGTGGCGGAAAATTCGTCTTCCCGTTCTTTACCATTGAAAATGTCGACATCGCAGACAATGAACACATTATCGTCGGCAACGACAATAACCTGCCCTTTTCCAGCAGCCGCCTACCCAATCAGGCAGATGATAACGAAATGATTTTATTGAAAGTCCCCGGCTTGTTGAGCTTGGGGAAATAAAACCGGTGTGCTTTGTTTAAAAAAAGGCCGTCTGAAAACCAATGTTTTGGTTTTCAGACGGCCTTGCTTTATCGGATTATTTATTCAATCGATGTACCGATTCGGCTCATGTTTCCGAAGTTCATCCAAACGAAAAATGCTTTGCCGACAATGAGTTTGTCGCTGACAAAGCCCCAGTAGCGGGAATCTTCGCTGTTGTCGCGGTTGTCGCCCATCATGAAATAATGGCCTTCGGGAACGGTGCATTTGAATGCCGATCCGTCTTGCGCGTATTCGCAGTTTTCCCGGTGGGCAAAATCGGCGCGCACGCCTTGCGGCAGGAAGCTCGGTTGTCCGGCCATCTTCAACACTTGGAAGCTGTGGCTGCCGATGTTTTCCCTGAAGGCTTCTGCCTGAATCTCCACCATGCCGTATTCACGGGTATTTTCGCTGTAACTCTGAACGCCTTCAGGCTGCTCGGCGACGGTTTGGCCGTTGATGGTCAGGATTTTGTTTTTGTATTCGACCACATCACCCGGCAGACCGACGGCGCGTTTGATGTAGCTGATGCTCGGATTTTCGGGATAAGTGAACACCACCACATCGCCGTGTTCGACCTTTCCTGTGGGAATCAGCACATTATTGATAATCGGCGTGCGGATGCCGTATGAAAATTTGTTGACCAGAATAAAGTCGCCCACAACCAAACCCGGGCGCATGGAGCTGGAAGGGATTTGGAACGGCTCGGCGATGAAGGTGCGCAATACGAACACTATCAGGATAATCGGGAAAAATCCGCTCATGTAGTCGGTAAAATGACCCGTATCTTGATGGGCAGGATCTTTTTTCAGACGGCCTTTGTGCACAAACCACACGATACCAGTAAATACGACAAACACCAGCAATACGGCGGTAAAGCTCATGAAATACGACAATACGCCGAACACGCCGATCATCATCAGCAGATAGCCCCATTGCAGGCCGCCGCTCCATTCGCCGTTTTCCTCGCGCACTTTGCTGCTTTTCAGATACAGCACCACGCCGAACACGAAAGCGGCGACGGCCGCCAACAATAAATTCGTACCCATTATTTGTCACTCACTTGCAGAATCGCCAGGAACGCGCTTTGCGGAATTTCCACATTGCCTACCTGTTTCATACGGCGTTTACCGGCTTTTTGTTTTTCCAAAAGTTTTTTCTTACGCGTGATGTCACCACCGTAACATTTCGCCAACACGTTTTTGCGCAGGGCTTTGACGTTTTCGCGGGCGATAATCTGGCTGCCGATGGCGGCCTGCACGGCAATATCGAACATCTGGCGCGGAATCAGCTCGCGCATTTTCGCCGCCAGTTCGCGGCCGCGGTGTACTGCGCTTTGGCGGTGCACAATCAGGCTCAAGGCATCGACTTTTTCACCGTTTACCATAATATCCAGCTTAATCAAATCGGAAGGCTGGAATTCTTTGAAATGGTAATCCAGCGAAGCATAGCCGCGCGAAGTGGATTTGAGTTTGTCGAAGAAGTCCATCACCACTTCGTTCATCGGCAAATCGTAAGTCAGCATGACCTGCCGGCCCATGTACTGCATGTTTACCTGCACGCCGCGTTTTTGGTTGCACAGTGTCATCACGTTGCCGACATATTCCTGCGGCACCAGAATCGTCGCGGTAATAATCGGCTCGAGAATACTGTCGATCTGGCTGATGTCGGGCAGCTTCGACGGGTTTTCCACTTCGATTTTTTCGCCGTTTTTCATCACCACTTCATACACCACCGTCGGGGCGGTGGTAATCAAATCCATGTCGAATTCGCGTTCCAAACGCTCCTGCACGATTTCCAAGTGCAGCAGACCCAAGAAGCCGCAACGGAAACCGAAACCCAATGCCTGCGACACTTCCGGCTCGAACTTCAAAGACGCGTCGTTCAGTTGCAGCTTTTCCAGCGCATCGCGCAAGGCTTCGTAATCGTGGCTTTCCACGGGATACAGCCCGGCAAATACCTGACTTTGCACTTCCTGGAAACCCGGCAGCGGCTCATCGGCAGGATTGGCCGTCAAGGTAATGGTGTCGCCCACTTTGGCCGAACCCAATTCTTTAATACCCGTAATCAGAAAGCCCACTTCGCCGGCTTTCAATTCCGGTTTCGGCACCGATTTCGGCGTGAACACCCCCAACTGCTCGACCTGCGTTTCCGCTTTGGTGCTCATGAAGCGCACCTTGTCTTTCAGTTTCAGACGGCCTTGTTTCACGCGGATAAGCATGACCACGCCGACATAGTTGTCAAACCAGGAATCGACAATCATGGCCTGCAACGGCGCGTCTTCATCGCCTTCCGGAGCCGGAATTTTGGCAACGATTTCTTCCAACACATCTTCAATGCCCAAACCGCTTTTTGCCGAACACTGCACCGCACCGACCGCGTCGATGCCGATGATGTCTTCGATTTCCTGCTCCACACGCTCGGGATCGGCAGCCGGCAAATCGATTTTGTTCAGCACCGGAACCACTTCTACGCCCAATTCGATGGCGGTATAGCAGTTGGCCACGGTCTGCGCTTCCACGCCTTGCGAAGCATCCACCACCAACAGCGCGCCTTCGCAGGCCGACAGCGAGCGCGATACTTCGTAGGAAAAGTCGACGTGTCCCGGGGTGTCGATCAGATTGAGCTGGTAGGTTTGGCCGTCGCGCGCTTTGTAGCTCAAGGCCGCGGTTTGCGCCTTGATGGTAATGCCGCGCTCTTTTTCAATATCCATCGAATCGAGCACCTGCGTACTCATTTCACGCAGTTCCAAACCGCCGCAATACTGGATGAAACGGTCGGCCAGCGTGGATTTACCGTGGTCGATGTGGGCAATAATGGAGAAATTTCGGATATTTTTCATTAGGTTATTGTGATGAAAAGATTTGATACTTCAAAAGGCCGTCTGAAAAAAAACAAGGCAAGCTTTCAGACGGCCTTCCGGATAGAATTAAAATAGTCCCGTATTCTAACGGAAATCTACTGTTTTTGCATGGTTTTTTAAAGCGCAGCCACAATCTCCGCAACCATTTTCGCCGAGTTGACGGCAGCGGTTTTCAAAAATTCTTCAAAGCTGATGTCCGCCTTTTCATCGGCGGAATCGGACACCGCCCGAATCACGACAAACGGCGTATCCAGTTGGAAACAGGCTTGCGCAATAGCCGCCGCTTCCATTTCCACGGCCTGCACATTCTCAAAGCGGCTGCGGATTTCCGCCACACGCTCGCTGCTGTGGACAAACTGGTCGCCGCTGACAATCAAACCGCGGCTGACGGCAGCACCTTGAAACGACTGCGCCGCCGCTTCCGCCGTCTTCATCAATGTTTCGTCGCTTTCAAATACCGGCGGCAGCTGTGGCACCTGCCCATAAGCATAGCCGAATGCCGTTACATCGACATCATGGTGCGCCACTCGTTCACCGATGACGACATCGCCGACTTTCAAGCCCTTGCCCAGACCGCCCGCACTGCCGGTGTTAATCACGCAGTCGGGCGCAAACTGATGGATCACCCAAGCCGTCGCCACCGCTGCATTCACTTTACCGATACCGCTCAATACCACGACCATACGCTTGCCGGAAAACATACCTTCATATGCGGTAAATTTGCCGAAGCGGAATGTGTTTACCCCCTCCATCACGGCTTTCAAATATTCGATTTCCTGCTCCATTGCGCCGATAACGGCCACCGTATCCACAGACATCTTCAATCACCTTTCACATAATATTCTGTCCGGCGAATTATAACCCAAAGTCCGGACTTTCCCCGATACCGTCTGCATACCGTCTGAAAAATCATTACACCTTATTGAATGCGCCGAGCCGATAAAATCATGCTGCGATTTACCGCCTATTTTATTCCCGTGCAACCTGCATATAACGTACAATCTTGTTATAATACCCGTCTGAACCATTTTGAATAAGAAACCGCAATGTTTGACAACTCGAATACCCCCAACGCCAAAGACGAATTGTTTTCTTGGCTGCGTCATATGAATAAATACAAAGGCTCGGATTTATTCATCACTACCAATTTCCCGCCCGCCATGAAAGTGGACGGCAAAATCACCCGACTGAGCGATACGCCGCTGACCGCAGAAAAATGCATGGAATTGGCGTTTTCGATTATGAACACCAAACAAATCGAAGAATTTTCGTCGACCAACGAATGCAACTTCGCCATCAGCCTACCGGATACCAGCCGCTTCCGTGTCAACGCCATGGTTCAGCGCGGTGCCACGGCTATGGTGTTCCGCGCCATTACCAGCAACATTCCCAAATTCGAGAGTCTGAACCTGCCGCCGGTATTGAAAGACATCGCCCTGAAAAAACGCGGCCTGGTAATTTTCGTCGGCGGCACCGGCTCGGGCAAATCGACTTCGCTGGCTTCGCTGATCGATTACCGCAACGAAAACACGTTCGACCACATCATCACCATCGAAGACCCGATTGAATTCGTGCACCAACACAAAAACTGCATTATTACCCAACGGGAAGTCGGTGTGGATACCGAAAACTGGATGGCCGCGCTGAAAAATACCCTGCGCCAGGCACCGGATGTGATTTTGATTGGCGAAATCCGTGACCGCGAAACCATGGATTACGCGATTGCCTTTGCCGAAACCGGCCACTTGTGCATGGCTACGCTGCACGCCAACAGCACCAACCAGGCACTCGACCGCATCATCAACTTCTTCCCCGAAGAACGCCGTACGCAGCTTCTCACCGATTTATCGCTTAACCTTCAAGCATTTATCTCTCAACGCCTAGTTCCGCGTGAAGGCGGCAAAGGACGTGTCGCGGCAGTGGAAGTATTGCTGAATTCACCGCTGATTGCAGAACTGATTCACAAAGGAGAAATTCACAGCATTAAGGAATTAATGAAAAAATCTACCGCACAAGGCATGCAGACCTTTGACCAAGCTCTGTACGAACTGTATGAGCGTGGTGATGTGAGTTTCCAAGATGCGATTAAAAATGCCGACTCTGCCCATGATTTGCGTTTGGACATCCAATTGCGCAGCCGCCGTGCGCAGAATGCCGGGCCGGATTTGGAATTGATTTAAACCATTTCATGCCTACAAGACAATGCCGTCTGAAAAATTTTTACTATCCGTTGCAAAGTGGCCGCTTCAAAATTTTTCAGACGGCATTTGCAATGAAATGCATTAGGTATTTCTACTCAAATTTTCATTAACCCACTATCTTTCAATTGGTGTCAATTAACAAAAAAGCCCACAAATGTGGGCTTTTTTGATTCTGTTACTTATACTTAACGTTTTTTACCGGTTACGGTTGCAACAGCCAAGTTTTCATCACGCTTCAAAGAAACGCTTTCTACACCTTCAGGGAATTTGATGTCTGACAGATGCAGAATATCACCAGCCACAACAGAAGAACAATCTAACTCCAAGAACGCCGGAATATTAGCAGGCAATGCATATACTTCTACTGAAGTATTCAACAAAGAAACACGACCACCTTGCAATTTCACTGCTTGGGAATTTTCAGCATTGACAACATGCAATGGTACGCGAATACGGATTTTTTGATCCGCTTTCACCGCTTGGAAGTCGATGTGCTGAACCTGTTGGCGGAACGGGTGCATCTGGAAATCGCGTACGATAACGTCTTGTGTTTTACCGTCTAAAGACAATTTAATCAAAGCGGTATGGAAAGATTCTTTTTCCAATGCGTAGTACATGGTTTTGTGGTCTACTGCAATTGCCACAGCATCTTGACCTTCACCATACAAGATGGCAGGGACTTGGCCTTCGCGACGCAGGCGGCGGCTCGCACCTGTGCCTTGAGCTTCGCGAACAGTAGCTTGAATTTCGTATGACATAATAAAAATACTCCAATTAGATTAAAAATATCGTCATCGGCCGCGACCAGCTTAAGACGATTGATGGTTATGGCAGCAAAATACCGCCAAAGGTTGTGGTCACTTCTTCATTAAAAAGATAGGACACGGATTCTTCATTGCTGATACGGCGAACCGTTTCCGCCAACAGGCCGGCAATTGTAACCTGCCTGATGCGGTCGCAATTTTTGGCTGCCTCCGACAGGGGAATAGTATCGGTAACCACGACTTGGTCTATATCTGATGATGCAATGCGCTCCACAGCCTCACCGGAGAATACCGGGTGTGTAGCATACGCCAAAACGCGTTCCGCGCCCCGCTCTTTCAGCGCAGATGCAGCTTTACACAATGTATTAGCCGTATCAATCATGTCGTCAATAATCAAGCAAGTACGGCCTTGGATGTCACCGATGATGTTCATCACTTCGGCAACATTTGCCTTAGGACGACGCTTGTCGATAATCGCCAAATCAACATTCAATGCTTTGGCAACAGCACGGGCGCGAACCACGCCGCCGATGTCGGGGCTGACTACAGTCAGGTTTTCAATACGCTGCTGCGCAATATCATTGAGCAATACAGGGGTAGCATAAATATTGTCAACCGGAATATCGAAAAAACCTTGGATTTGGTCGGCATGCAAATCAACCGTCAGCACCCGGTCGATACCGGCCGAATACAACATATTAGCAACCAATTTTGCAGAGATCGGAACGCGAACCGAGCGAGGACGGCGGTCTTGGCGGGCATAACCGAAATAAGGAATTGCGGCAGTAATACGACCGGCAGAGGCACGTTTCAATGCATCAGCCATCGTCAGAATTTCCATCAGATTATCATTGGTTGGCGCACAAGTCGGCTGCAAAATGAATACATCGCGCCCGCGCACGTTTTCCAACAATTCAACAGCCACTTCGCCGTCTGAAAATTTACTGACATTGGCCTCGCCCAAAGAAATATCCAAGTGCTTAACGACACGTTGAGCCAAATCCGGATTGGCGTTACCGGTAAACACCATCAAACTATCATATGCAGCCATATTATTTCCACCTGATCCTGTATTCAAAAGCTCTTCAGAAAACATCTTGCTTTCCTCTGCTTGTGTACATTGACGTTAAGGCAGGTATTATACGCAAGATAATCGGTTACCCCAAGAATTTAACGGTTTAATTCGTCAATTTACAACATAAAAAGCGTGTAAGAATACTTACACGCTTTTATTTGGCTGGGGAGGAAGGATTCGAACCTTCGCATGCTGGAATCAAAATCCAGTGTCTTAACCGCTTGACGACTCCCCAATAAAGGGTGTTGGCTGGGGAGGAAGGATTCGAACCTTCGCATGCTGGAATCAAAATCCAGTGTCTTAACCGCTTGACGACTCCCCAACAAGGTGTGATTGGCTGGGGAGGAAGGATTCGAACCTTCGCATGCTGGAATCAAAATCCAGTGTCTTAACCGCTTGACGACTCCCCAGTAATTTCACTTGATACATGAAACAAAGGATGGATATTCAACCCCTCAACATTATATGCTTCATATATTTTGGAAACTTGCCGGTATATATTTTCCGCTTCCTGCTGATTATCGCAAGGTACAAACACGCAGGCACCGGAACCGGTCATCTGCGCTTTTCCATACTTCGACATTTCAACATAAGCTTCCCAAACTTCAGGATATTCCTGAAATACCACCGCCTGCATATCATTGCGAAATGGCTGTAATGCTTGGAAAGCAGGGATTATGCTTGGTTTGGAATCCCGTGTCAAGTCTGCATGACCAAAAATTTTGGCCGTGGCAACATGCACATCGGGCTTGGCAATGACATACCATTGTTTAGGCACTTCTATTTCAATCAATTTTTCGCCCACGCCCCGTGCAAAAGCATTTCTGCCAAAAATAAAAAAAGGAACATCCGCTCCCAACCGTACCCCCAAATCAATCAGCTGCTGCTCATTCAGCCCGCATTGCCATAAACGGTTTAAGGCCAGCAAAACCGTGGCCGCATCCGAACTGCCGCCGCCCAAACCGCCGCCCATAGGGATATTTTTTTCCAACCAAATATCCACGCCGCCATCGGATCGGGTATGTTTTTTTAAAGCTGAAGCCGCGCGGTAAGTTAAATCCTGCTCGGGCGCCACACCTTCGACCGGCGTGTGTAACACAATTTTACCGTCGTCACGCAAAGCCAAATAAACGGTGTCGTATAAACCAACCATGCAGAAAATACTTTCCAGCTCATGATAACCGTCTGCCCTGCGTCCGGTAATGCGCAAATCCAAATTCAGCTTGGCGGGCGCAGGAAAGGCTTGCGCCTGCTGGGCAATGTTCATACGGCCTCCTCTTAGCCACGGGCGGCACATTGCTGTTGCACGCTTGCTTCAGGATTGGTATCCATTTCGTCGAACACCAACCGCACGCTCAATTTTGCATTTTCCAGCAACAGTATACGCGGCTGTCCTGCCTGATTGACTGTACGGCTGACTACCCAATCGAATTGCTGCAAACGGCCGTCTGAAAGTAACTGATACGGTGCATCGGCTACGCGTTTGCCGTTTGCCCAGATATGCAGGTATTGCACCGGCAGCTCAAAGCCCAGCAGCTGCTGACTTAATTGTCCTGCGGTTTGCGCGCGGTAAACCTGCCCTTTACTGTCCACCGCCAACACACCTTGCCTGTCTTGGCACAACTGCCCTACGGTATTACCCAAAGGCGTATTCACATTAATGGTCTGCACTTGGTTTTGATACGCCCAGTCAAAATTGGCATACGAACCTTTCCCCTCGACTTTTACCGCCAAGCGGCCGTCTGCGGTAAAGTCGCCCGTATTTTCGGCTTCCGGCCAGCCCGCTTGCTGCGGGATATCAGGTTGCGCACAAGCGGCCAATACCGCTACTGCTAAGGTAGAAAGATATAATTTAAACTTCATCATTACTCCGAGTCACTTTCATCAGGCCGTCTGAAAAACATTCATCTTTTCAGACGGCCTATCGTTTATTTTGCTTTACGGACAGGTTGCTGCGTACGCGGTACGGCCACGCCAAAGCGCTTCATGGTCGCTTTCAGCAAGGCTTGGTCGCCTTCTTTCTGCAAACCTTCGTGCCAAATCCTTTTGGCTTGTTCTTGCTGCCCCAACTGCCATAATACCTCACCCAAATGCGAAGCGACTTCGGCATCGGGATACTCGCGATAGGCGTATTCCAAATACGGCAATGCCACCTGAGAATCGCCCTTCAGGTGATATGCCCAACCCAAGCTGTCGTTGATGGCGGCAGACTCGGGCTCTAAATGGTAGGCCGTCTGAATCAGCCTGAAGGCTTCGTCAAAATATTGTTTGCCATCGGGCATCACCAGCAAGGTGTAGCCCAATGCATTCATCCCTGCGGCACTATTGGGATTCAAATCGTTATAGCGGCGCAAATCGGCAACGGCTTGTTGATGGCGGCCTAATTTTTCATAAACCATCGCACGCTGATACAGAATATCCGGCAAACGTTCGGCCGCATCCGGCTGCTTGGCGGCTTTTGCCATGATGTTATTCAATTCCGCAAGTGCAGTTTGCGGTTTGCCGCTTTGTGCCAAGGCAAACAGATAAACGCGCTGCAACTCTGCGGCTCCGAAAAAGCGTCCCTGCTGCTCGGGCAATTTTTCGGCACGGCGCGCTTCGGCCAAAGCCGCCGCCATATCGCCCTCCTCGGCAGCAATCGATGCTCTCAATACCGCTTGGTCAAAGACATATTCCGATGCACTGATCCTATTGACCCATTTTTTCGCTCCGGCATAGTTTTTCATATCGGCATAACGCATGGCACCGACAATCGCCGCACGGCCTTGCTGCTCGCGTGTGCCGGTGTTGTAGGCTTTTTCCAGATAATTGTCGGTAATCGAAACGTCTTCTTTGCGGTTGGCCGACAACAAGGCCGCCTGAATATACAGATCCGCATTCGGGTTGGCCGCCAGCAATTGCTGCAAACGCGTATAAGCCTTATCCGGCTGCCGGGAGGCAATCAGGCTGCTGATTTCCAACTCCTGCCACATCGGCGATAAATCGGCGGTGTCGGTTTTGTCGAAAAAGCGGTTCAGTATCTGTGGGTGGCGTTGCGCCACCAAACGCATGGTCAGCAGCGTCGGCGGCAGAATTTCCGCGTCCAACTTGGCCAAACGCTGCATGGCTGCCACCGCGTTGCGTTCGCTGCCTTCTTGTGCGCTGAAAATCACATCGGCAATCGCCGCTTCCGGCATATCCGGATATTTTGCTGCGGCCTTGTGCACTTCTTTACCGGCTCTGGCCGCCAGCCCCTGCTGCTGCACTGCCGCTTGCGCCAGCAACAGGAAGATACGCTGGGTTTGTTCTTCCGTAGCGTTGCGCAACACTTCATCCAAACCGCTTAATTTCTGGTCGGCATGTCCCATAAGCAGATTGCGTACCCATGTCATGCGTTGTTGCGCAGGCCCCGGCACAGGCTCGATTTCACGCCATTTCTGATAAATCATTTCAGCCTGCTCAAACGCGTTGAGCGAGACTGCCATTTCCAGCGCGCGCTCGGCGACTTCCGGCGATTTGGTGCGGTTGAGCGAAACCATATAAGTTGCCAACGCTGTACCCGCATCGCCTTTCTGCAAGGCCATTTCGCCGCCGAACAGGGTAAATACGGTATTGGTGCGGTCAATCACACCCATGCGCCGCTGACGTTCCGCTTCACGCTCTTCAGACGTATAGCGGCTTTTCTTCTGAATCAGCCGGTTGACTTCTTTTTCTCCCTTAGAGGGAACTTTGATTTCATTGGCCGCATAACCGTCCGCCGCAAACAGCACCACTACCGCAGCAGCCACGGCACGGATACGGGAAGGGACAAAAAACATAACAATTCCTTTATGTCGCAAGCCGCGCTTTCAGACGGCCTTCAGTTTAGGCATAACTTTATCACAAGCCGCCTGATTTGTAGATTCAAGCAACCGTAAACCTAATGTAATATAATCTCTCAAACACTTTACCGATACCGTTATGAATCCTTCCCTTTCCGATTTCCTCCTGCGCGCCCATGAGTTCGACAGCCGCACGCAAAACCTGCGCAACCGTTTTATCAACCCTGCGGAATTCAAAGTCGCCGCGGTATTGCTGGCGGTAGTGAAAAAAGACCGGCAATGGCAGGTATTGTTTACCCGCCGCTCCGGACTGTTGAAACACCACACCGGCCAAATTTCTCTGGCAGGCGGCCGCCGCGAACCGCAAGACACCGATTTGACGCAAACTGCCTTGCGCGAGACACACGAAGAAGTCGGCATCCCGCCGCAGACTTGGCAAACCTTCCCCGCCCTGCCGCCGCACTACACGCCTTCAGGTTACGAAGTGCATCCCGTTCCCGCACTTTGCACCGCCAGCCCGGCCATCCGAATCAATCCCGACGAGGTGGACGAAGTATTTTACGTACCCTTCGATTTCATCATGAATCTCGGGCATTATGAAATGCGCGAATTGCAGTACCAAGGCAGAACCATCTGCACGCCGGCTCTGCCTTTTCAGCATTACGACATTTGGGGCTTGACCGCCCTGATTCTTTACGGCCTGGCGGAACGTTACCGGCAATATACCGCAAGGCCGTCTGAAAAATAATGATTTCAGACGGCCTTTGAACCTTGGCAAATCCTCTGCCTCAGACACGTTTCTCCAAACCGTATTTATCAGGCAGTGCAAATTTTTCTTCATCAAAACAACGAATCGAACGCCGAATCCGACTGCTTGGCCGGTTTTGTCTTCTGTCCGGCCAAATTATCCGCATATACCCAACCTTCGACAATATTGTTCCGCGCCCACGAACGGCAGCTCTGCCCTCTCGTATAATTTTCGGGATAACACACATCGCCGTGAAACTCGGCATAGACCCAATTTTTCGCCGTGCGCGTGTCAGGCTTGATTCGGATATTCTGATTGGCCGGCAACACGGAAACCGCCCCGCATTCGGTTGACGGACACTCACGCATATTGATGTCTTCCGCACCGATTTTGCTTGCAGTATAACCTTCGGCTTGTTGTGTTCCAGCAGACAAACCTTTCTCACCTGCCGCAACAAACCACAGCCAACACAACAACACCGCTGCCGACACCAATCCGCCGCCGAAAAGATAATGACGAATCCGCCAATCGGCAGAGGCCGTCTGAAACCCCATCTGTTCAGACGGCCTGTCCACACGCACACCCGACCGAATTTCACCACTACGGCAATCTTGTGCCGAAATCAGATTGTTTCCGGCACACCGGCGAATCATCTCTGCAGCCTCATCTACCGGACAGGCAAAGAATTCGCGACCGTCATTGACACGTTTTCCATCCAGCCCGGCATGCACGTCACGTTCCACCTGCCGGTAGTGATAGCAACATACCTGATAGGCTACTTCAAACGGATAAGCCACGCCCGTTCCGTATAATTCTCGCGCCCGCTCCTGCGGCAGGTTTTTCGTAAAGCCGATTTTAATCAAACGGGGCATTCCCCGATTGGTCAATATATACACCCAGCCTTGTTCCAAAACATCTCCCTTTTCCCAACCCCCGATGACAACCGCTAAAAGGCCGTCTGAAAAGGTACAGAACTTTTCAGACGGCCTCAAAAAGACATCACATCATGTCTTTAAATCACTCTTCAACCGAACCGTTTTCAATATCGGCAACCGGCTCCGCGACTTCACTCGCGTCGCTTTCCGCCGCATCCACTTCCGGCTCTTCGGCCACGCGCTCCAGGCTTACCAGCGTTTCGCCTTCGTCCAAATTAATCAGACGCACACCCGCAGCCGCGCGGCCGGTTTCGCGGATTTGCTCGACTTTAGTACGAATCAACACGCCGCCGCTGGTAATCAGCATCAAATCGTCGGTCTCGTCCACCAAAGTCGCCGCCACCAAATCACCGTTGCGCTCGCCGGTGTTGATGGCGATGTTGCCCTGACCGCCTTTGTTTTTACGGCTGTAATCGGCAATCGGCGTGCGTTTGCCGTAGCCGTTGGCCGTTGCGGTCAATACTTGCAGCGCGCCTTGTTCGCACTCGGTCGGGAACGTAATCAGACTGACGATTCTACCGTCGGCAGGCAGACGCATACCGCGCAAACCACCGCTGCCGCGCCCGCTCGGACGTACGCCGTGTTTGCCGCTAATGACTGCGACCTCGCCACCCTCGGCGTTTTCATCGTCGTTCAGGCCGTCTGAAAGTTCGATACCCTCTTCGTTTTCGATGTCGGCATCATCGGCTTCGTCGTTACCCGATTTTTCCCAATATTCGTTAAAGCGGATGGCTTTACCCAAATTGGAGAACAACATGATGTCGTCCGAACCGCTGGTTTGCGCCGCGCCGACCAAATAATCGCCCTCTTTCAAGGCAATCGCTTTAATACCTTGCGCGCGCACGTTTTTGAACGCAGAAAGTTGTACTTTTTTCACCAAGCCCTGTGCGGTGGCGAAGAAGACGTATTGGTCTTCTGGGAACTCGCGCACGGCCAGAATCGCGCTGACTTTTTCACCTTCGTCGAGCTGGATGACGTTGTTAATCGGGCGGCCACGCGAGTTTCTGCCGCCTTCGGGCAGTTTGTAGACTTTAATCCAGTGGCATTTGCCGAAGTTGGTGAAACACATGAGATAGTCGTGCGTGTTGGCAACGAACAGGGTTTCGATGAAGTCTTCGTCTTTAGTGGCGGCAGCCTGTTTGCCGCGTCCGCCGCGCCTCTGGGCCTGGTAGTCGGTAGTCGGCTGGGTTTTGATGTAGCCGCCGTGGGTAAGCGTTACGACCATTTCGCGCGGGGGAATCAGGTCTTCGTCGGCGATGTCGCCGCCGAAGGGGTTGATTTCGCTGCGGCGTTCGTCGCCGAAGTTGGTTTTGATTTCTTCCAATTCTTCGCGGATGATGGTGGTGATGCGCTCGGGTTTGGCGAGAATGTCTAAGAAATCAATAATCTGCGCCATGATGGTTTTGTAGTCGTTGACGATGGTGTCCTGATCGAGACCGGTCAGGTTGCGCAGGCTCATGCGCAGGATGGCGTCGGCTTGCAGTTCGCTCAAAAAGTAACCGCCGCTTTGCAGGCCGAGTCCGACAGGCAAACCTTCGGGACGCGCCATCTGCATGTCCAAATCGGTGCGCGAGAGCATTTCGCCCACCAAGCCGGACTGCCACGGGCGGGCAAGCAGTTTTTCTTTGGCTTCGGGCGCGTCGGCAGATTCTTTGATGAGCTGAATCATTTCGTCGATGTTCGACAAGGCAACGGCTTTGCCTTCGGCGATGTGGCCTTCGTGGCGCGCTTTTTTCAGGCGGAACAGGGTGCGGCGGGTAACGACTTCGCGGCGGTGGCGCAGGAATTCGGCGAGAATCTGCTTCAGATTGAGCAGGCGCGGCTGGCCGTCGACCAGCGCAACCATGTTGATGCCGAAGCTGTCTTGCAGCTGGGTGAGTTTATATAATTGATTCAAAACGACTTCGGCGTTTTCGTTGCGCTTGAGCTCAATGACGACGCGCATACCGGATTTGTCGGACTCGTCGCGCAAATCGGAAATGCCTTCCAAAACCTTGTCGCGCACGAGTTCGCCGATTTTTTCCACCAGCTTGGCTTTGTTGACCTGATAGGGAATTTCGTCGATGACAATGGCTTCGCGTTCGCCGTTTTTACCGATGGGTTCGATGTGCGTTTTGCCGCGCATCACCACGCGGCCGCGGCCGGTTTTGTAACCTTCGCGCACGCCGCCCAAGCCGTAAATCGTCGCACCCGTGGGGAAATCGGGGGCTTGGATGATGCGGATGAGTTCGTCGATGTCGGTTTCCGGTTCGTCCAGAAGTTTCAGACAGGCATTGACGGTGTCGGTGAGATTGTGCGGCGGGATGTTGGTGGCCATGCCCACGGCGATGCCGGAGGAGCCGTTAATCAGCAGCGCGGGAAAACGCGTGGGCAACACCAGCGGCTCGTGTTCGCTGCCGTCGTAGTTGGGGCCGAAATTGACCGTTTCTTCTTCGATGTCCGCCAGCATTTCGTGGGCGATTTTCGCCATGCGGATTTCGGTGTAACGCATCGCCGCCGCACCGTCGCCGTCCACCGAACCGAAGTTGCCCTGACCGTCGACCAGCATGTAGCGCATCGAAAAATCCTGCGCCATGCGCACGATGGTGTCGTAAACCGCCGAATCGCCGTGCGGGTGGTATTTACCGATGACGTCGCCGACGATACGCGCCGATTTTTTGTACGCCGAATTCCAGTTGTTTTTCAGCTCGTGCATGGCATATAAAACGCGACGGTGCACGGGTTTCAAACCGTCGCGCACGTCGGGCAGCGCGCGGCCGACAATCACGCTCATGGCGTAATCGAGATAGCTTTTGCGCATCTCGTCTTCAAGGCTGACGGGCAGGGTTTCAAGGGCGAATTTGTGGTCGTTGCGGATGGTATCGTCGGTCATGATTTCCAGTATTTCCAATGGCAATAATTGGGCATGATTCTACCACAAAACCACACCGTCTCCCAACGGCAAACGCAATTTCGACAACAGGCCGTCTGAAAAACTTTCAGACGGCCTCAAATCCAATATACGCATATGCGTAAACCGTAACCAACCCTTTCGTAAACCGTTACCCCAATCGCTCAAAATTCTACAAATTGTCTAAAAATATTCTGGAAATTGATTTTTCAGACGGCCTCAAGCAAAAAATTAGACAAAATAAGTTGCAATTACGGGGCAATGCGTCTAATATCCTCAAAACCATATCAACCGTTTTCATCATAACATCCTACTAAAAGAACCATACCATGAGCGCACAAACCCTCTACGACAAACTTTGGAACAGCCACGTCGTCCGTGAAGAAGAAGACGGCACGGTTCTGCTTTATATCGACCGCCATTTGGTGCATGAAGTGACCAGCCCGCAAGCTTTCGAAGGGCTGAAAATGGCCGGCCGCAAATTGTGGCGCATCGACAGCGTGGTCTCCACCGCCGACCATAATACGCCGACCGGCGATTGGGACAAAGGCATCCAAGACCCGATTTCCAAGCTGCAAGTGGATACTTTGGACAAAAACATCAAGGAATTCGGCGCGCTGGCCTATTTTCCGTTTATGGACAAAGGCCAGGGCATCGTTCATGTCATGGGTCCCGAACAGGGCGCGACGCTGCCCGGCATGACCGTGGTCTGCGGCGATTCGCATACCTCCACCCACGGCGCGTTCGGCGCGTTGGCGCACGGAATCGGTACGTCCGAAGTCGAACACACCATGGCGACCCAATGCATTACCGCCAAAAAGTCCAAATCCATGCTGATTTCGGTGGAAGGCTGTCTGAAAACGGGTGTAACCGCTAAAGATGTGGCCTTGTACGTCATCGGTCAAATCGGTACCGCAGGCGGCACGGGCTATGCCATCGAATTCGACGGCGAGGCCATCCACAGCCTGTCGATGGAAGGCCGCATGACCTTGTGCAATATGGCGATTGAAGCCGGCGCACGTTCGGGCATGGTATCGGTTGACCAGACAACCATCGATTATGTCAAAGGCAGACCTTTCGCGCCAAAAGGCGAAGCG
Organism: Neisseria sp. CCUG12390; assembly: GCF_047837985.1. Classification (GTDB taxonomy): domain Bacteria; phylum Pseudomonadota; class Gammaproteobacteria; order Burkholderiales; family Neisseriaceae; genus Neisseria. The sequence goes on from NZ_CP181244.1 coordinate 1,597,750, forward strand.
TGGGACAAAGCCGTGGAATACTGGCGCACGCTGGTTTCCGACGAAGGCGCGCAGTTCGACAAGGTTTACCGCTTCAAAGCCGAAGACATCGAGCCGCAAGTCACTTGGGGTACTTCGCCCGAAATGGTTCTGGACATCAACGGCAAAGTACCGAATCCCGCCAACGAAACCGATCCAGTCAAACGCAGCGGCATGGAACGCGCCTTGGAATACATGGGTTTGCAAGCCGATACGCCGCTGAACGAAATTCCGGTGGATATCGTATTTATCGGCTCTTGCACCAACAGCCGCATCGAAGACCTGCGTGAAGCGGCGGCAGTGGCCAAAGGCCGCAAAAAAGCCGATAACGTTCAGCGCGTATTGATCGTACCCGGCTCGGGCTTGGTAAAAGAACAGGCCGAACGCGAAGGCTTGGACAAAATCTTCATCGATGCGGGTTTCGAATGGCGCGAACCGGGCTGCTCGATGTGTCTGGCCATGAACGCCGACCGCTTGGAACCGCAACAACGCTGCGCTTCGACTTCCAACCGCAACTTCGAAGGCCGTCAGGGTAACGGCGGGCGGACTCATCTGGTCAGCCCTGCCATGGCGGCGGCGGCGGCGGTCAACGGACGATTTATCGATGTGCGCAGCCTCCAGACCTCTTAAACCGAAGGCCGTCTGAAACATTGGATTTGTCTTTTCCGGCAAAGTTTGGCATGATATGAAGCGCAGTGATTGACTGTGCTTTCAACTTTAAATAAGAAGGAGTTCACCATGAAAAAAACCGTATTGGCCGCCATTGCCGCCGTTTTG